>DATIXD010000407.1:0-5278 GCA_035518875.1 Methylococcaceae bacterium | reverse complement strand
CCAGTTCCTTAGCCACAATTTCGGCGATCTTGTTTTCGAATCCCTGACCCTCGCTGTCGGAGTAGGGGGGGTTGTTCGGGTCGGCGCACACCTTCAGTGTCTTGCCTTCCCAGGCTTGAGCGGCCGGCGCCAGCGCAAGGACGGACAGGAGCCAGAGACGTTTGCAAAGAGTGTTCATGGAGCATTTCCTGTTGTTTCTTTAGGCAATGAGACAGTCTCGGAGCTGGGAAAAATCCGGTCGTATCGTTAAGTTGAGCAACCTCTGAAATGAAGAACGCCCCGGCCGACTGCTCGGACCGGGGCGTTCCGGCTAATGATCCGATCGGAATCGGATGATTAGTCTGGCAGAGCGAACACCGTGAAGACGCCACCCAGCTTGGTGTGGGTGCTCAGGCTCTTGTAAGCGCCCACCGCGCCCAGACCCTCGCTTTCGCCTTCCAGCCCGGCTGCCATGCCGACGCCGGCCCAGCCGCCGATCCCGGACAGTACGCCGATGTATTGCTTGCCTTTGTGCTGCCAGGTGCTGACGTTGCCGATGACGCCGGAGGGGGTCTTGAACTTGTACAGTTCAGCGCCCGTGTTGGCGTCACGCACTTTCAGGTAGCCTTCCAGGGTGCCATAGATGACGATGTCGCCAGCCGTGGCCACCATGCCGCTCCACAGGGAGAACGGTTCATCGATAGCCCAGGGAATTTTACCAGTGGTGGGATCCCACGCCGTAAACGAACCCATGTTCGGCTTGTCGGTCTTTTCGCCGGTTTTCACATCGGCCTTGGCCGGGTAAATGCTCAGCGTTGCGCCGACATACGGCTGACCCGCGGTATATTCAACCTGGAACGGCTCATAGTCCATACAGGTGTGGTTTCCCGGGATGTAGATCAGCTTGGTCTTGGGCGAGTAAGTCACCGGTGGCTCGTTCTTGCTGCCCATGGCGGAGGGGCAGATGGCCTTGGTGTTGGTATCCTCGCCGCCAGCCTGGGTGGAGTAAGTACTCACGACCTGCGGACGGCCGGTCTTCATATCGACGTGAGTCGCCCAGTTGACCGCCTTGTCGAACTTCTCGGCTACCAGCAACTCACCGGTTTCGCGGTCCAGGGTGTAGCCGAAGCCGTTGCGGTCGAAGTGAGTCAGCAGCTTGGTGTGCGTCTTGCCGTTGCTGTCTTTCATCGGTAGGTCGATCAGCGCCATTTCGTTGATGCCGTCGTAATCCCATTCGTCATGCGGGGTCATTTGGTAGACCCACTTGGCTTCGCCGGTGTCGACGTCGCGGGCCCAGATGGTCATGGACCACTTGTTGTCGCCGGGACGCTGGACCGGATTCCAGGTCGAGGGATTGCCCGAACCGTAATAGATCAGGTTGAGCTGCGGATCGTAGCTGTACCAGCCCCAAGTGGTGCCGCCGCCGATTTTCCACTGATCACCCTGCCAGGTTTTCAGGCTGGAGTCCTTGCCAACCGGGGCCATTTTGCCGTCGGTCCAGGTCATGGTCTTGGCCGGGTCGATTTTCATCTCGGAGTCGGGACCGACGCTGTAGGCTTTCCACACAGGGGTACCGTCTTTGATGTTGTAGGCAGCCATGAAGCCCCGCACCCCGTATTCGCCGCCGGAGATGCCGACAAACACCTTGTCCTTCACGACCAAGGGCGCATTGGTGTTGGTCATGCCGGCCTTGGTGTCGCCGTTCTTGACTTTCCAGACGATCTTGCCGGTCTTGGCATCCAGAGCTACCAGCGTCGCATCGCCCTGGGCGAGGAAGACCTTGCCATCGCCGTAAGCCAGACCGCGGTTGACTACGTCGCAGCACATGACGCCGATAACCTGCTGCGGATCGGTGCCCTTATCGGGCGCATAATTGTATTCCCACACTACGCTCTGAGTATCCTGGTTCAGGGCGTAAACCTTGTGCGGAAAACCGGTGTGGATATAGATCAGGCCGTTGACGATCAGCGGGCCGCCTTCGTGCCCGCGCAGGGCGCCGGTGGAAAAGGTCCACTGGGGCTGCAGGTTCTTGGCGGTGTCCTTGTTGATCTGGGTCAGCGAGCTGTAGCGAGTTCCGGCATAATCGCCTCCCCAAGTTACCCAGTTGTTAGGGTCTTTGGAAAGCTTCTCGACTTCAGCGTTTGCTTGGGAGATCCCGGGTGCTGCTAGCATCGCCGCAACGGAAGTTGCGATCAGCCAACTGTTCACGGGTTTTTTCATAATGTTCCTCCTCGTATTCCGTGGCAACGGAGCACGTTTAGTTAAATGCCAAATTGAGCTTAAAAACGAAGGACGGATTTTTGTTGTTGTAAGGAATTTTTCCTAATGGGATTCATGAAAACTCCCTGACAAGCCCGTCTGGGTGCGTAAATTGAATTATTTCAGTTTAAAAGTCAATACGAATCGGCGCTCCCGCGGGACAAGCGGATGTATGTACTAGTTCACTTTACGATCAAGCAGATAGCCAGGCCGGTAATTCCGAAAAACCGCAGTTTTTACATGTGCGCTATGGCACGCACCGGCATGCACATTGAAACCGGATGAATCGGCTTCACCGTGCTTCCCGGAAGTCTCATGAAAGATTTCAGGCGACGCGCCTGGCCAGCTTGCCGCCCGGACTCGCCTTGACCGCGCAGAACTTGAACTCAGGGATCTTACCGAAGGGGTCCAGAGCCTCGTTGGTGATCAGGTTGGCCGATGCCTCGTTGTAGCAGAAAGCCATGAACAGGCTGCCACGCTGCAAGCCTACGTCCGCACGAGCATAGGCCGTGATCTTGCCGCGCCGCGATTCGATGGTGACCAGCTCGCCGGGTTCCACCCCCAGATTTTGCAGATCCAGAGGGTGGATGGTGACGACCGGATCCGGTTCGATGGCGTCCAGGATACTGGCATGGCGGGTCATGCTGCCGGTATGCCAGTGTTCGAGCTGGCGGCCGGTGATAAAGATGAGCGGATATTCCTCATCGGGCAATTCTGCTGCCTCGGTGAATGCGGCAGGTACGAAAAGGCCCTTGCCGCCCTTGCGCGGGAAGCTTTCCGTGAAGATGACCGGCTCGCCCGGATCCCCCTCCTTCTCGCAGGGGTAGACCACCGAGTCCTGCTGTTCCAGCCGCTCCCAGGTGATGCCGGCGATGCTGGTCATAGCCTGGCGCATTTCGTTGAACACGTCCTTGGGGCCGGAATAGTTCCAGCTCAGACCCATGCGATGGGCGACTTCCTGGATGGTCCACAGGTCCTGTCGGGCGTCGCCCGGCGGATCGATGGCCTGGCGGCCCAGTTGCACCCGGCGGTCGGTATTGGTGAAGGTGCCGGTTTTTTCCGGGAAGGCCGAGGCCGGCAGGATAACGTCGGCGAATCCGGCGGTTTCGGTGAGGAAGATGTCCTGCACCACCAAGTGGTCCAACATGGCCAGCGCATCTCGGGCGTGGTTCTGATTGGGGTCGGACATGGCCGGGTTTTCGCCCTGCACGTACAGGCCGGTGATGTCGCCGTGGTGGATGGCGTGGATAATCTCAACCACCGTAAGCCCCGGCTGGGGATCGAGCGGGGTGTTCCAGAGCGTTTCGAATTTGGCCCTGACCTCGGCGTCGCTCACCGGCTGGTAATCCGGGTAGACCATGGGGATCAAGCCCACGTCGGAGGCGCCCTGCACGTTATTCTGGCCACGCAGGGGATGGAGGCCGGTGCCGGGGCGTCCGATCTGACCGGTCATTAGTGCCAGCGAAATGAGGCAACGGGCGTTATCTGTGCCGTGCACGTGTTGGGAAACGCCCATGCCCCAAAGGATCATGGCCGATTTCGAGGTGGCATAGAGACGGGCGACTTCCTTGATCGTTTGCGCCGGGATGCCGCAGATCCGAGCCATGACTTCCGGGCTGTAGTCGTCTAGATGCAAGCGCAGCTGGTCGAAGCCTTCGGTGTGCTTCCGGATGTATTCTGAGTTGTAGAGCTTTTCCGTGACTATGACGTGCATGATCGCGTTCAACAGCGCGACGTCGGTGTCGGGGCGGAATTGCAGGGAGTATTCCGCGAAACGGCAGATTTCGGTGCGGATGGGATCCATTACGATCAGCTTGGCGCCCTTTTCTACCGCATTTTTCATCCAGGTCGCCGCGACCGGGTGATTGACGGTCGGGTTCGAGCCGATCACGATGATGACTTCGGCCTTGGCCACGTCCTCGACCGGGTTAGAGACCGCGCCGGAGCCGATGCATTCCAGCAGCGCCACGACCGAGGAGGCGTGGCAGAGTCGGGTGCAATGGTCGACGTTATTACTGCCGAAACCGGTGCGGACGAGCTTTTGGAACAGGTAGGCCTCTTCGTTGCTACCCTTGGCGGAGCCGAAACCGGCCAGTGCCTTGGGACCCTTCTCGTCGCGTATCTTCTTGAGGCCGCCGGCGGCGAAGTCCAGGGCTTCTTCCCAGCTCGCCTCGCGGAAGACATCCGGAATCTCGCTGGGGTCCAAAAGCGCCGTCGTCTTGGCGATGCCTTCCTTGCGGATCAGCGGCTTGGTCAGACGCAGCGGATTGTGGACATAATCGAAACCATATCGGCCCTTGACACAGAGACGGTTGTGGTTGGTCTCGCCGTCACGGCCTTCCACGTAAAGGATTTTGTTGTCCTTGACGTTGTAAGTGAGCAGACAGCCGACGCCGCAATATGGGCAGGTGGAATCGACTTTCTTGTCCGGCTCGATGAGCCCGACATTTTGGGAAGGCATCAGGGCGCCAGTAGGGCAGGCCTGGACGCATTCGCCGCATGCCACACAGGTGCTTTCGCCCATGGGGTCGCCGAGGTCGAAGACGATTTTTGCATGGCGGCCCCGGAAGGCCAGGCCGATCACATCGTTCACCTGTTCCTCGCGGCAGGCACGTAGGCAGCGGGTGCACTGGATGCAGGCATCGAGATTCACCGCGATCGCAGGATGGGAGAGATCCGGCGCTGGCTGTTGCCGTGCTTCGAAGCGAGGCTCTTGAACTTTGAGCTTTTCGGCCCATTGATCCAGTTCGGATTTCAGGGTGTAGGGCGATTTCGCTTGTGCGGGCATGTCCGACAACAAAAGCTCCAGCACCATTGTTTGGGATTTGCGGGCACGCTCGCCGGCGCTGCTGACTTGCATGTCTTCCAGCGGCGTGCGACAGCAGGAGGGTGCGAGCACTCGTTCGCCCTTGATCTCCACCACGCAGGCACGGCAGTTGCCGTCCGGGCGCAGGCCGTCCTTGTAGCATAAGTGGGGGATTTCAATGCCCTCACGTTTAGCGGCTTGGAGGATGGTTTCGCCTTCGAACGCCTGGATTTT
>DATIXD010000406.1:0-6280 GCA_035518875.1 Methylococcaceae bacterium | reverse complement strand
CTCGGCATACAAGTTCGAGGCCGGCTACCCGACGCAAGAGACTTCCCAACGGCTTTACGACGAGCTGCATTACCAGCGGGCGGTGCAGGCTTATATCTGGGCCGTGCCCTTGGTTAACTCGGCTGCCCTGGAAAAGGCGGACCCGATTGGGGGCTCCGCTTTGTGGTCATGCTGTTGTTTCCGAAATGATAGCCGGCGGTTGCTTGCATAAAGGGCACGGTGGAAAAACAGATGTTTACTCGACGGCATAAGCGGCTTGCCTTATTGATGCTCGGTTTTGCTCTCGAACTCGCGGGCTGTTCCGCTGCCAGGTTCAAGAACGAGCCTCTCGCGCATTGGAATCCTGATGCCGGTTACCGCGCCGTGCGTCAGATTAGTGGGCATCGTTCGGGGGAGTTGCTGCTTATTGTGGCCTTCTCCGGCGGCGGAACACGGGCCGCCGCCTTCTCTTATGGGGTGCTGGAAGAACTCAGGGATACGAAAGTGCCGATCAGCGGTCGGCGGCGAAGGCTGCTTGATGAAATCGACTTGATTTCCGGCGTTTCGGGCGGCAGTTTCCCTGCGGCTTATTACGGACTTTATGGCGATTCGATATTCAGCGAATTCGAGCCTCTCTTTCTCAAGAAAAACATAGAGGGCGTGTTGGCCGTCCGGCTCCTTAGGCCCAAGAATTGGGTGCGCCTGTTCTCGCCCTATTTCGGACGGGGGGAACTGGCGGCGGAATATTACGACGAGGTGTTGTTCCATGGCGCGACCTTTGGCGATCTGAGCCGCCGGAATGCCCCCTATATCGGCATCAATGCCACGGACTTGTCGTCCGGCAGCCGCTTCACCTTCAACCAGGATTTTTTCGACCTGATTTGCTCTGACTTGTCAAAATTTCCGGTGTCCGTGGCCGTCACTGCCTCTTCTGCGGTGCCGGTTTTGTTTAGCCCGATCACGCTCCAGAACTACGCTGGAAGCTGCGGCTACGAACTGCCGCCCTGGGGCAAGGAAGCCCTGACCTCCCCCGATGCGTCCGTCAGGCGGCGCGTCTATGCCCAGCAAGGCTTTTCCTTTCTCGATGCAAAACATCGCAGATATATACACCTTCTTGACGGCGGCATTTCCGACAATCTCGGCATTCGCACGGCCTACGAGCGGTTGGTCCTGGAAGATTCCAACCTTGGCAAAGTGCTTAAAGAAACGGGACACGGCAACGTGCGCGACATCGTCTTGATCGTCGTCAACTCACAGACAGAGCCCCAGTACAACTGGGATGTATCGGATATCAGTCCCACGTTGCCGGATATTCTTGGCGCCGTCACGAGCGTCCAGATCAACCGCTATAACTTTGAAACCATCGATCTCGTCAACTCCGCCTTTGAGCAATGGACCCGGAAGCTTGCCACGGTGGAGAATCCTGTAGCATTCCACATGATCCAAGTCAGCTTCGATGATGAGAAGGACGAACGACAGCGCCGTTTCTTTCACAATCTGCCGACCAGCTTCAGCCTTAAGGAGGAAGAAGTGGACAAGTTAAAAGCCGCCGGACGGCAAATACTCAAAGCCGATCCTAAATTCCAGAGCCTCGTGCGAAAATTGTCGGCCGACTCAACAGACGGTTCCGATGCACAATGAACAGTAAACTTCCAAGGAGACAAAAAAAATGACGACACGCAACTTCCTTCCCTTACTGGCCTGCCTCTTCTTGCCCCTGCTGGGTAGTTTCGCGCAAGCCGAGGACGGCGCGGCGGTTCCGCTGCCGGCCGAAGACCGGGCGGCGATTGAACAATATTTGGGCAAAGGGGTCGTCGGCGAGGCCATCCCCGCGCCGGCGGTCGCCGACACGACAAGCTATCTGGCCGCCAAGCCAGGCACCCGGACGTTCCGGCTGGTGAGCGGAGACGACACGGGCAAGACCGAGAAGCACCAGCTTTCCAAACTCAAGCAAGAGGCCGGGGCCACGACCTGGCGCTATGACGCAGGCGGCAAGTTCGTCTATTTCGTCACGGCGAAGGCTAACGGCGATTACGTCCTGACCGGCGTCGAGGACCGGGAGGGCGGCGTCATCACCCGCTACTCGCCGCCCGAACCCTTCATGCTGCAAGGGCTGGCACCGGGCGAAGAGAAAAACGTGAAGCTGAACGTCAAGGTGTCCGACTTGAGCAGCCCGGACGATGTGAGCCATGAAGGTGCGTTGAACGTGAACTACCGTTATATCGGCGCTTATAAGGTCAAGGTGCCGGCGGGCAGTTTCGATGCGGTCCTCATGAAGTGGACCTTCAAGGGGAAAGTCGGCCCCGCTTCCGTGGACGACACCCAATATCGCTTTTTTGCTCCGGATGTCGGCATCGTGGCGGCGGTCGAGCAACTGGATGTTTCAGCCGTTCTCATCTACAACCGCCACAAAAAGGTGGCGAAAGTATTGGCCGGCAAACCCCGGTAATGGGGAACTGGAACAGCCGGTTCCCAAGATTAAGGGAAGGGTGAAGCAATCTGTGGCGGCTTCCCCGGAAGCCTCAAGAAGGAAAACCCAAATGCCTTTCAAGATGACCCCTTTCGTCTTCTGGTCCGGCGTTTATAACGCCGGGCTGGCCCTGTTTCTGCTGTTTCCTCCGCTGTATCGGGCGCTGGGCTTGAACATCCCGGCCCCTTTATGGGGCTGGCTGATCGCCGGTTTTCTCGGCTTCACCAGCGTAGTACTGATTTTGGCTTCCCGCGATCTACGCCGGCGCGCTTCCCTGGTCTATTGGGAGTCGCTGCTGCGTTACATCGCGGCGCTCCTGCTCATCCCCGCCGGCCTGTTCGGCGATCTCGGGCTGATTGCCGTACCACTGGGCTTCGGCGACCTCGCCATCGGTCTGGTGTACATGTTCGGACTCCCCAGGGAACTGGCCGTATCCCATCATGTACTATTGTGCGACCGGCTTGAGTAAACCGTCTCAGGCAGGCTATTAGCCCAAAGCGGGTCGGGATTTGCACCCCGCCCGGAACGTTTGAACAGCACGCCGAATGAAATGGACGTTCAAGGGCAAAGTCGGCCCCGCGTCGGTGGACGACACACAATACCGCTTCTTCGCCCCGGACGTGGGCATCGTGGCGGCGGTCGAGCAACTGGATGCCTCGGCCGTTCTCATCTGCAACCGCCACAAGAAGGTGGCGAAGGTATTGGCCAGCCAACCTCGGTGATGAGCGATTAGAGTGGTTTTCAGTAGAGGGTTGGGAAGAACCCATAGCGCTTTCAAGCGGGACGGCATTAATGGCAACTCCAGCGCGCCTGGTACTTCGTTACGTGATTAGACAAATGAAGCTCTGCAGTGCCGGTGCGATCGCTTTCCTAATAGTCTCGATGTCGTCTACAGGGTGGGCAGATACGGTCCAGGACTGGCAGACCTGGACCAAGATCACCGCCACGGGGAGGCTCACTTTTCTCCATCCAGGCCTGGACAATTTCCGTTATTGGCTGGAAGGACAGGCGCGTTTTGGGAATGATACGTCGACGCTGACACAAGGCTTGGTGCGACCGGGCTTGGGTTATGCCGTCAATGACAAGGCGAGTCTTTGGTTGGGCTACGCCTATTTCCCCACGGACCCTTTCACGTCAGAAGCTTACAACGAACAGCGCCTCTGGGAGCAGTTCTTGTGGGCGCAGCCGACAGACTTCGGCAAGTTCAGTTTCCGCAATCGACTCGAACAGCGCTTCAGGCCAGCAGGGTCGGAGGTGGGCTGGCGCTTCCGGCAGATGTACGCCTTGTCCTATCCCCTGAGTTTCGCGCCGGGATTCAGCCTGGAAGTCTCCGACGAGGTCTTCGTGAATCTGAACAATACCGACTGGACGGTTAACGGATTCGATCAAAATCGCGCATTCGTGGGCATCAGTTACCACTTCAACCAGCCTGTTGCAACCGAGATCGGCTACATGAATCGGTATATCCGCGAAACCGAGGCGCCCAATAAGATGGAGCACATCCTGTCGCTCTCTTTGTCACTACATTACTAATATGAGTTAAACATGAAGATACTGATTCATACACTTCGTTTCTATTGTGTCCTTCTGTTCCTCGGCTGGGCTGCGCCCGCCCCCGTCGTTCAGGCCGCTGAATCAAAATCCGCGACGACGGCAACCGCCATAGATATCCTGCTCGATCCGGACGCGACGATGATAGCCCAGGCCAACGCGGCGAATGCCCGCTTGCGCGAGAACTACCCGGCTGGCTTCGCGCTGGATGCCGATCACGCCCCGCACATCACATTGCTGCAACGCTTCGTCCGTAGCGCCGACCTCGAGCAGGTCAAGGCTGCGGTGGCGAACGTGTTTGCCAAAACCGATCCCACCCAACTCAAGCTGCAAGCCACGGGCTACTACTACCTGCCCTACCAGAACCTCGGCGTGGCCGGGATTACTATAGCCCCCACGCCCGCCTTGCTCGGCTTGCAGAAAAAACTTATCAGTGCCGTCGCGCCATTCACCGTGGAGCGAGGAACCGGCGAGGCGTTTGTGCCCCGCTCCGACGGCGGGCCGATCAACCAGCCGACCATGGACTACGTCGCTACCTACGTCCCCGAATACAGCGGCAAAAAGTTCAACCCGCACGTCACTGTCGGTCTCGGAGATGAGGCGTTTGTGAAACAACTGCTGGCCGAGCCGTTTAAGACTTTCACATTCAAGGCTCGCTCTGCCAGCCTGTATCAACTCGGTGATTTCGGTACAGCCCAGAAACAGCTTTGGACTTCAGCTTCGGCCGATCCGTTGCCCTCCTGGAACGACGGCAAGACCAAACAGGCCATCGTCGACTTCGTGGCGAAAGTGACGAAGCAAGGCTCGTCCACGTTTGTCCCGCCCGCCGAGCGCATCGCGACATTCGACAACGACGGCACGCTCTGGGCTGAGCAGCCGTTCTATTTCCAGGGGCTATTTGTATTCGACCGGGCGCGCAAACTCGCGCCGCAGCATCCCGAATGGAAGACACAACAGCCTTTCAAATCGGTGCTGGAAAATGACATGAAAGGACTCGCGGCCAGCGGCGAGAAGGGGCTGGTCGAGATTGTCATGGCCACCCATGCGGGCATGACCACCGGGGAATTCGAGCAAATCGTGAAAGACTGGCTTGCCAGCGCCAGGCATCCCAAGCTCAACCGCCCCTATACGGAACTCGTGTATCAACCAATGCTTGAACTGCTCACGTTTCTTCGCGCCAACGGCTTTAAGACCTACATCGTCTCCGGCGGCGGGATCGAGTTCATGCGCCCCTGGACCGAGCAGGTCTACGGCATTCCGCCCGAACAGGTGGTGGGGAGCAGCATCAAGACCCAGTTCGAACTGCGCGACGGCAAGCCGGTTCTGGTGCGGCTGCCGGAGGTGGATTTCATCGACGACAAGGCAGGCAAGCCGGTGGGTATCCACAAGTTTATCGGGAAACGGCCCATCGCCGCCTTCGGCAACTCGGATGGCGACCTCCAGATGCTCCAGTGGACGTGCCTCAACGACGGTGCGCACTTCTGTCTCATCGTCCACCATACCGACGCCGAGCGTGAGTGGGCCTACGACCGGCAGTCCAGCGTCGGGCGGTTGGACCGCGCGCTAGACGAGGCGCAACAGCACGGTTGGACCGTGGTCAGCATCAAGGAAGACTGGAAACAGATTTTTCCAATTAGCCCAAGGCAGGTGAAAGTTCGGTGAACAGGCGTGTTTGTCCACTCCTCACGAACGAGGGCGGTGTACTCCGAGGTAACGCAATAAACATGAGCTGATTAGAAAGAACCTTTAACTAACCCACAAAACCCGTCACTCCGGCATGGATTCACGTCGGGCTATCCTGCCCGATGCCCTTCGGGTCAATGCAAATCCGCTCCCGGCGGATTTGTGCCGGAGCCCAGACTCCATGGATGGCGGCCGGAGTAACATCCTTGTCGGCTGGATACCGGCAATCCATGCCGGTACGACGACCTATTTGTATCTGGCTGAGGTATCTTTCTAACCAGCAAACAATGAGAGGATCAAAACAGTGAACTGGACCGTACAGACACAAGATCTCGGCAAGGCCGCGCGTTCAGTACCCCATGCCTTTTCAAGCCGATCGTCGCCCCGGTAAATACCCAATAGATGGGGGAAATGGATTGGCTGCGACGTCGGACGCAGGAGTGCATGCCAACTTGATGATCCTGGGGAGATGCTTTATGAGCTTTAGTCCGAACTTTGACCATCTCAGGTACGTAACCCTATGAGTGGCATGATAAAAATCATGACGCCTGGGGCTCGTTACTGGGTACGGTCGGGTGTAATGCCTAGGAGTTGGAA
>DATIXD010000405.1:0-3084 GCA_035518875.1 Methylococcaceae bacterium | reverse complement strand
ATTGACTTCAAAGGCCACCGCTTCGAAAGAGATATCATTTTGCTCTGTGTACGCTGGTACCTGGCCTATCCGCTCAGCTACCGAAACATGAAAGAGATGATGGAAGAGCGCGGTGCCGGGTCAAGCATTCGAACATCTACCGCTGGGTTCAGAAGTTCACGCCCAAGCTGGATGCTGCTTTCCGGAAAGGGGAGAAGCGTCCAGTAAGCAGCAGCTGGCCGATGGACAAGACGTACATCAAGATCAAAGGCCAGTGGTAATACCTTTGCCGCGCCGTCGACCGTCGACAAGGCCGGCCAGACCATCGACTTCCTGCTCACGGCGCACCGTGACAAAAAATCCGCTCTGCGCTTCTTCAAGAAAGCATTTCGGCAGCACGGCCTACCCGACAAAGTCACGATCGACAAGAGTGGCGCCAACACCGCCGCCCTTGAGGCGCTCATCGAGGAGGCCGGTGCCAAGATTGAGATCCGCCAGATCAAATATCTGAACAATCTGGTGGAGCAGGCTCATCGAGCCATCAAACGGATCGTCCGGCCGATGTTGGGTTTCAAGTCCTTCGGTTCGGCCCGCGTTACCCTGCAAGGCATCGAGCTCATGCATATGATCAAGAAAGGCCAGATGATCTCTGCTGACAGCCAAAATCTGTCCGCCGCAGAACAGTTCTATTCGTTAGCCGCCTAAAAACCCGGGCGGGTAGCCACGGTGCATTCGAAGGGAATTAATGCAACAGAGCCCCTTATTTTACCTCGAACGCAGAGCGGCTATCCTCCAACTGTTGCAAAGCAATGCAACACAACCGTCAACAAAGTCATTTAAGCCCACAAATCGGCCAGGGAAAAGGTGATGGCGGCGAACGGCGCGACACAGACAGGGTCATCGTCCTTGAGCGTGGCCATCAAGACCCAGGCGCCTTCCCGCAACTCGAACGCCTCCAGCGTGCGCGCCAGCGGATCGACCAGCCAAGCATGGGCGACCCCATACCGAGCATAGAGCGGCAGCTTTAATGCCCGGTCTTTTTTTACGGTGCTTGGCGACAGAATTTCGCACACCCAATCCGGGACCACCTCGAAGCGATGATCTTCGGGGATATTGGGCATCCGCTCGCGCCGCCAGCCGGCCAGGTCGGGTACAGCTACTTCGGTGTCCCGTATAAAGTGGACTTCAGGTTCCGGAACGATCCACCAGCCGCCCGGGCCGTTTTTGCCAAACTGAAAGGGCGGAAGTAATTCTGCACTCATCGCGCCTTCGGCCACGCCATGTCGTCCGGCAGGACGGGGTTGGGTGTAAAGCTCACCGCCGATTACCTCACCGACCAGATTCTCCGGCAGCGCCATGAGTTTTTCGTAAGCGGTCGGTGGTTTAACTGCATGGGATTGGCTCATAGTGGTTCTCTCTAAATATCCGACTGTTTCGGCTCGTCCACCTGATGGGCCTAGGCCAGTCGACGCGGTTGTGTTGCATTAGCGGACGCGTTGTTGCATGAATCGGCCGAAGGACGAATTTATCCCCCTCCCGCTGAGTTTATCCGACCATCTGGGAGGCCGGCATGCCCAACTGGGTCATGCGGTTTAGAGCCGCACAGCCCAATTTGGCTTCCGTCTGCTGATTGGACAGATTTCGGGTGTGCAGACGCCGCCCGATAATCGTTTTGTAGCGATAGAAGCTGTTCTCAACCAAGCTGCGGCGGTTGTAACCTGACTCACGCTGCCATCCCATTCGCCCCAGGTCGGCGATCCCCTGAATATGACGATCCCTTGCCGTGGGCTGAGTTGCGGCCTGCTCGCTGAGCACGGAGGTCGAACGGGGTGGAATGATCACATCGACCACATCCGGCTGATGGTTGGCGATAGCGTGATAGAGGCTATCCCCATCGTAGGCGCCATCCGCCGTGAACGAGGCGATTTCGCCTTTGGTTTGCGCGAGCAAATCAGGAACGACGGTTGGATCGCCGACCTCATCGGTGGTCAACTCGATCGCCACCATCTGGTGTGTTTCAGCGTCCAGCGCAATATGCAGCTTGCGCCAGCGGCGCCGCGATTTCGCGCCATGCTTTTGTTGCAGCCATTCCCCTTCGCCGTAGATCTTCAGGCCTGAACTGTCGACCAGAATGTGGAGCGGCTGGTTGGCCGCGCGCTTCACTTTGAGTGACACCTTCAGGCGTTGACCCCGGCGACTCAGGGTCGAATAATTCGGGATGGGAAGTTCATCCAACTTGAGAATCGCCGTCAACGACCGCAGCAAACCCGTCGTTTGCCGCAAGGGTTGCTTGAACACCAGGCGGAGCGTCAGCGAGGTCTCGATGGCCAAGTCGGAATAAACCGGTTGAGCGCCGCGTTTGCCGGTTTTCACCGCCAGCCATCCGGCTTGCGCTTCTTCGGTGAACCAGATCGTCAGACTACCCCGCTGTTGTAAGGCGGCGTTATAGTCGGACCAATTCGTGACCCGGTATTTGGGCTTGGAAAACTTGTGACGGCGAGCATGGTTGTTCTTGTGCGGCATGGGCTTTCAGGATCTGGCGGGACCGCCATCATACATTAGCCCCACTGAAGACAGGACCGGGCGATTCATGCAACAAAGCCCATCTTCCGGGCCCGTCTCGGCGCACGTGGCTTCAGGGTCTTGTCGTCTAAGCCCCTTCCGACAGCACCCGGACCATCGACTTCTGTTGGCGACGCGACAGCGCTTGCCGCTTCACGTTTTATCAACACATGAATGGGAATTCGCGATGCGCATCGAGGCAATACCAGTGGGCAACAACCCGCCACAGGATATCAACGTCATCATCGAGGTGCCCGTCGGGGGCGAGCCGATCAAGTACGAGATGGATAAGGGTAAGCGTCCGGCCACTCACATAGTTCCGGTTGAATAATATCTGCGTGACAGTATCGCCATATTCCCTATAACGAGGAGATGGCGATGACGAAAGAAGAACGAGAGGCATACTGGCGTCGGCGCTTGGGGCAGCCGGCAGCGGTTGCGCCGCTGACGCTGATCCGGGTTGATGGCGGAGAGGCAGAAGCCTGCGCACTGTGGCTGTCGGTGGGTGGGGCGCGGATCGAGGTGAGGCCCGGGTTCGACGCT
>DATIXD010000404.1:0-10988 GCA_035518875.1 Methylococcaceae bacterium | reverse complement strand
GGGCGGGACCGGGACCCTGTCCGTCAATGGCCGCAAAGTCGCCGAAGGCTACATCGAACGCACGCAGCCGATGATATTTTCGGCCGATGAGACGGCCGACGTGGGCATCGATCTCGCGACGCCGGTGCTCGAGGGCCTAGGAGAAGGCCCGCAAACCCGGTTCACCGGCAAGATCGACAAGGTGACGGTCGAGGTGAAGTAAGCTCGTAAGTGGCATTTCCTGAAGAGGCGAGATGACTCCGTTGAGCCTTGGCGCCCTTGGGTTCGTCTCAATGAACAAGCTGCTCGGTCTGGCCGCCGTTCTCGAAGCGGCCACAGGCTTGGTGTTGATCGCCGATCCCTCGCTGGTCACCTGGTTGTTGCTGGGCGACGACGTTTCCGGAGCGGGGCTGGCGATGAGCCGCTTGCTCGGCGTCGCCTTGTTGTCGTTGGGGGGTGGCCTGTTGGCCGCGGCCAGTCGGCCATGTTTTCCCGGCGCTTCGGGCCATGCTGGCCTACGGGCTGCTGGTAGTGATGTACTTCCTGTATCTGGCAGTCCGCCGTCAATGGGTCGGGATCCTCTTGTGGCCGGCGGTGGCGGCGCACCTTGTCTTGACGCTACTTCTCGCCGGCGCGTGGCTCAGGGAGCGGCGCCGGGCTAGGCCGGAATAAGCGTGGCGTGTTCGGCGTCGCGAGGTTTCGGTATAACTTATCAACCGCCGGAATCCGATCGCGCGGACCGTTCTTTGTAAAAATGAACCACTGTCGGAGTTCGCCGATGACCACGACACCGTCACTCGATCGCCTGATCAAAAAACATTATCCCGAGGCCATAACGGAGGTCGCCTTCATTGAACGGGTATGGCGACTTCTTGGCGATGAGCATCACATCGACCTGTCCAAAGTACTGTTGGCCAATTCCGTGTGTGCCGACGACGTCATCCCTTTACGTGAATCGGATATTCCATTGCCCAAGACCAAGGGCAAACTCAAGCAGCATTTCTTGGGGCCTTTCTCCATGGGCGGTTTGGCGGGAATACCCTATTCCGGTCTCACCGGTGTGTTGACGGTCGCCCACCATGTCCCGGATGCCGGTGCGGCGCTCATCGTCTATGGTCCCCACATCGGCATCACCGATCAAGGTGAACTCGGCAAGTTGCTTCGCCCAGGACAACACCGGGAATCAGCCGCGTGCGGCGCACTGACGCTTGCGCTTAAGCACTTTCAATCTGCGCCGGGTTACCTACCGGCTTACGACGACGACGATACCGAGCAGATGACCCTGGAGCGGCGACTCCTACCTTTCCGGGAGCAGATCCTCACGGCGGAAAAACCGCTGCGAGCCGCTACGGAGATTGCATACACGGTCATTCACGAATTGATTCACCGCTATGTGCGTACGCAAAAAAAGGAGTTCAGCTGCGAGTATCTCGCCTTGGCCGGGGGCATAATTATCAACACCAGCCCTGAATATGAGGACTATATCGACCTGAGGCACCTCAGTGTGATGCGCGTTTCTGACCTTTAGATTTCGCGCTTCATGCGTCTGTCGGGGCGCGGCCGACTGTCGGGGAGACGGACCCTGATCACTTCGAGCCGAGATTGCGAAGGATAGACACGGATAAACTCGATACGATAAACAAACCTGGAGATGCAGAGATGACAGCGGTTGGAAAAAAACTTCCTGGCGGCGGCACCAACACTGAAGATCCAGCCTCACCCTTCTCCATTCGCAATGGGCTACTGCTCGCGATTCCCCTAGCGCTTGCCCTGCGCTGGTTCGATGCGAATCCGATCCTGGTGTTCGCTGCCTCCCTGGTCGCGATCTATCCGCTGGCCGAACTGATGGGGGAGGCCACCGAAGCCTTGGCAGCCACCTTGGGGCCTACCATTGGCGGCCTGCTCAATGCCTCGCTGAACAATGCCCCGGAAATCATTATTGCGTTGTTCGCCTTGAAGCACGGACTCGGCGATGTGGTCAAGGCTTCCATCACTGGTTCGATCCTGGTCGAACTCCTCTTCGGTCTCGGCCTCGCGATGTTCCTGGGCGGACTCAGGCATGGCACCCAGCGGTTCAACGAAGAAGCCATCCAGATCAACGCTGGGCTTTTAACCCTGTGTGGCTTCGGCCTCGTCATTCCTGCAATCTTTCACATATCCTCCCCGGAAGCCGAGGGGGAGTTGAGTTGGGAGATTTCGCTCATCCTCCTGGTGGTATACGCAGCCAACCTCGGGAAGACGCTTTTCCAGAAAACGGCCGACCCCGCCGGCACCCTCAGTCCGATGGTTCCCGAAGAATCGGAGGCAGGTGATTCGTTGCCCCAATGGTCGCAAGGAAAATCGGTGGGGGTGCTCGTCGCCGCGACCCTGGCGATGGCCGTCATGAGCGAGGTGGTGACCGATGCCCTGGAACCCACCAGCAAGCAACTCGGCCTGACCGCCGTATTCAGCGGCATCATTCTCCTGGCGGGCGCGGGAGGTATCGGCGAAATTATCAGCGCCACCCGTTTCGCACGGAACAACAAGATGGATCTCGCCATCGAGGCGTCGGTCGGTTCGAGCATCCAAATGATTTTGCTTGCTGTTCCCCTGCTCATCTTCAGCGCGCCGCTGCTGGGCGAACACATGGATCTTCTGTTCACTCCTTTCGAGGTCGTGGCAATGGTGCTGACCATTGTCGTGATCCGCAACCTCACCTCCGACGGTCGTTCCACCTGGATCGAAGGTATGATGCTCCTCGCCGTTTACCTCATGTTGGCGATTGGATTTTTCTATTTGCCAGCGGACGCAGCTGCTGCGACATGAGGAACCCGTTAGGCTGAGAATGGCGAGACTTCTGCGGCTTTTGGTATCAATTGTCGGAAGGTTCCGGCCGCACTTACGTCCTGTTTATCCCACGACGCTGTAGGTGGATTCGTGAACTGTTCGGACAGATTGCCAGGTAAACCCGGCCGGCACTCGAATAACGGGGGAGCGAGAGAACGATGTACGTCATTCGCAGCTTGACGGCGGTACTGTTTGCCATCGCTGTTTGTGGCCCAATCGGGGCGCAGGAAGAAGCCGCACAGCCCCTTGACCAGGCTACCGAAAAGTTCAATCAGGACAGGAGGCGCCTGATCGCGGACAACCTTCAACTCACGTCAGCGGAAGAGGAGCGGTTCTGGCCACTTTACGACCGCTTCCAGAAAGACCTGTCTTTTTTGCTTGAGAAACGTAGGGTCCTCATTGCCGAGTTCGGGGAGAACTACGACCAGATGACGGACGCCATGGCGAGGAAACTTCTCACCGATCGCCTGTCACTCGAGGAAGACCGTGCCCGTTTAAAGAAGGCCTATTTGCCTAAATTTGAGAAGATCTTACCGATTAAGAAGCTGGCGCGCTATTACCAGATCGAGAGCAAGATCAGTGCCTCCGTGGAAGCCGGCATCGCGCAGGAACTCCCGCTCATCAAGTAGTCCGGCGCCAAAAGACGAGCGAGGCTAAATCATGTTGTGCCACCATGCCGTTTCGTCTTGGGGGTTAGCCCCCGCCCGGCCAGCTTCAATCTGGCTCGCAGGGGCCGCCCTAGTGTTTACGTTCATAAACCTGTTCGGTTGTACGCTGCTCGGGAACACAAACCGGTCCACGGTTACCGGCCCGGATAAAGTGACGGGCGAAGGTCGGGACGCGAAGGGAGATAGCGCTACTGCCGCCAGTTTATCGAAACTGACGTCTAAGGATTCATACGAGCCTTTTCGCGCCTATGGGCGCCTAGTGGCAAGGACCATCTGGGACAAGGCGAGGCTAAAGTCCCAACCTGAGCTGTCCAAACCCTCGGCCCCCTTCAGCGACTATGGCCAATTCGAGGCTTATGCCACGCAACGAGCCGAACAGGCAAGGGAGACCTTCTTCAAGGGGCGGTACAACCGGTCCCGGGCCCGCTTGCCCGAGAATATCGAGCGTTGGCGGTCCGAGCCGGACATCGCCAACCCCGGACCCGATCTCGCCAATTTCCCAAACAGTGCCTTCACCCTGCCGCAGGGACGTGCCTACGTGGAACTCTCGCCCTTCACCTACTATGGCACCGCCTCTACCAGCCCCGCGCAGTACAATGCGGAATTCCTGTTGCGCTACGGGGTGACCGATGACATCGAGCTTCGCCTGTTCGGCAACGGCGTCAGCTGGATCGGCGGCTCGAATTCCACCTGGGGTTTTTCGCCCCTCGCCTTCGACACCAAAATCCAGATGTGGACGGAGAAGCAAGATTATTTCCTACCCGCGGCAGGTTTCGAAGCCTACATCCAGACCGAATGGCTGGGCAACGCAGAGTTCAATGGCGGCACCCAGCCTTCGTTCACCTTCAACTTCGACCAGTCGCTACCCTTCGATATCGATCTCGAGTATAACCTGGGCGTTACTCGGGTTCAGGACGCCAACGGTAAGAATGACTGGGAGTTCAGCTTCCAGTGGGGCTTGCAGCGCGACCTGTTCAACAAGGACTTCGCCGTTTTCATTCATGGTTTTTACAATGCCATGACCCTGCCGCGGGTGCCCAATCCCCAGGTCACTTTCGGCACTAAGGGCAATAAGTTCACCCAAAATGCCGTCGGGGCCGGTTTTATCTGGACGGTCAACCGGCGCTTGGCTGTCTACGGCCAAACCAGCGGCGGAACCACGCAATTCACTCCTTCATTGATTAGCATGCTGGGGTTCGCGGTATCCTTCTGAACACCATCCGATATCGAAAGCTGTTCCGAGAGGTGAGCTCCAGGACGTAGACGGGGAACGAGCGCGTTTCAGAGCGCTTGCGGGTGTGTCATTGCGAGCCGTGGCACCGCCTGATGAGTGAGTTGGGGCGCCTCGGGCTCGTCCTCCACGGTCGGCATCCGCAATACGAACCCGAAGCTCAACAGCGAGATCACCAGCGCCATCGGCAACGCCGATCCGGAAGGTTTCGTGAGTCCAAAGGTCAGAGCGAACACGATCACCATGAAGATCAGGACTCTTTTCTTCGTGGAACGTCGCATGGCCCGGTGTAGATGCCAGTCGCGGAGAATGCGCCCGAACAGGCGCGAGCGAAACAGACGGTCGTTAAGCTCGGGTGAGGAACGCAGGGCGAAATAGCTGCTGAGAATGACGAAGGGCGTTGTGGGCACCAGGGGTGCTGCTACGCCGACCACGCTTAAACCGAAGAACATGACGCCCAGTCCTACGTACATCAATCGACGGACGCCCGAGACAGTTTCCGGAGCCCTGGCGTAAACGCTTCGGCCGTTCTCCTCCTGCAACACGAAGTAGGGACAGCGCGCGAGCAAGGAAACCCGCATTTGCGATTCTTCGAACTTTTTGGCCAGGCGTACTAGAACGGAGGAGGCGGCTGCGGACCGCGGATGGAGATGCACTAACGCCGAGCCAATTGCCCGATCGATCTCCACCGAAACGACTTCCTCCAGTTCGAAGCCCCGAATCAGGAACTCCTCGTATGTTCTGCTTTCACCGTCCCTGAATAGTCGTGGATAGTCGATTCGGATGGTTCGCGAGCTGTGCATAACGACGTACGGATAGAGCATGGGTTCATCCCCGCACCTTACGGTTGATCGTGCAAATCTCCGACGTCGAGTAGCGGCGAAGGAGTCGCTCTCGAGTTTGATGGATTAAGGCCTTCAGTTCAAGCGCTTTGGCCGCCGCGGAAAAGCCAACGCGGGAACGAATTTATCGAATTCCTGTGGCGCGCAATGCAATTGACCATAGAACATTAAGTATTCGCCCCCAGCCATGCTGCCGGGGCATGGTACAAGCTGAAAACGTGTATCAAATAGGCCGTCATCGGGTGGCGCATGTCCAGGTTATTGCCGTGCGCGGAGTCATCGTTGCGTCCGCGCGCTCGCGGGCGTTCTTCGGCTTCGCGTTCGATAGATGTCGATGGCTAGTTCGACAGCAACCTCTCCGGATGTCATCCGACGCCAAGGTGTGGTCATGGCGCTGTCGTCCTTTCCCGAGAAAAGGTATTCTATAACACCGCTGCGGATGAACGGCCAAAGGGTATTTAGACATCTAACGAAAGGTTTATAGAGACCATCCATTCTATGAAAAACAATAGGTGCCTATATTTCACCGCGGCATTGAGTCTCGTGGGTTGCAGCACATATCCTCCCCCCTCAGAACTGCCGGAAACAGGATGGCGTTGCACGGCTCTTGATAGTGACGGCAACCCTTTCTTTTATAATCACTCGGACAAGGCGGTTGCGGCTAAATTCGCGGTGGAGAAATGTCAAGGCGGAACCCCTTACCCATTTAGCTGCAGAGTTGACCTAAGAACCTGCGAGCAAATTAAATAAGTCGTTAGTCTTTACTCTTTCAGCCCCTTAGGCTAGCATCACGCAGCCGGGAACTTGGATGTGAATTCAGCAAAAAAGTTACGACAGCAGACCCTATAAAATATGTGCTTGGACTATAGCATTTGGCGTGATAGCAAAGTCGATGAACTAAGTGCTGGCTGCACTGCGCGCTGATCGCCGCTGTCGTTCTTGCGGCAGAAATGCGAAAAGGGTACTTCAATGATTTTCGCAGCAAACGAACATACAGAAAATTCTCAAATAGGAGACTAGAACTATGGCCCTAAATAAGTTGTTTCCATCTCTTCTCATTTTGGCATTCGGGATAGGTGTAATGGCGTCATCACCTACTTGGGCGGCTAAGGGAAAAGCAGTTGAAGATGTTCAGATAACCAAGTTGGTGGCGCAAGCGAAGACCAAGGCTGATCATGAAAAAATCGCGGGGATGTTGGAAAAAGAGGCGAAGAGTGAAGAAGCAAAGGCTAAATCCTTAAGGGATCAAGCCGAAGCCTACAAAGAACATAAGCATGAAGTTTATGGGAAGGACATCGCAGACCTAGAGGAGCACACCGAGGCACTTGCTCGGAACTACGAGGAATCGGCCAAGCGCCACAAATCGCTGGCCGACATTCACCATCGGATAGCGTCTGAGCTTAAGTAAAGAACGTTCAATAGAACAGGTTAGAGCAGCGGTGGGCCCGATATTTTGGAGAGGGGATTGCGGTTCTTAAGTGGGTTCCCCCGGATTAAGTAGGCCACATGAAATTCGTTTGTAATATTCGTCATGCCGGCATGGATTGCCGGTATCCAGGGCACAAGGATGTGATGCAGGCCGACCCTCCATGGCCTCTGGGGTCCGGCATTCCCTACCGGAACGACAGGCTTATCGTAGACACTACAAACGAATTTCCCGTTGAGAACTTATGCTTCAACCATTCCACTGCATTCATCAATAAGTAGCAATCATACGGCTGTCGTGTCCGATCCCTCTGCAAGCATTTGGAAATAGAGGCATCCACGCGGGGGGATTGGAACAGGTACACGCTATTTGTTAGGCGCTTCATTTATAAGTCCCCTCAGCACACCCAAACATGAACGCCGCTCGAAGCTGACGTGGCCTCGGCCATATCGTGCGTGGACCTTGATCCGTGAAGCATCCCTCAAGAGCAGGAACCGGCAAGATTAGTACGCTTATCCTCCGGCCACGGATGCCGGGGCATAGTAGAAACCGAAGCCCAGCATCAGATACACGGCGATGAGCAAGACACCGGCCGCCCATCTCACATATCCGGCTTGGAGGACATTGATGACCGCTATGACGGTCAGGATAATGGCGACCAATTCGAACTGCGAGAACAGTAAGTTCATGTTCTGCCCGAGTACGAGCCCGAAAAACACCAATAAAGGCACCACCAAGAGAGCGAACTGTGCACTGCCGCCGACGGTAACGCCCAAAGACAAATCCAGCTGGTTTTGGCGAGCAAACCTCACCGAGTTGATGAGTTCCGAGGTGTTGCCGACCATGGCGAGGAGGAAAACGCCGGCAAACAGCGGCGTAAAACCCAAGCTCTTGGCGGCCGGGTCGATGGCGTCAGTCATGATCTCGCTCATGACCGCCAGGCCAATGGCGACGGCTGCCAGAATGACCAAGGCTCTGTTACGACTCCAGCCCGTTGCGTCGGCTTCAGGCTCGGCACGGCGCTGCTCTGCGCCGGTATCGGTTTCCGCATCCGGTGTACCCGTTGTCAGCGTAAAGACGATGCTGACCAGATAGGCCAGGAACAGAACAGCCGCAATATGCACACTGATCTCGTGCTCCGAGTTCGTGCTGAAGTTGAACACGGCGGGGATAATTAAACCGAGCATCGCCAGCAACAAGCTTCCGGCGTGCACACGGGCAGCAGTCACATCATTCAGGAGAAAACTTGGGACAGCAGACCGAACCGCCCCGTTTGATGTGGCTGGGACTGGAGACGAGCAGCGGCGAGATCACACCGCCTTGGGGAACCTCCCGGTCTCCGCTCGCTTTCAGGATAAGCTTGAGCAATCGCATGGCCTGCCTGTCATCAACCCGTTGCGCCACTTTCCGTAAAGAGATTGTGCCGAACCGAGTCAAAATAAAACTGCACATCGACGTCAATCACCGTGGGCTTACGGTAGACCATTGCTTGGGCGGCTCGCCCGACCGCTTGATGGGCCGTTCGCTTTGGTCGGTACCCAAATGAGCCCTGTGTCGAAAATCAGCCTTAAAGATCGGCTCCAGAATGAGCTTGAGCGCACCCTGAACCACGCGATTCCGGATCGTGGGAATACCCAGAATAGGTGTAATGGTCACTGTATCAATGACTTAAGAGATGGTCACCTTCTTTATGGCTAATCCAGGCTAGCTATCTCGAGAATATGAAGGTGATCAATTTCTATCTGATCGCTCTTGGACGGGCATTTTTGGAATGCCTCCTACGCAGTTATAGATCGGTAAAGTCCAACTTGCCCCATGTACTCTTACTGGCTTTTTGGGGCGCTCAGAGTCAGGCGACCGATATGGAAGCGGCCTACACGGGATTTGTTGACTACTTAAACCAGACCAAATTTCATGGCAATCTGCGCGCCTATTTCTTTGAGCGTGCCTACACCAACCCTACGGCTATAGATCAGAACGCGTTTTCGCTGGGTGGCTACGCGGGGCTGGTGACCGCGCCGCTTTACGGGTTTCAGGCCGGGCTGACCTTGGGCGCAGCGAACAGCTTGGGGTTGAATCCGGAAGACCACAAGCGAGTCGATTCCACACTGCCCGGGGATACGGTGTACGTCTTGACCGAAGCGTTTCTTCAGTGGAAGCACAAATACTTCACGGTCCGTGGTCCGGACCAGATCCTGGACACGCCCTGGATCATGCCATCTGATTCGCGCATGAAGCCATCGGCCTTTCGTGGCGTTTATGGCGAGGCATATCCCTTCGCGGACTTTGAGCCGCTGAAAGATGTGACATTCATTGGCTTGAAAGTGGTCGATTTCAATGGACGGGCCGAAGGCACATTCACCCCAACGAACCTATACATTCCTGGTCATGCAGGTGGCAGTTCATTGAATCAACTCGCGGGCGAAACCACCCCTGGGGCCCAGGCATTTGCGCTCAAGTACGGCAAGAAAGGCGGGCCTTTTAATGGACAGCTGTGGTGGCATCAGTTTTACAATTTTTCTCAGCTGTTATGGTTGGATGCCAGCTACGTCCACAAAACCGATACCGGCTTTGATCCGATCTTTGGCCTACAGTTTGCGAATCAGACCGGGGATGGTGAAAACACGATCGCGAAAGCCGGCAAAGGTTCAGCGGGAAATACGCAGGCTGTCGGTGTCTTGGCCGGTGTGGATACCCCATACGTGCGTCTTACGGTAGCTTATAACGGCATAACGAGTCAGAAGGGGGCTTTCGCGAATGGCGATTTGCTATCCCCATACAGCACGGGCTATTCGACGGACCCGCTTTATACCACACAGATGATCGGAGGTATGATCGAAAAACAGTCAGCGGGAAGTGCATTCAAGATCGCTGCAACATCGTTCTTCCTGGACAAACAAATCAAGGCGATCCTTTCTTATGCGAGGTATTACATCCTACCGACCAGCAGCTACACGTCAGAGCCGAGCGAGATCGACTTTGACGCCGCTTACAGTTTTCCGAAATCGTCGTTTCTCAACGGTTTCTCCATCAGGAATCGGTTTGGTGTGATGATGGGCAATCGAGCGGATGGCCATTTCTACTATAACCGTGTTCAGATTCAATATCAGTTCTGAGATCCGTACGAGTCATGCTCACACGTGAATTCATATTGCTTAAAGCAAGTAGATTGATTGGTGTTTTTGCTGGATTCATAGCTGCTGGGTTATTGCTCTCCAGCTGTAGCGGCGGCGCACAGACCAAAGATGGCGTTCGGCTGAATACACAGCAAGACAACAAGCAGGCCTTGGCGTCCCCTATTAGCCAGCAGGGAAAGCAGAAAGAGACTGCGGATACCGGCGTAAACGAGACCGTCCGTATGGCGATCTTCGAGGGAACCCTTCAGGCAACACATCGCGACCGTAGGCAGGTCACCATTCTACTGGACGATGGAAAACAAGTTAGGGTCAAGGTGGGTAAAGGGGGCGGTGACTTCACGAGCCTCAAGCCGGGAAACAGGGTTTCCTTCAAGCTGCACGAGTCCGTGGAGATCGTGCAGGATACCTCCTTCCATCCGGAGACAGGGCATATCGTCGAACGCTTCCCGCCAGGAAGTATGGCGGAACGAGAACTATACAACTCTTATTACAATCGGCCGCCAACCGGCCACCATGCGGTCAACGGGTCCGAAATCATCGAAGTGCCCGCCAAAGTGGCTTCGGTTGACCCCAACTCTCGAACGATTAGCTTGGTCACATACGACCACAGGCATTTTACGGTCCATGTGTCAGACACACGGGTCGATCTCTCTGGCCTCGAAACAGGCGAGCCGGTTGTGGCGCGTTTTAGGGAGGTGGATGAACTGGATGTGATCCATTCGCCTTGATGCGACCTTGGGAAAATCGCTGAGAGCAGGAGTCGGGCGGTTGATATCGGCCCGGATTGCCAAAGATAGACGTTCGAGATTTTTCCTCCTTCGCTAAACCTGAAAGGCGGGCACACGAGATGCACAGGGCTAAGCCCGATCGCGGCGGCTT
>DATIXD010000403.1:0-5026 GCA_035518875.1 Methylococcaceae bacterium | reverse complement strand
ACAGCTTTAACTGACTGAATAGGGATTGATGATGAGCGTTTTCATTTCCGATGCGTTTGCCCAGGCAGCGCCGGCGGCCCAAGAACCGGGCATCGCCGGATTAATCTTTCCCCTGGCGATTCTGGCGATTTTTTTCATTCTGTTTGTCTGGCCCCAACATAAACGTTCCAGGGAGCACAAGAAGTTGGTCGAGAGCTTGACCAAGGGCAGTGAAGTCGTCACTACCGGTGGACTTTTGGGAAGGGTGGCCGATCTGGACGAAAACTTCATACAACTCGAAGTAGCGGAAAACGTTTATATCTACGTACAGCGTCATGCTGTCGCTTCCCTGATGCCTAAAGGCACCTATAAAGCGAAGAAGAGATCCGAAAAATAACAAAGCCTTTCCGACTCAAGCCCGCCGGCGCTTCCAGTTTCATCCCAGAAAAGTAACGTATTGCAGGCCGTAACCATGCAAAACCGCTATCCTGTTTGGAAAAATCTATTGGTGCTAAGCGTGTTGGTCTTGGCGATCATTTATGCGTTACCGAATATCTTCGGCGAAGACCCTTCGGTCCAGCTTTCGCCGATGCGCAGTGCCAAGATCGATCAGAGCACAGTGGTCCAAATCGAAAAGCTGTTGGCGGATGCCGGGTTGCAGCCGAAAACGATCGAGTTGGGCGAGACGTCGGTGCTGGTACGATTTGCCGACACGGACGCCCAACTGAAGGCCGAGGGTGTCCTCAAGGACGAGATGGGCAACAACTACACCGTGGCGCTCAACCTAGCTCCGGCAACTCCGGGCTGGTTGCGCGCGGCCAACGCCAAACCCATGTATCTGGGGCTGGATTTGCGGGGCGGCGTGCATTTCATGCTCCAGGTGGACATGGATGCAGCGATCCAGCAGGGCGAAGAGCGCTATGCCGAGGATATCCGCTCGTTGCTGCGCGAGAGCAGGGTCCGCTATCTGTCGGTGGAGCGGGATAAGGCGATAATTCAGGTCAAGTTCCAGGATGCGCAAACGCTGGCCCAGGGGCAGGATATAATCAAAAGGGAATTGCGCGGTTTGCAACTGGAGGCGGTTGAGTCGGAAAACCTGTTGCGGGCGAAAATGTCCGAGCAGGAAGTGCGCGACGTGCGGAAATTTGCCGTGGCGCAGAACATTACCACCTTACGCAATCGCGTGAACGAACTGGGTGTCGCCGAACCAGTCATCCAGCAGCAGGGTGAGGACCGTATTGTCGTCCAGTTGCCAGGCGTGCAGGATACCGCACGCGCCAAGGAGATTCTGGGCGCGACCGCTACCCTCGAATTCCGCCTGGTTGATACGGAGCACAGCGTGCAGACCACGCAGGATAAGGTCCCCTTGGGTTCCAGGCTGTATTACGACCGCGGCGGCAAGCCGGTATTGCTGCAGCGCAAGATCATCGTAACGGGCGATCAGGTCGTGGACGCGTCCTCTGGGCTCGAACAGCAATCGGGATCGGCTGCGGTGTTCATTACCCTCAATGGCGTGGGTGCCAAGAAAATGGCCGACACCACCAAGGAGAACATTGGCAAGCCGATGGCGGTGGTGTACATCGAAAACAAGACGGAAACCAAGGAAGTCAACGGTCAGAAAGTCACGACCAAAAAGAAGGTCGAAGAAGTCATCAATGTCGCGACCATTCGTGACCGTTTCAGCAAACGCTTTCAGATCACCGGACTGGACAGCACCAACGAGGCTCGCAATTTGGCTCTGCTGCTCCGTGCCGGAGCCCTCGTGGCACCGATGGAAATTGTGGAAGAACGTACCGTCGGCCCAAGCATGGGCAAGGAAAACATTGACAAGGGCACCAAATCCAACGTTTACGGATTCATCGCCATCGCCGTGTTCATGGTCATCTATTACCGCATCTTCGGGTTTTTTTCCATTGTCGCACTGGGCGCGAATGTGCTGCTTTTGGTTGCAGTACTATCTCTGTTGCAAGCAACCCTGACCCTTCCGGGAATGGCCGGCATCGCGCTCACTGTCGGTATGGCTATTGACGCCAATGTGCTTATCAATGAGCGCATCCGTGAGGAACTTCGTGCCGGCGTATCGCCGAACGCAGCGATTTATATTGGCTACGAGCGCGCCTTTGCTACGATCCTTGACACGAACATTACCACTTTGATAGCCGGCATCGCCCTGTTCCTGCTGGGCTCGGGTCCGATTCGCGGGTTTGCATTAGTATTGTGCATCGGCATCCTGACCTCTATGTTCAGCGCGGTGCTGGTGTCTCGGATGATCGTCAACTTCACTTACGGTCGGCAGCGCAGACTGGCCAAGCTTGCTATCTGAGGACCAAACAACTATGGAATTCTTCAAGATCAAGCGTGACATCCCGTTCATGCGTTACGGGCGGGTCACCACAACTATCTCCCTGGTTACCTTCATTCTCGCCGTGCTCGCTCTCGTCCTCAAGGGCCTCAATCTAGGGCTCGACTTTACCGGCGGTATGCAGATAGAGGTCACCTATACCCAGCCAGCAAACATCGAGGCAATTCGAAAGATACTGGAAGATCAGAAGATCGCCGACGCTTCGGTGCAGAACTTTGGAACCACGAAGGATGTGCTGATCCGATTGCCCGTGACCCCCGATATCAGCGGCGCCAAATTGAGTGAGCAACTACTCTCGATGCTGAAAGCCCAAGATGCCTCCGTTAAACTGAGGCGTGTCGAGTTTGTTGGGCCGCAGGTTGGCAAGGATCTGTTCGAGAACGGCGGGCTCGCGCTCCTGTTGGTGATCGCGGGCATTATGATCTACCTAGCCGTGCGCTTTGAGTGGCGGTTCGCGTTGGCGGCCATCATCGCGAACATGCACGACATCGTGATCATTCTCGGCATGTTCGCCTTTTTCCAGTGGGAGTTCACCCTGTCGGTGCTCGCCGCAGTGCTGGCGATTCTAGGCTACTCGGTGAACGAGTCGGTGGTGGTCTTCGACCGGGTGCGTGAGAACTTTCGCAAGATGCGCAAGGCGAGTGTCCCGGAGATCATCGACAATGCGATTACCACAACCATGTCTCGCACCATTATCACTCACTCTATGACCCAGTTGATGGTTCTGGCCATGTTCTTCTTTGGCGGCGAGGCGCTGCACAATTTTGCTCTGGCCCTGACCATCGGCATCGTCTTCGGCATCTACTCCTCAGTGCTGGTGGCAAGCCCTATAGTGTTGTGGTTGGGCGTGTCTAGAAAGGACCTGATGCCGGTCATGAAAGAAGGTGCTGTCGACGATCGCCCCTGACCTTTGGGGAAGCGAGAATGGCCGCACGATGCGGCCATTTTTGCATGTGTCGCGTCCTGCAATGGTTCGTCGTACCGTCTGATGCGGGCGGCTTGTCGCCGCTAACGTCGAAAATTCACAAACTCTGCAAGCCTATCTTCCAGTCCTTGTTGGGGAATCCCGACAAATTTTTCTTCGATCCCTTCAGTTCTTGGTCTAATCCTAAGCTTGCCGTGCAAGGCTGCTATTGGCGAATCCCAGGCGCCGTCAGACAATCCTTCCAAACCAAATGTTTATGTCTTCAAGGCGATTGGCGGGCTGGATAGCGCCTTTGTCTGGCCCGTAATTTGCTGATAAGGTATTCGTCCGAAAGCTCCGGCAGTACAACGCCGGTTTTCGATGCGGGCTCAACTGCCCGGTTTTTCGAGCTTACATTCCAAAAGGCCGTATGTAATGACTGTCCATCCCGCTTCGATCAGTACTGCGTCGCGTTGGCGCCGCGTTCTGGCTCTCGTTTTTCTGTGCGGTTTCCTGCCCGCTTGTGCCTACCGCTCGGGGGTGAAGGAAGTCGCCCTGCCGATCCCCAAATCACTGCCAGATCGGATCGCGACTCACGAGTTCACTTTAAATAATGATGACGGCGTCGTCGGCCAGCTCGCAAGCGTGCCGGTGAAGGAAGGCGATACCTTGCCGGATATTGCGCGCCATTTCGGTCTCGGTTTTGAGGAAATCAGCGCAGCCAATCCCGACCTGGAGCCCTGGATCCCACAGTCGGAGGCTCGGGTCATTCTGCCCCTGCAGTTCATTCTGCCGGATGCGCCGCGCAAGGGCATCGTCATCAATCTGGCGGCCATGCGCTTGTTTTATTTTTCGGGCCGCAAATCCCAGGCGGTAATCACCTATCCGGCCGGCATCGGCAAGGAGGGCCGCTCGACCCCTACCGGCCAGATGTTAGTCGAACGTAAGACCGCGCATCCGACCTGGTACGTGCCGGAGTCGATTCGCAGAGATCACCAGCTGAAAGGCGATCCGTTGCCGGCTTCGGTGTCTCCTGGCCCCGACAACCCCTTGGGCGATTACGCCATGTATCTCAGCAGACCCAGTTATCTGATACACGGCACTAACAAGCCCTACAGTATCGGTTTTCGCGCGAGTAACGGCTGCATTCGCCTGTATCCGGAAAACATCGAAAAGTTGTTCGGCAAGGTTGCGGAAAAAACGCCGGTCAAGATTGTCAATCAGCCCTATTTGGTCGGTTGGCTTAATGGAAGTCTTTACTTGGAGGCGCATACGCCCCATGAGGAGATGGATGACCAACAGGCGACGAAGAATCTCCTCGCGAAACTTAAGAAAATAGAGAAAAAACAGTCCATTAAGCTGGATTGGTCCAAGATCGATGAGACTCTTGCACAGGCGAGGGGAATCCCGGTGCCAATTCTCGACCACACAGACAATTTGAGCAGCGTGCTGGCCAAGGCTGTCGCCCTGGACCATCCCCGGCGGCTTTACGGTCAGCCCGAACCGCCGAAGTTGACCGAGGGAAGCTGGTATGTCAAGGCCGCAGAAACCACCGACGAAACCGACGCACGTCGGCTGGCCGCCATGCTCAATCATCAGGGGCCGCAGATTCCGGCCCAAGCAGTCGCCAAAGACGGGCGTTATCAGGTACTCGCCGGTCCTTTCAAAAACGCAAAAACGACCAAAGCCATGGCGAAGCGGATGAAAATAGACCTGGAAATAGCGGGCGAGATCATCGAGCCGGCGCAGCGGCTCAGCCTGAAAGGCTCGCCGTAGAATGA
>DATIXD010000402.1:0-3732 GCA_035518875.1 Methylococcaceae bacterium | reverse complement strand
GTGCCAGCCATCGAAGGTCATCAGCGTGCGGCCAAATGCCTCCCATGTGATCTCGCGACATCAAGGAGCAGCACGTAACCATCGCATGCTTTACCCGACTCGATCAAGCCTCGCACGAAACCCTATGCCCGGCAATTTGCGGCCCAAGCTCACCGTCCTAAATATGCGTGATGGTGTACTGCGTCGTCCAGCCTTTTCCGATCATTGCCAATAGCTGAGTGGCTGCTTTATGCATCCACCGGCCATTCACTCGCGGTTGCTCGACCGTCCCCTCCTGGCCGGCCACTGCCGGTGGTGTCGAGGTGGTCCGGCGGGCCGCGCGGGGGGGGCGTGGAGGTCTCGGTCCGGGATACAGGGATCGGTATCCGCCAGAAGATCTGGGCAGGCTGTTCGGCGCATTCAGGTGTCACCGAGTGTCGGACTCGGGAGGGCAGCGGCCTGGGCTTGTATCTTTTCAGAAAGACAGCTGCTTGGCAGGGGGCCAAGATCGGGGTGTGCAGGAATTCGACAAAGGGAGCGCGTTCACGCTGATATTGCCGTCAAGTCGCCGTGAGCTGACTCAGTGTTAAAATTGAGAGCGCCGACTGTCGTCCCATCCACTCTCGAAATTCCATGCTGTCTTCGGCCATTGTCTGCTCCAAGGTCAAGTCGAAAGTCGTAATCTCAACCTTATCGGAGTCGGCGCAGCATTCCCACCACTACGCCCTCGATTTACAGCACTTGCGAGGGAACGGTTTTCTATGATGGATTCCAATCGCAGAGACTTCATTAAGTATGTTGTCGCAGGCGCTTTGGCAGTCGGATGTCCGGGCGGCCTTTCTCAAACTGCTCGCGCCACAATCGAGCCTGGCCAGCCCAAGCTGGACTCGGAGGACAACACCATCTGCCACAAGGTTCGGGACGGTGCGCGCTTCAAACGGCCTTCGGTTTCATCGACCTACGAATTGATCATCATCGGTGGCGGTATAAGCGGACTCGTTGCCGCCTATCGATCAGGGAACTGCGATTTCCTGCTGCTGGAAAAAGAGCCACACTTGGGCGGCAACGCTTATGCGATGGAGTACGAAAACTGCGCCTTCGCAACGGGTACCGCCTACATTGAAAGCGGGATCGCTGTACAACTGGCAAGAGAGCTTGGCATGGAGCCTTTACCCATCAACAACTGGGACGGTTCCATCATCAAAGGTGACTTCATACCCGACTGCTGGGGCAGCGGACTGGACCATCTCCCATACCGTGGCCCAGTCAGGGATAGCTTCAGAAATTTCCGTGACAGGATACTGAAGATCACCGTAGAGCGGCGGGCCAAAGAACTCGACAATCTTCCGTTCACTCACTTTCTGAGAGGCTACCCACCGGAAATCAAGGAGTGGTGGGATTGTTTCGGCCCGTCGAACTGGGGTGCGTTGGCGCACGAGACTTCCAGCCTGGTGGCCATCACCGCATTCCAGGCCTTCGCTGGCCCGAACCGCAACGATGACCGCTTCACCTGGCCTGGCGGTATTGGCGCACTCTCTAGGCGGTTGGTTGATACGCTGCTGCCTAAATCCGACGAGCGCATGCTGAAGGGTTGCACGGCGGTTGCCGTTGAAAATGAGAAGGACGCGGTCAACGTCACCTACATGCACCAAGGCGAATTGACAACGGTTGCCGCCAAGGCGGTCATTATGGCTACACCCAAATACATCACCGCTCGACTGGTCGTCGGACTACCTCCTGCTCAACTCGAAGCCATGCGGAAGATCCGCTATGTCCCTTATCCGGTCGTCAACCTGCTTTACGACAAGCCTGTATTTGACAAGGGTTATGACACTTGGTGTCCGGGTAACAGCTTCACCGATGTAATCGTAGCCGACTGGACCATCCGCAATCGGCCCGACTACTCGCCCAAGTTCCACATCCTCAGCTGTTATGCCCCGATGCGTGAATCCGACCGCTCCCTCTTCCTCAGCGATGCCGGCACCATTGAGGTGGCCAAACAGGTTGTGCGCGACGTGACGAAAACCCTACCTGACACCCAAGCGGAGCCTATCGAGGTCCACATTTTCCGCCGTGGACACCCCATGTTTATGGCCAAACCGGGGAACTTTACCCATACGCTTCCCCAAGTGCGCAAGCCATTTGATCGGATCTTCTTCGCGAATACCGACTCACAAGGTCCGATATCGACCACGACCGGGGCCATTCAGGCAGCGGAACGCGCAATCGATGAAGTGGCGGTGCGCCTTAAGAAGGCTTAGAGGTGCCTGTCTTTAGGTGCTATCCGGTTACGCGCCCACCGAGCGCTCGGGTAACTACACCCAATCCGAATCATAGGAATCGCCCTGGAATAGATCCCCGTCGTCACTGGCGAGAAAACCGTCGTTCTCATCCTGAGGGTTCCATTCGTCGGCAGGGGGCGAATCGTAATAATTGTTGATCACGGTTTCCTCAACCACCGGCTCCCGGTCGAAATTGGCACTCGAAGCCCAGCCGGATGGGAGATTTAAAAGGTGTTCGATTCCCTGAAACAGGAACAATCCCGCCACCACCCCGGCGGCAGTCGTCGCGATGTTGCCGAACGCCTCGCAATAGCGACTGGCAGCTAACCGAGGCACTGCTGCCACACGGTCTGCCTTGTCCTCCGGCCCTTGCTCGGCCTTATGGAAAGCTTTCCATAAGGCCGAATACCTGCTCCTGATTACCTTAGAAACAATAACTGAAACGACGGTCGCTCACGCACCCTCACTATCGTCGCTCCCGCTCATTGACAAGGCCCTACCAGCGGCGCATCCTCGGCTCCCAACGGGCGGCAGCGTCCATTGAATTTCCTTTCGTAGATGCGGCTTGAGGCCAAGCTTGGCACAAACTCGCGTGACCATCATAGGCGCGGCCCTGCGCTGGCTGGCGGCCGCCATGGGTGGCGTGCTCGGGCGTGGGCTGCATGCGTCTAATCGTGCGTCGCGGCGCCTGGTAGCGGTGTTCTGCATTGACACAGGAGGACCAAGCTCATGTTTGCCAAGCTGCGCGACGAGATTGCCCATTACTCGACAAAGCCCCACCTCCTCAGCACCGGCGCAGACGGTCGCGCCCATGCGGTCGCCGCCAGCACCTCCTGGGACGGCGATCAACTGCTGATCAGCGCCGGCAAACGCAGTCTCGCTAACGTCGCGGCGCGTAAACTAGTGAGCGTGCTATGGGTACCAACCGTGGCGGGTGGCTACAGTTTGATCGTGGACGGCGAGGGCGTGGTACGCGGCAGCGGTGATAATGCGCACATCGCTGTCAGGATCACGCGCGCTGTGCTGCATCGTCCGGGCGTGCCGGCTACGCCGAACGCCGGTACCTGCGACAGCGATTGCCGGCCGCTATTCGGCTGAGTCCGACATCCCTCATTCTTATGCCGTGGCATCGGTCGAGGAGACCCTCGCCTTTCCCGTCTTCACTCTCGGGGTTTCTTGATGCCCGCCCGGAAGGCCACGGCTGGCGCGGCTTCCGCAACGTGTCTCTTAACGACCCATTCCGGCTCACTGGGCCGAACGGCACCACTGCAAAAACTACCCGGAAATCGGGAAGAGGGTGTCTTGCTCGGCCCGGCAGGGGCTTTCACGATAACATACAGCGAGGTCGCCATGTACGAATCCATCAACGTGTTCGCAGCGGATGCTCTCGCGTGCGGCGCTGCCTATTACACGGACGGATCCCTCAAGCGTGGTAGGATCGAACTTGCTTACCGGATCTATCGCAACGCGG
>DATIXD010000401.1:0-6141 GCA_035518875.1 Methylococcaceae bacterium | reverse complement strand
GGAAGCACAACCTGAAAAAGAAGGGGGGAGCGATCCCCCCTTCTTTTTTGCCCGCAATTTGCCCCTTTAGCTTCGGCGTCCCACGGAGGACAAGCGATCAGGGGCGACTCTACTAGAGGCTTTGCCTCACCCTCACGATTTACGCCTCGCCTTGTGCTAATCTAGCGCACCGTGCGCGCCCGTCCGACATTCTCCGCTCGTCGATGAAAGACCTTTATCCTCCTATCGAACCTTATGCAGCCCACTTTCTCGATGTGGATGGCGGCCACCGCCTCTATGCCGAGGAATGCGGCAACCCAGCGGGTCTGCCTGTGCTGTTCCTGCACGGGGGGCCCGGTTCGGGCTGCAAGTCTTATCATCGTTGCTTCTTCGATCCGCATAAATACCGGATCGTTCTTCCGGATCAGCGCGGCTCCGGCCGCTCGACGCCGCACGGCGGGTTGACGCACAATACGACCCAGTATCTTTTGGCCGACCTCGAGTTGATTCGTACCCGGCTCGGAATCGACCGCTGGCTGTTGTTCGGCGGCTCCTGGGGCGCGGCGCTGGCGCTTCTGTACGCAGAGCAGCATCCCGAACGGGTCTCCGGCATCGTTCTGCGCGGCACGTTTCTGGCCCGCCATTGCGATCTGAATTGGTACGTCAAGGATGGGGTCAACCGGATATATCCAGAACGCTGGGCCGAACTGTTGGGCGTCATTCCGAAATCGGGACGGGGCGATTTGGTCCGGGCGATCCATGGTCTTTTGCACGGCAAGGACGAACTGGCGCAACGCCGCATCGCCAGGGCGTGGTCGCTGTGGGGCGGGCAGGTTGCCCTGGGCGATGAGTTCGACCCGGCAACCGTCGACGAACATGTTCCCCAGCGCATGGTGCAGCAGGCGCGGCTCGAACTGCATTACGCCTTCAACCGTTATTTTCTGGAGGAAGGCCAAATTCTGGAGGATTGCGAGCGGCTGCCCGATGTTCCGATTATCTTGATTCATGGCCGGCGCGATCTGGTTTGCCCGGTGGAATCCGCGTATGCCTTGCATCAGCAGCTGCCGAGGGCGGAACTGCGAATCCTGCCGAATGCCGGCCATATCGCCAGCGGCGAGGAAATGATCGACGCCCTGGTGCGGGCGGCAGACGAGATGGCCGAGCGGCTGGCCGGATGAGCGAAACCAAGCGTCTGATTATCGCCATGACCGGCGCAACCGGAGCGGTTTACGGTGTACGCCTCCTCGAAGTGCTCCGCGGGCTGGGGGTATGGGAGACCCATCTGATCGTCTCCGCGGCCGGTTTCATCAATCTCCAGCACGAGCTGAAGCTGAAGCGCAAGGATATTTACGCCCTCGCCGACGTCACCCACGAGGTGAATGATGTCGCGGCCAGCATCGCCAGCGGGGCATTCAAGACCCACGGCATGATTGTCGCGCCCTGTTCCATGAAGACCCTGGCCTCGGTGGCCCATGGCTTGTCCGATAATCTGATCGCCCGCGCCGCCGACGTGACCTTGAAGGAGCGACGGCGGCTGGTATTGATGCCACGCGAGACGCCCCTGAATCTGGCGCACATCCGCAACATGGCTGCCGTCACTGAAATGGGCGGGATCATCTTTCCGCCGATGCCGGCTTTTTACGGTAGGGCCAAGACCTTGGCGGAGCTGGTCGACGAATCCGTGGGACGGGTTCTGGGTCTGTTCGGAATCGAAAATCCTCAGCTTTTTGAGCCCTGGGAAGGTTTGTAGGGTGGGTTAGGTGGCTCTTTTCGCACCGTAACCCACGAATCGGTCCACGGCGGATTACGACTCGCCGAAAGGCCATTGAAAATTAATGCGTCGCCTTGTGCGCGTCTAACCCGCCCTACAAGTAAAAAAAGCGTTTTTCCTCGGCCGGTCGGGGTAAAATCGGCAACCTGAACGCGGCGTAGCCCTATCTATGCCTAACCGGATACTTCCTTTGCAAAGGTATAACCTACATGTTTGACAATTTAACCGAACGCTTAAACGCATCCCTGAAAAAAATCCGCGGCCAGGGCCGACTGACCGAAAGCAACATTCAGGATACCCTGCGCGAGGTGCGCATGGCCCTTCTGGAGGCGGACGTCGCACTGCCGGTGGTGAAGGATTTCATCGAGCATGTGAAGGAAAGAGCGCTCGGGCACGAGGTGGAAAAAAGCCTGACGCCGGGCCAGGCTATGGTGAAGATCGTCCATGAGGAACTCAAAGCCGTCATGGGTCAGGCCAATGAGAAGCTCAGCCTCGCCTGCCAACCGCCGGCGGTGATCCTGATGGCGGGCCTGCAGGGCGCGGGCAAGACCACCACGGTGGCCAAGCTGGCACGCTGGCTGAGGGAAAACGAACGCAAATCGTCCCTGGTGGTCAGCGCCGATATTTATCGACCCGCCGCCATCGAGCAATTGAAGACGCTCGCCGGCGAGGTGAAGGCCGAGTTCTTTCCCAGCGATCCTTCCCAGAATCCGGTCGACATCGCCCAAAACGCCATCGATCACGCCAAGAAGAAATACTACGACGTGGTGATCGTCGACACCGCAGGGCGCCTGCACATCGATGAAGAGATGATGGCGGAGATCAAGCACATCCACGCCGCCGTCAAACCTATCGAAACCCTGTTCGTGGTCGACAGCATGACCGGCCAGGACGCCGCCAACACCGCGAAGGCCTTCCATGACGCGCTGCCTTTGACCGGCGTGATCCTTACCAAGGCCGACGGCGATGCGCGCGGCGGCGCGGCCTTGTCCATCCGCCACATTACCGGCAAGCCGATCAAGTTCTTAGGGATGGGCGAAAAGACCGCAGCCTTGGAATTGTTCCATCCCGATCGTATCGCTTCCCGCATCCTAGGCATGGGCGATGTGCTCAGCCTGATCGAGGAAGTCGAGCGGAAAATGGACAAGGAAAAGGCCGAGAAGCTCGCGAAGAAAATCCACAAGGGTAAGGCTTTCAACCTGGAGGATTACCGCGACCAGTTGCTCCAGCTCAAAAGCATGGGCGGCGTCATGGCCATGCTGGACAAGCTGCCAGGCGTTGCGAGCCTGCCGCAAAACGTGAAGGAGAAAGTCAATGACAGAGAGATGTTCCAGCAGCTCGCCATCATCAATTCGATGACCCCGAACGAGCGGCAGTTCCCCGATGTGATCAACACTTCGCGCAAGCAGCGCATCGCCCGGGGTTCCGGCACCGACATGCAGGAAATCAATAAGATGCTCAAGCAGTTCGAGCAAATGCAGAAGATGATGAAGAAATTCAAGAAGGGAAACCTGGCCAATCTCATGCGCGGCATGAAAGGCAATCTGGGACGGCGGATGCCGTTTTGATCTTATCGGGTCAACTTTTCTCGAGCTATCGTTTGAACAGGGCGCTGGGGTGGCGCGCCAGGATGGAATAGGTTGCGCCCCGGCGCGAGATCCAGCCGCGCGCCTCGACCGTTCCCCGAAGATAGCTTTCCAGCGATGGAAACAGCGCGAGATTTTCCCTCGGAATCCGCACCTCGAACCGCTCGCTGAACAGCAAACGCCGGTGATATCGGCTCTCCGCAATGGCGTAAGGCCTGCCGACCAGCCGTTGCCAGCCGGAAGGACGCTGCCCGTCGAGCGATCCGACCAGTTTGGGTCGGTACTCGGGCAAAGCCCATAGCCCCCGGTTTGCCATCTCGGCGCGGCGTTCGGCTGCGACGAGTGCGTCCACATATTTCAGGTTCGGCGGATAGATGTCGGTTGTCGCCAGTCCCTGCTCGACCAGCGCCAGATTGATGTGGGCGCCGTCCTCGGCGAAAACGTGGGCCAACCGGCGCTGGTATTTGTCGCGGGCGGTGGCATCCTGCTCCAGTCGCACCTTGCGACCGGCGATTTTTCCTGCCAACCAGGCTTTCGCTTCCTGACCGCCGGCTTCCTCCGATTTAAACCCGCCGCCGATTTCCGGCGTGTTGATGCCGAGCAGGCGTATTTTCTCCCCGCCTTCCAAAACGATGGTGTCGCCGTCGTAAACGTGTGCCACCCGCGCAAGCGTCGCCGGGGCGGCAGAGGGCGGAATGGCTTTCACCACGATCCTGTCCGCGCCCACAATGGGACGATCCGAGAAATGACTTTGCCCGCGATCGTCCCGCCAACGGTAGACTTCGCTGGCACAGCCGTTTTCGGCGGCTGTCAGCAATGTCAAATAGCAAAGTAGAAGACTGAGCAAGTTTTTCGAGTTGTGGGTCATAGAGGGCCCATGTCCGGGAAATTGCACTCATGGAGGGATTTTCCCGCCGCGTGACTTATGCCATGGGTCTTGCTAGCATGACAATTCCTAGTGCGGCCGTAGGTTTTGGCGGGCGTAAGCCTTGCGCATCTTCGACCTCGCTCGAGCCGACATTCGCGCTTAGTGTGATTCGTCATCCATCAAGCATAAATCATCAATCGCACATATTGGTCGCAAGATGAGTATGTAGCCCGAGGAAAGTGTATGAAACCGATCAATTTATTCGCAGCCATGTTGTTCGCTTTGGTCTCCCTGAGCGCGGCCCATGCCGCCGGCGGCCCCATTGACGAGGAGTTCACCGAGCTCTACGCGCTCTCACAGAAAGCGGTTGCCGCGGGCAAGGAGGGTAATGCCGCTGCCTTCGTAGAGGCGGCACACGCTGCCCTGAAACAGGCGAAAGATCAGATCGAGCGAAAGAGTGACATCGCCATGCAGAGAATCATCCCCAATCTGAAAACCGCGGTGCGCGAAGGCGAGGCCGGCAATCTTGCCGCGGGAACGGAAGCGGTCGAAGCAGCCATTTCCAAAATGGGCAAGCGGGGGTCGCCAAAGTTTGGCGGCGGGTCAGAGTAAACGAGAGCTGGGAGGATCGGTGATACAATGGGACACGCCTTCAACGGCGGAAGACTCCGAAGCGGGCTTTGTGCCCGCTTCATTCTCCATAGGGAAAGCGTTTTTGGGAAATCCATGATCAAGCATTCATTGATTCGATCGGTCCTGGCCGCGCTTTGCCTGGCTGCCATGGCGGCGTGCTCCGCGGGCGATCCCGAGCAGAACAAAAAGGAAGGCGCGGCCTTTCTGGCGGAAAATGCCAAGAAGGAAGGCGTCGTCACCACCGCCAGTGGCCTCCAGTATCAGATCCTCAAGGAAGGCAATGGCGTCCGGCCGAACGGCCAGGACAGCGTGACCGTCAACTACCGGGGCGCTTTCATTTCCGGCGGAGAGTTCGACAGCGGCGAAGGCGTCACCTTTCCGCTGAGCGGCGTCATTCCAGGTTGGACCGAGGGCGTGCAGCTGATGACAGAAGGCGCGAAATTCCGTTTCTTCATCCCCTCCGAACTGGCTTATGGTGAAAGCGGCGCGGGCCGGCTCATCGGCCCGAACATGGCCTTGGTGTTCGATGTGGAACTGCTCAAGGTTAACCGATAAATCGGATCGTACGCGAAGCGCGCGCCAGATTGCGAACAGATCATGACTGATGCCGAACTGAGCAACATCGCCGAAAGCCTGGGCCTCTCCAATATCCGCCGGCACATCTTTCTCTGCGCCGATCAGACTAAACCCAAGTGTTGTGACCGCGATATGGGTTTGGCCGCCTGGGATTATCTCAAGCGCAGGCTTGGCGAACTGGGGCGTGAAGGCCACACGGGCCTCTACCGCACCAAGGCCAATTGCCTCCAGGTTTGCACGCGAGGCCCGGTGGCTGTGGTCTATCCCGAGGGCGTTTGGTATCACTCCTGCACGCCGGACGTTCTCGAACGCATCATCCGGGAACATCTGATCGGCGGCGTGCCGGTCGATGACTATCGGATTGCATCCGCGCCGGCAGGAAGGGATCGATAGGCGGGTATCACCAAAGAAGCTGTAAGAACGCTTACCTCCCCGCGGGAGGTCAACGCTGTTACATTGCCAGGATCCGTCGGATCGCGTTTTCCCGCAGCGCACGTCGTCCATCCAGGTGACAAATCGCTCGCAGACGTCCAGCGTGTGCACCACATTTAGTGCGATGTCCCTGCGACAAGGGCGTAAACTTCGGTTATCCGCCAACTTATTGCTCGACTTTGATGCGCAGGAGGCGGGTTGTCGTCCCCAATCAGAGCAAAGCGGGGCGAGGCGGGCGCAAAAGGTACGCAAGAATGGAGCGCCGCGGTTGACCCGCGTGTTGAAAGCTCATCTCT
>DATIXD010000400.1:0-3248 GCA_035518875.1 Methylococcaceae bacterium | reverse complement strand
AATTCAAGCTCAATCGAAGCTTAACCAGTTTTGCCTGGTGGCCAGAGCGAGCGGGAACCACCCGATCCCATCCCGACCTCGGAAGTGAAACCGCTTAGCGCCGATGATAGTGTGGACCCCCATGCGAAAGTAGGGAACTGCAAGGCACCTTATGACTCAAACCCCTGAACCGATCACGACGGTCCAGGGGTTTTTTGTTGCTCCTCACCGGCCCAATTCACATCGGCGAATGGGACTACCCGCCCTGCCAAGCCTCCAACGCCCGAACCAACAGGCCCCAACCTGTTTAATGTGGTCGGAAAAGAAAAACCCGATAAGCCACCCATTTTGACGTGTACCCTTAGCAGGCTGGTGAGAAACTCCCACCCCCTGTTGGTCAGGGCGTTGAGCGGTTGGACGGGGTAAAATAGACCACCTATTTTTGGAGAGCACCCCATGCGCGGCGAAGACGTCACCCAAGGCAGCCTGTTCAGCTACATCGGTCTGGAAGAACGCGTGCCGAAGGGGCATCCGCTGCGCAAGATGCGGCTGTTGGTCGATGCGGTATTGAGATCCATGTCGGGCGAATTCGCAGCCTTGTACTCCCACACCGGGCGCCCCTCGATCGCGCCGGAGAGGCTGTTGCGGGCCTTGCTGTTGCAAGTGATCTACACCCTCCGTAGCGAGCGGCAGTTGGTCGAACAGCTCGACTACAACTTGCTGTATCGCTGGTTGGTCGGGCTGGGGATCGACGAGCCGGTGTGGGATCGTACGGTGTTCTGTGCCAACCGTGATCGCTTGCTGTCGGAAACCTTGGCGCGTGACTTCTTCGACCGCGTCCGTGGCATTGCCGAGTGGCAGGATCTGGTGTCGGATGAGCATTTCAGCGTGGACGGCAGTCTGATCGAGGCTTGGGCCTCGCACAAAAACTTCGTGCGCAAGGACGGCGGCGGGCCGGACAAACCGGCGGGTCGCAATCCCGAGGTGGATTTTTCGGGCGAGAAGCGCAGCAACGCGACCCACCAAAGCACCACCGATCCCGAGGCCCGATTGTACAAAAAGGGCGAGTACACCGAAGCCAAGCTGCGCTACCTCACGCACGCCTTGGCGGAGAACCGGCATGGTTTGATCGTCGATGTGGAGACGACCCAGGCGACCGGCACCGCCGAGGTCGAGGCGGCGCAACAGATGGTGGAGCGGACGGTCCCCAAGGGCGGCACGGTGGGTGCCGACAAGGGTTACGATCAAGCGGGGTTCGTGGGCCGCTTGGCCGAGCAGGGCGTCAAGGCGCATGTCGCGCGCAAGAACAGCGGCAGTGCCGTGGACGGCCGCACGGCGCGGGGCAAAGCTTACGCCCAAAGTCTCAAGCGCCGGAAGATGGTTGAGGAAGCGTTCGGTTGGATCAAGACGGTGGGCGGATTGCGCAAGACCCGCCACAAGGGGTTGGCCAACGTATCGGGTCAGGTACCGCTGTGCTTTGCTGCTTACAACCTGACGCGCTTGCTGAATCTGCTGACGTTCGCGCCGGTGACGGCGCGGACTCAGCCCGCCTGAGGCGGGGTGCGCCCGAAGTCCGCCCAAAAGTCAGGCCAAGGATGAAAAAGAGTCCCGAATGGGGCTTCTAAGCGGCAGCATACCGGCGAAAACCCGGGGTAGCCGCCCGAAAAAAATCATTCCGGGGCGGGTAAGGGGAAATATCGGGGCGTTTTTCACCATCCTGTTAGGGCGCCTGCCATAGCGTCTTCGGTCATGCAATGAACCCTCCGAAGATTTCTTGGGCTGGCCCGCCTTAAGATAAGCGTTGCAGCGCGCCAAGAGCCAGATAAATACCCAAACCGGCAACGAACATCCCAAACCCCAGTTGGAGATACGGACCGCACAACTGATTGGCGATTGTGGCGCCAATCCAGCCGCCCACGAACTATCCCAACGCGACGATGATGGCTGCCTTCAAAAAAGATTGTTATGGCGGTAATACTCAATCACGGCACCGAGCGCTACGGGCGGCAATAAGATCGCCAAGCTGGTTCCTATGGCTCGATGCTGGGTGAAGCCCAAGAGATAAATCAACGCGGGAACGATGATCACGCCCCCGCCTATGCCGAAAACGCCGGAAGTGACACCGGCCGCCGAGTCCTATCAGGATGAGCAGGACGGTGGCGTGGCCTATGGGGATATCTGCAAGATCAAATGTAATTCAAATCACGGCGACACGTAGATAATTACTTGGCGGGTGCTAGTTCAAAAATGACGATCTCGGCATCGCCCCCGCCGATGTTTTCCACGGTCATTGCCGCCCCCGTCTCCCAGAAAACATCGCCCGAGCCGTAAACACGACTTTCGCCCGCATCCTCGATCCTTAATTTACCCTTGAGCACGTAACGCGGGCCGGGGCCGGCGTGGGTGTGCAGCGGTGTCTTGTAACCCGAAGGAAATTGGACGCGGATCACGTTCGTTTGGACAGGATTGGACGGGACGATGACCTCTTTTCTCAGTAACAGTTGCCGAGAAGGCATCTGCTGCGCCTCCTCGGCATGGGCCGCTACGGACAATATGCTGATGCTCAGAAGGCTTAGAAGCAAGGGCGGCAGGAACAAGGATCGTTTCATTTTTATGCCTCGTGTGAATCAAATCCGAACAGGCTAGGCGGGTTCCGATGGTTGCGTTCAGCCTGTGTAAATTAGAATCGCGGAGACTCGGACGGCCGGTGCATCAATCTGCTCCGGCTGTCCGAGCGGCGCGATGGCCGGTTGTCAATACAGGCGGGATATCCCGCTTTATCCCGCATTCCCGGCTTTGCTCGCCGCGGTAACCTCGATCAGCCGGCCCGATTTGACATCGTAGATGTAACCGTAAATGGGGATGTCCTTGGGCACCAGGGGGTGATTGCGGATTCTCAGCACGTCTTCGGTGACGCTTTCCTCCTGATTCTTGATCGTGAGCCAGTTGATGTACTTGCCCTCGGTACAACCTGGACCTTCACCGGAATCGTGCCAGCCGCTCGCGTCGATGCTTGCCGTCTTGAGGCTGCTTGTAAGCAGGTTGCTCATGACCTCGTTGGTGAAAAGCTCCATGCCGCAGTCGGTATGGTGAATGACGAACCATTCCCGCGTTCCGAGCAGCTTGTAGGAGATGACCAACGAACGGATGGCGTCGTCACTGGCTCGCCCGCCGGCGTTACGAATCACATGGGCATCGCCTTCCGCCAGCCCGGCATATTTCGCCGGATCCAATCGCGCATCCATGCAGGTCAGAATGGCGAATTGACG
>DATIXD010000399.1:0-15406 GCA_035518875.1 Methylococcaceae bacterium | reverse complement strand
GACACGTCTAGTTACCGGTACGGATTTTATTTTCAGGACGAATACACGCCATTCGATTTCCTGTCGTTCAATGCCGGTCTCCGCTACGATTATTACAGCCTTCCCGGCCTAAGCGCCATTAATCCACGCCTTGCCATGATCGTCAAGCCCAGGAATGACTTGGCACTCAAGCTGCTTTACGGCACTGCATTTCGCGTCCCCGAGTTGTACGAACTCCGCTACGCCACGCAGGGCTCGAAACCGCCCACCGGCCTCGGGCCGGAGCATATCAAGACCTATGAAGTGGTGGCCGAATACCAGCCCACGAACAATCTCCGCCTCACCGCCACAGCCTTTCGCTATGACATCAACGACCTGATCAGGCAGGTAACAGATCCTACAGACGGCCTGTTGGTCTTTGCCAACAGCCAGTCCGTACAAACCCAAGGACTGGAATTCGAAAACGAATATCGTTGGGGCAACGGCACCCGTCTGCGTAGCAGCTATGCGTTTGCCTACGCCAAAGACCAAGACACCGGCGGGTGGTTGATAAATTCCCCTAAGCACCTGGCCAAATTGAATCTATCGACCCCGCTTTACAGCGAACGCCTACGAGCAGGCATTGAATGGCAATTCGTGAGTGACCGTCAATCGAAAGTCAGCAACTCTCCCAGCTATAACGTGGTCAACCTGACGCTTACCGCCAATCAGCTGATTCCGAATCTGGACATTTCCGGCTCGATTTACAACTTTCTGGATAAGCAATACACCAATGTCCCCGGACAACAAACCACAGTGGATCTAATTCCCCAAGACGGCCGCAATTTCCGCCTTTGGTTTACCTACCATTTCTAGGGCGCACATCCCTTCTCCCAGTGACCAGACTTCCGCTCACCGCTTCCTTCAAATAAGCCGTCACCTGGAACTGGCGGCAAATTCCCGCCGCTTTGAGTGACAGCGCCGCCAGGATTGGTGTCTAGGATTTTTACACCAATTGTATCTTTTTTAACTATGTCACTGATTTTTCGATGTTCTTATGGGATGGCCCGATAATCGCTTAGCCTACTGGGAAAATAATTCAAGCATTTCCCCAAGGGAGGAAGGTCATGAATACAAGCGCCAGCCATGCAGCCATCATATCCAGCGGCGGAGTCGAGAAGAAAAGCGTGCGGTTTCATCCTCCTTACCAGGGGATTAGCAAAACCTCGCAGACGAGCCCACACATCAGGCAATTGCTCGATCAGTTCAGCGTCCACCTGCAGCCACTCGTTCCCCACAGCGGTTATTCCTTCCGCAACTACAGATTGAACCTGGAACTCGCCGGCGGCACAACGGGACGTCACAGTTGCGAGTACAATCTGGTATTTGAAAACGAAAACATCGGCGAATGGCGGTTGACTCGGGGTAAGCGCTTTTCCGAGCTGGAACTGACCCTCATCGAGGGGTTCCTCGGCCAGTTTCTCCAAACTCTACGCCAGGCATTGCAGGATCGACAACAGTTCCGGTGGGCCAACGTCCCTAGGATGGAACAAATCCGCGACCTGGGAATATCTTCGAGCACAATTCAACGTGATAAAAAGTTATCTCCATTGGGGGACTTTTGTATAACCAACATCACCGCGCAAACGGCTTTTAGGGTATTTTCGGAATTGGAAGCACTGGCATGGGCGCCGTGGCTGAGGTACTCTCCGCAAGAGATCTCGCACCAGGCCGGCGTTTTTCCCGAAGGGCAACTTCTAGTCACCGACGACAATGATCAATTCCTGGCGAGTCTCTCGATGAACAGGGTTAACTGGGACGGGGATATTCACAAGTTGACCACCTGGGACGAGATTGCCGGCGTTCGCAGGGATTATTTAGGCACTTATGCTTCCGAGGGAAACACTTTGGTGCTGATGTCAATGAGCGTATCGCCCAGCCATCAAGGCAAAAAAATTCCAGGCCTGATTATCGATCACGTCAGGGAAAAGTTTGGAAAACTGGGAATCGAGCATATCATCAGCCCATTCAGACCAAGCGGCTATGGGCTCGCGAAATCACTGATCGGGTATGATTTGGATTTCAAGCGCTACTGCGAAATGAGAAAGCCAGGCACCGATCAACCCTACGATCCTTGGCTACGATCGCTTTGGTGGAAACGGATGCGCCCACTCAAGATCGCCGACCAAGCGATGGTGCGCACCGTGCCCCTTCAAGAGTTTTACCAATATCATCAGTTTTACAATTTAGGACTCTGGGAAAAAATTGAGGAAGATGTCTGGGAATGCGGCGAAGTTGGACGGTGGTATATCGACAAATCCGCCTCGTCGGCAACCTATAGGGAAAACAATGTCTGGGGTGAGATACCACTAAACAATCACCCGCTATAAGCCGGCGCTTTCCAGTTAATGACCAACGAGAACGTAGAATTACCATGGCGATACCTTTGTATATGTGGCTTTCGGTGGCAGGCGAAGTAGTCGCCTTAATTTCATGTGGCGTGATCGCGAAGGGGCTTCCACAACTCGGCATCGGTCCGAATCCAGATTTGTGGTACCTACCCGTAACTTGCTTTGGATTGGCCGGGCTGTTCTTTCTGTTGAACCTCACCAGCACCGGTTTCACGGTATCCGTTTTTATCTGGATCGGACTGGTGACCATCAGTTCGGTCATTTATGGCGTGATACTGCTGAAAGAGCCCATCAACATGCCGGTATGGGTAGGTTTTGGATTGATTGTCACCGGCGTCCTTCTCGTCCAACTCAATTCGTCCGAGGCATAGCCATCCTGTTCGGTTCGGCGTTTGCGTCCACTCGAGCTCGTTCAAGCGCAGACAGCGGCAATTTTTCTCCGCCTTCGAGCCAAAATACCGACGGCAGGGTGCGCCGTCACTTTGGGTATAAACACTACAATATTGATATTACAGGTTATTTTTTGATGGCACGGGAATCGCTTAAGAAAGCGCAAGAATGAAATCACGATGTTTTCCCATAAGAGGTGCGTTATGAATCGAAAAACCGATCATCTAGCGGTTCTTTCCAGCGTCAGGACGGAGAGGAAAAGTGCGCTGCTTGATCACCCTTATCACGAGATGATTCTAGCCCTGCAAACGACCCTGAATATCGAGCACTTGCTCGATCTATTCAGCCTTCATCTTCAGCCGTTCGTTCCGCATGGCGGGTCTTCTTTCCACAACGATCCGCTCACCCTGGAGTTGAGAACAGGGAAAAAGGGCCGCCACAGCTGCTCCTATCAGCTGGTGCTCGAAAACGAAAACTTGGGCGAATGGCGGCTGACCCGGGACAAACGCTTCTCCGAACAGGAATTCGCCACCATCGAGGCGTTCCTGTGCCGTTTGCTCTACCCGTTGCGCAATGCCTTGCAATACCAACAGGCGCTTCAATCAGCGTCCGTTGACCCGCTCACCAAAACCCTCAACCGCGGGGTGCTGCAGGGCGCTTTCCAGCGCGAGTGGGAATTGTCACGGCGGCATGGCGCGCCGCTATCGGTAATTTTGCTCGACATCGACCACTTCAAGAAGATCAATGATGCCTATGGACACGACAAAGGCGACGCCGTTTTGCGGTCGGTCGCCACCTGCTTTCAGCACAGTGTCAGGTCAAGCGACATGGTCTTCCGTTACGGCGGTGAGGAATTCGTTGTGTTGCTGAGCAACACCTCGGCAGGCGGGGCTTTTCATCTGGCCGAGCGCATTCGCCAGGCGCTGGAAAAACTCTCTTGCAACGCGGATGAGGGGTTTTCGTTGCGGGTCACCGCGAGCCTGGGTGTAGCGACGCTCGCGCCGAACGAAAGCAAGGAAACACTGCTGAAACGCGCGGATCAGGCCATGTATCGTGCCAAACAACTGGGCCGCAACCAGGTTGTGTTGGCAGGGGCTGAAGCGTGATGGCCTACTTTCTTGGCCGTCGGCGGAGGATTCTGGAAGTAACCGGCACGCCCGACTTACCTTCGGCCTGCAGGCCGACCGAATGCATCAATGCGTCGAGCTGCTGGGGATCGAGTTCGCAAAACGTTCTGGCCTTTAGCCTCGGCGGCAACGCCATAGTTCCGAAACGGATGCGAATGAGCCGGCTGACCGCGATATTCTGCGACTCCCACAACCGCCGGACGATCCGGTTGCGGCCCTCCGTGAGCGTGACGTGAAACCAGCGGTTAGCCCCCTCCCCGCCCGCCGGTTCGATGGTTTCAAAATGCGCCGGCCCGTCTTCGAGCTCCACGCCTTTCCGCAAACGCTCTAGCACCTCATCACCGATCTGGCCGAGAACGCGAACGGCGTACTCCCGCTCGATCCGTTGGGAGGGGTGCATGAGTTTGTTGGCCAGTTCGCCGTTGTTGGTCACCAACAGCAGTCCTTGAGTATTGATATCTAGACGGCCGATGGCTATCCAGCGCCCGACTTCCAGTCTAGGCAATTGGGTGAAAATCACCGCTCGACCCTCAGGATCGCGGCGGCTGACCACCTCGCCCGTCGGTTTGTGATAGAGCAGTACCCGGGTTGGCGCGCCCGCCCGCTTCTCCACGTTGACCGGTCGCCCCTTAAGCGCGAGACGGTCGCCCTCGCGCCAGCGATCCCCCAGTTTCGCCACTTTGCCGTTGATTTGGACTTCACCGTTCCTGATCCACTCTTCGATCTCGCGTCGTGAAGCGAAACCCGCATGGGCGAGTACCTTTTGAATGCGTTCGCCTTCATCAGGCAACGGCGGCTTGCTCAAACTGGTCGGTTGTCGCGTGGGTCTAGGTCGGTTCGGCTTCGGCATGGTCGGATAACGTCCTCTCGGAAACGGGTAAATCGGTTTCACCCGCGGGCATGGCCTGCTCGACAAGGGCTTGCAGCGCCGGAAGATCATTCAGGCTCTGCAGATTGAAATAGTCGAGAAACTGGCGAGTCGTCGCGTAGAGCGCAGGACGACCCGGAACTTCCTTGTGACCGACGACATGAACCCAGTCGCGCTCCAACAACGTGCGGATGATCAGCGTACTGACGCTGACGCCGCGAATGTCTTCGATTTCGCCCCGTGTGACCGGCTGGCGATAGGCGATGATTGCCAGCGTTTCCAGAAGGGCTTTGGAATAGCGGGCGGGGCGCTCCTCGAACAGGCGCGACACCCAGGGCGAAAACGCCGCCCGCACCTGGAAGCGGAAGCCGCTGGCAACTTCCTTGAGCTCAATGGGCCGGGTTCGATATTCCTCGGCCAAATCCGCGAGGGCGGCGCGGATCGCAGCGACCTCGGGCTTTTCCTCCTCCGGGAAGAGCCCCTCGATTTCGCCGATATTCAGTGGTCTTTGGGCGGCGAATAGCGCTGCTTCGATGATGGCCTTTAGATCCATTTCAGTTGTTCACCGTGGCAATCGGCCGCACCCGGAGTTCCGACAACGGCTCATCCTGAATGATCTCAATCAGTCTCTCCTTGCACAATTCGAGGATGGCCAGCAGCGAAACCACAGCGCCTTGCCGACCCTCGCTGCGGTTGAACAAGTCCTGAAAAGACGCCAACGGCGAGTTTTTCAGTTGGTTCAAAATGTTGGACATGCGCTCGCGCACCGACAAGGGCTCGCGCAGGATTCGGTGATGCGTGGTTCGCTCCGCGCGCCTTAACACGTCCTGGAAGGCGATCAGCACTTCCTCGAGATCAACCTGCGGATAAATCCTTCTGACCGTGATGGCACCGGCATCCACGCCCAGCTCGAAAACATCCCGCTCACAGCGCGGCAGCTGATCCAGATTTTCCGCGGCGGCCTTGAAACGCTCGTATTCCTGTAAACGCCGGACCAGTTCGGCGCGCGGGTCCTCTTCCTCCTGTTCCGCCTCCGCCGGCCGCGGCAGCAGCATGCGCGATTTGATTTCAGCCAGAATCGCGGCCATCAGGAGATACTCGGCTGCCAGTTCTATTCGCATCTCGCTCATCATCTCGATGTAACCGATGTACTGGCGGGTGATGGCGGCGATGGGAATGTCCAGAACGTCGAGATTTTGACGGCGAATCAGGTAAAGGAGGAGATCCAGCGGCCCTTCGAAGGTTTCCAGAAACACTTCCAGGGCGTCCGGCGGAATGTACAAATCTTCCGGCAGTTCGGTAAGCGGTGAACCCTTGACGAGCGCGATAGGGGCTGGCGCGGCTTCGGATGGCTCACTCATCGATGATGGTGCTTTATGCGGGAATGCGAAGCCCGAACCCGAGTCTCAAAGTCCGGCGAAGCCAAACATCAGCTTCTGCATGATCTGAAGCGGCAAACCGAGGATGCTGGACAACCAACCCGTCATCATCAATAGCAGGAGGATGATCAAACCGTAGGGTTCCACCTTGCCGAACTGATAAGCGAGCCTGGGCGGCAACAGACCGGCCGCGATGCGCCCGCCGTCCAGAGGCGGAATTGGCAGCAGATTGAGCAACATCAACACCAGGTTGATGACGATGCCGGCGACACCCATCAGGCTCAGCGGCACGGTCACGAACGGGGTATCGATGACATGCGCGACCCGCGTGATCAGCGCCCAGGCCAAGGCCATCAGCAGATTGGCCGCGGGGCCGGCCACTGCGACCAGCGCCATGTCGCGCCGGGGACGGCGCAGCTTGCCGAAGTCCACAGGAACAGGCTTAGCCCAGCCGAAAATGAAACCGCCGAGAATCATGAGCACGCCGGGGACGAGGAGGGTGCCGATGGGGTCGATATGGTGGAGGGGATTGAGAGACAGACGCCCCATGCGCTCCGCCGTCCTGTCGCCGAGCATCTTGGCCACCCAACCATGGGCGACTTCGTGGAGCGTGATGGCGAACAGCACCGGCAATGCCCAAACGGCAAACCGCTGAACTATCGTTAATTCTTCCATTGGCGGGTCTTCGGCTGATTTATTTGAGAATGCTCACCACGCCCTTTCCCTGGCGGATGATTTCAGGCGTTTCTTCCATGAAACCGATGATGGTCGTGGGCGCGTAGGCAACGACACCGGCGTCGATAATCAGGTCAACTTCTTTTTCCAGACGCTCGCGGATCGTCTCTGGGTCCGACAGGGCATCCTCCTCCCCAGGCATGATCAACGTGGAACTGAATAGCGGCTCGCCGAGTTCCGCAACCAGCGACTGGGAAATGGCGTTGTCAGGGAGGCGGATGCCGACGGTCTTGCGCTTCGGATGTAGCAGTCTACGCGGCACTTCTCGGGTCGCTTTGAGAATGAAGGTGAAGGGGCCCGGCGTGAGCGACTTGATCATACGGAAGGCTTCGTTGCTGATTTTGGCGAAAGTCGCGATCTGCGAAAGATCGATGCAAACCAACGTGAAATTGTGATCTTCCTGCAATTGCCGGATACGGCGGATGCGCTCGAGCCCATCTTTGTTGTCCAGTCGGCAACCGAGTGCATAGGAAGAATCCGTGGGATAAGCGATCAGGCCACCTTCGCGAACGATTTCCACAGCTCGACGGATCAGGCGCAACTGCGGGTTAAGCGGATGAACCTGGAAGTACTGTGCCATCTAAATAGTTTACTACAGTGCGCCCCCGAAAGCGCGGCCGATGGAGCCGCCATCTCCGCTCGGGCGCTTCGCAGCAACCGGCCCCTGCCATGCCAACGCCATCACGCGCTTGGCCTTTTTGCGACCTGATCGCGCAAATAGACCGGCTGCGCTTGTTCCGCGCGGACACCTCCACCCTGCATGAAAACCCGAACACCCAGATGCGCGATCCAGGCGGCGCGCGGAAACTGATCGGTGAGAATCCCGACCACCCTGTCCTCACCCAGTCGTTCGTGCAAAACGGCCGGGTAAGTTCCCCAACCGCTGCCGATTCCGAAGCCCGACGCATCTTCCGGAAAGATGACTTGGTCGGCAGCGACCACCGCCTCAGCACCAACGAGAGAGGCGAAACCTTCGGAGTCGCGTCGGTAAACGGCCCAGTACACCTCGCCCATACGAGCGTCGATGCACGGAAACGCATGGGTCTTCGGTGTTTCGGCGAAGGACTCCTGAGCCAGCGCCGCCAGGGTCGATACCGGCGCAACTGGCAGGTCGGCGCCGAAGGCAAGTCCCTGCACGACGCCTGCGGCGATGCGCACCCCGGTAAACGAACCCGGCCCCCGACCAAAAGTCAGCCCGTCGAGCTGTTCGAGCGTAATACCGGCTTCCGCGAGCAAGGACTCGATCATCGGCAGAATCAGCCGGTTGTGTTCTCTAGGGGCCAGCGCGTAACGCTCGACCACTTCCCCATTTAGATAAAGGGCGGCGGAACAGGCTTCGGTGGCGGTTTCCAAGGCAAGGATTTTCATGTCGAGGCGGCTGCGGCTTCGGCCCGATAAAACGCCTCGACTGTCGAAAGCTGGCGCGTACGGCGCATGGAAGGCAAACTGTTCAGGAAGACTTTGCCATAGGGCCGGGTGAGCAGGCGGGGATCGCACAACATCAGGACGCCCCGATCTTCGCTGGAACGAATCAGGCGACCGACGCCCTGTTTGAGCGCGATCACCGCCGCTGGCAGTTGATAGGCGGCGAACGGGCTGCGCCCATTGCTTTTTAGGGCTTCTAGGCGGGCGTTCACCACGGGATCGCCGGGCGAAGCAAAAGGCAGTTTGTCGATGATGACGCAGGACAAGGCCGGTCCGCGCACGTCGACACCCTCCCAAAAACTGGCGGTGCCGAGCAGCACCCCGTTTCCGGCCTGTTTGAACCGATCCAGCAAGGCGGCCTTGGGCTGGGTTCCCTGTACAAACAGTGGATAGTCAATTTCCGCCGGCAATACCGCGGCGGCATCCAGCATCGCCTGTCGGCTGGTGAAGAGCATGAACGCCCTGCCCCGGCTCGCCCGCAACACCGGCAGCGCGGCGCGCACCACCGCCGTCGTGTAATCCGGTGACGAAGGCTCGGGCAGATCCATGGGCAAATAAAACAGGCATTGGCGGCGATAGTCGAAGGGGCTCTCCCAGCTTCGGGTTTCCGCATCGCCTAGCCCCAGGGAAGCCGCGAAATGCTCGAAACGCCCAGCAACACTCAAGGTCGCCGAGGTGAAAATCCAGGCGGCGCGGCGGCTCTTGTGGAATTTACCGAATTCCTCGGCAATTTCCAGCGGTGTCCGGTTCAGACTGAAACCGCGCTTATGGGTCTCGAACCAGCGCACCGCCGCGCTGGAGTCATCGTCCAAGTACGATTTAAGACGCCCCTCCAGGTCTTCGCAGCGTTTCCAGCAGGATTCCAAGCCCTTGCCACGCACGGCGGCCGGCTTGAGCTGCTCGGCCAGGGCACGGAGTTGCTGGCGCAGCAGATCCATCTTCTCAATTACCGCCGTCTCGTGCTCGACGGCGGCCCAGGCTTCGCGCCGAGCTTCCATCCCCAACGCCAATCGCAGCTCGTCGACCTTCAGTTCCAGTTTTTTGGCCCCTTGTGCCAGTTCCAGCTGGTCGCGCGCATCCTTCAATTGTTCGGTCACGATGTCGTTGGCCAGTTCGTTCAACTGCCTGGCGCTCAGGGAAAGCCCAAGAAAGTGGGCGGCGGTCTCGGCGAACTGGTGCGCCTCGTCGACCACGATGGCGTCGGCCTCTGGCAGTAACTCTCCAAAGCCGTCATTTTTCAACGCCCAATCCGCCCACAACAGATGATGGTTGATCACCAGCACCTCAGCCTCCTGTGCCTTGCGTCGGGCCTTGACGAGGTGACAATCGGCGAAACTCGGGCATTCCTGTCCCAGGCAATTGTCGACGGTAGATGTGACCGCCGGCCACAGAGGCGAAGCCTCCGGTACATCCGTCACTTCGGCGATGTCGCCGGTTCGTGTGGTCCGCGCCCAGCGTTTGATGCGCTCGCTGGCGGCCGCATCAAGGCGGCCATGACCCGGCCTTAATACCAATGCATTTTCGAGCCGGTACAGGCACAGGTAGTTGTTGCGTCCTTTCAGCAAGGCCGCCTGAAAGGGAACGGCCAGGGCTTCCCGCACGACAGGCAGATCCTTGCCGAATAACTGGTCCTGTAAGTTCTTAGTGCCGGTAGAGACGATGACGCGTCGGCCCGAGACGATGGCGGGAACCAGATAGGCGAAAGTCTTACCGGTACCGGTTCCGGCTTCGGCAATCAGGCTGCTGCGATCAAAAATGGCCTGTTGCACGGCCTGGGCCATTTCCAATTGCTCGTGCCGCGGGCGATAGCCGGAAATCCGTTGCGCCAGAAGACCGTCCGGCCCAAAGACGCGAACTAAGTCGAACACTTAACGGCCAGCCTTAGCGTCCGCTTCCGCCGCACCTTGCGCATCACCCTTCTGACGCCGCGCCGCGGCGATGATGACCCAGTTTTTCCGGATCAGGTCCCGATTGCCCTGGGCGAGGACATTGGATTTTTTCGCCAGGTCTTCGGCCAGCCCGGGCTGATGCTGCTCGAGACGAACGCTGGCCAGCTGTTGCCAGAGCGCCGAGCTGCGCGGCTGAATGCGGATGGCCCGTTCCAGGGTGGCGGCAGCGTTATCCAATTGTCCTCCGCTGCGACTGGCTTCCGCCTCTCGCATCAAGGCTAGCACGGCGGGAGGCGTCGCCCGTCCCTCGCCCTTGGCCGCATACCTGCTTCTGGAAGGCGCTGACGGCGGCGTTTCGGACTTCTTCTCCGGCTCCTGGGACGGCTGGCGAGGTTCCTCGGCCGGCAAAGATAATCCGCGAGTTTCGGTGGAACTTTGTCGCGTGGAGACGCTCATGCATCCGGTCTGCAACACAACAGCCAGCAATAAAGGGAAGTAGAATATCTTCGTCATATTGAACGTCAGGAATTGGTGGTCTGGAAGGGTATCTCGGTTCGGCCCGGAATGATCATCGAGGATTCGTGCTGGATATCGCCAGCTAGGATACAACAGCGGAGAAAGGATTTGTTTCGCGACTTGATCTCGCCGGCATCGAAAGCAGCGCGGAATTTTCGCCGTCGCCCTTTACTCAAGGCGTACCGGGCGCGGCGTCGACCTTGAGCGACACCCGCAACAAACGATATGTTTCGGGATCCAGGCCGTCCCGGCACAGCAGGACCGTGCGCGGACCCGCATCGGTGTCAAGATGCAGCAACGTGAACCAGATGGTCACCAGCGTCGATCCCTGCAAGCGCCCTGCAATCGTATTGCCGCCTTTCAGCGTCAGTATCCACGCGCCGTCCGGCTTGCGCACAATGGCGATGACCGCAGGCTCAAAGATGTAGTGCCGCAAACTTAGCGTCCAGCTGCCGACTGTGACCGATAACAGGAATATTTTTGCCCAAAGCGGCAAGGGATTGGCGATGGCGGCAATCAAGGTCGCCCCGTGAACCGCAAGTAATGCCCACGCCAGCATCCGTGATGGTCTAGGCGCGAGATGCAAGGCAGGCGCGGAGCTTCGAGACAACTTGGACTTGTGATGGGTTTTCAGGGATGGTTCGTTTGAACAGATGATCCAGCAATTCGGTATCCTGACAGTTCAACAATTGCAGGAACGCATTTTTCTCGGCCACACTCGCACGGTCGTACTCGTTTTCGAGATAGGTTTGCAGCAGCAAATCCAGCTCCCTCTTTCCGCGCCGACAGCGCCATTCGGCTTGCGCGCGACTCAGCATCTCATTTCTGCCGCTCGATCAGGAGTTTCTTGATCTCGGCAATGGCTTTGGCTGGATTGAGGTCCTTAGGACAGGTATCCGTGCAATTCATGATGGTGTGGCAACGATACAGCTTAAACGGATCCTCGAGGGCATCGAGGCGCTCGCCGGCAGTCTCGTCCCGACTGTCCGCGATCCAGCGGTAAGCTTGCAGTAGAGTGGCCGGGCCCAGGTAGCGATCACTGTTCCACCAATAACTGGGACAACTCGTCGAGCAACAGGCGCACAGAATACATTCGTACAGTCCATCCAGCTTAGCGCGTTCCTCTTTGCTCTGCAGGCGCTCGCGGTCGGCGGGCGGCGGCGTTTGGGTGACGATCCACGGCTTGATGGAAGCGTACTGGGCAAAAAAGTGCGTCATGTCGGACACCAGATCCTTGACGACCGGCAAGTGTGGCAGCGGATAGATTTTAACCACGTCACGGCAATCCCCAATGGCCTTAGTGCATGCCAGGGTATTACGGCCATCGATGTTCATGGCGCAGGAACCGCACACGCCTTCACGGCAGGAACGACGAAAAGCCAACGTGCTGTCGATCTCGTTCTTAATATTGATCAGGGCATCCAGGACCATCGCACCGCAGCGATCGAGAGCGACTTCATAAACATCCAGACGCGGATTGTCGCCGCTTTCAGGATCCCATCGGTAGACTTCGAAGCGCCTGAAGGCGCCGCCGCTACCGGCGAGTGAATGCGTTTTGCCGGGTTTGACAACGGAGTTCTTGGGAAGACTGAAAAGCCCCATTATGATTTCCTACGCTAGTGCTCAGTACACCCGCTCCTGAGGCGGAATGGGTTCAACCTCGTTGGTGAGCGTGTGAAGACGCACCGGCCGGTAATCGATGGCGACGTTATGTTTTTCGTCCAACCACGATAGGCTATGTTTAAGCCAGTTTTGATCATCCCGTTTGGGGAAATCCTCGCGCGCATGCCCACCCCGGCTTTCCTCCCGGTTCAGGGCGGCCGCTATGGTCACCATGGCCTGGGCCAAGAGGTTTTCCAGCTCCAAGGTTTCCACCAGATCGGTGTTCCAGATCAGCGAGCGATCGGACACGTGTACGTCCGCAAATACATCCATGACCTGTCTCAACTGCGCCACGCCATCCCTCAGCACTTCGCCGGTTCTGAATACACCGGCGTGGTTTTGCATGGCTTTTTGCATGTCCAGGCGAATGCCCGCGGTCTTGCGCGAGCCATTGGCATGACGCAAACGATCAAAACGCGTGAGAATCCGATCGCACGCATCCGCAGCCAACGGTTTGTGCAATTGCCTGGGTTTGACCAGTTCCGCGCAGCGTATGGCGGCAGCGCGTCCGAACACCACCAGATCGAGCAGGGAATTGGAGCCCAACCGATTCGCCCCATGTACCGACACGCAGGCCGCCTCGCCGATGGCCATCACACCGCGGACGATGGTTTGCGGATTACCGTCTTCGAGCGTCACGACCTCGCCCAAGTAATTGGTGGGGATGCCGCCCATGTTGTAGTGAACGGTGGGCAAAACCGGGATCGGTTCTTTAGTCACGTCGACACCAGCGAAAATCATGGCGGTTTCGGCAATGCCTGGGAGTTGTTCGTGGATGACCGTCGAATCAAGATGTTCCAGGTGCAGATGGATGTGATCCTTATGCAGTCCGACTCCGCGTCCTTCCCGAATCTCAATGGTGATGGCTCGGCTGACCACGTCGCGGGAAGCGAGGTCCTTAGCGTGTGGGGCGTAACGCGCCATGAAACGCTCGCCCTCGGAGTTGGTGAGAAATCCACCCTCGCCCCTGACCCCCTCGGTGATGAGACAGCCTGCACCGTAGATCCCGGTCGGATGGAATTGCACGAACTCCATGTCCTGAAGCGGAAGCCCCGCACGCAAGATCATGGCATTGCCGTCGCCGGTGCAGGTATGGGCCGAAGTGCAGGAAAAATAACAGCGCCCATACCCCCCGGTGGCGAGCAGAGTCATGTGGGAACGGAACAGATGGATCGTGCCGTCATCCAGACACCAAGCCAGTACGCCCCGGCATTTGCCGTCGTCCATTATCAGATCGAGGGCGATGTATTCGATGAAAAATTCGGCCTCGTGCTTTAAGGATTGCTGATACAGTGTTTGCAGGATGGCGTGGCCGGTGTGATCTGCCGCCGCACAGGTACGTTGGGCCGTGCCTTCGCCGAAATGTGTGGTCATGCCGCCGAAAGGCCGCTGATAGATCTTGCCGTCGGTCGTCCTGGAAAAGGGAACGCCGTAATGCTCTAGCTCGATGATGGCGGGAATGGCCTCGCGGCACATGTATTCGATGGCGTCCTGATCGCCCAGCCAATCAGAACCCTTCACGGTATCGTACATGTGCCAGCGCCAGTCGTCCTCGCCCATGTTGCCGAGCGCCGCGCTGATCCCGCCTTGGGCCGCCACAGTGTGGCTGCGGGTCGGGAAAACTTTGGTCAGGCAGGCCGTTTTCAGGCCTTTTTCCGCCATACCCAAGGTAGCGCGCAATCCGGCCCCTCCCGCGCCCACCACCACGGCGTCGTAAGTATGCGTGATAATCTCGTAAGCCTTAGCCATGTCAACCGATGAAAACGATGCGCAGCGTCGCGAATGCGGCCGCCAGCGCCAGAAATGCCAAAACCATTTTCGCGCTCAGCATGCCAAGTATCTTCAGCCAATCGGTATGGACATAGTCCTCGATCACGATCTGCAAACCCAGCATGGCGTGATAAAACACAATGATAATGAACGAAAGCAACAAAATGGTGTTCCATGGAGCCGTCACCCAGACTACCACGTCCTCGTAGTTCGCATCGGGCAAATTCGCGACGGATATAGCCAGCCAGAATGTCAACGGAAATAGGGCGATCGACGTCACCCGCTGGCGCCACCAGTGATGCGAACCCTCTCGGGCGGAACCCAGCCCACGCGCGCGCGACAGAGGCGTTCGGTAATTCATGCGAGTTTTCTAAGCCTGAAAGAGTGTTAGCACTAACACCAGCGACGTTAAGACAACGGAAGCAGCGAGTTCAAGGAAGGCGTAACGATTAAGCGTCGCCCGGCAGAAGCCGTGACCGGTGTCCCAAATGAGATGCCGGACGCCATGACAAAGATGAAAAAAGAGAGCGTAGAGCCAACTCCACAGAAAAAGCCGGCCCAGGTGTGACCGTAGGAAAGACTGAACCGTCGCGTATTGCTGTGCACCTTCGGCGACCGCCATGAGACAAACGACCAACAGAATCACGCCAGCCACCAGAAAAACGCCAGTCGCGCGGTGGATGATCGACAAAATGGCGGTCAGCGGCAGACGGTAAACCTGCAAATGCGGAGAAAGCGGACGCTGGTTCATTTTCCTTTGATCAATGAGGTGCAATGGCCCGGCAGTAAGCTGCCCTAGAGTAAAAGAAACCAGCCAACTTCCGCCTCGATATTAAAAAGTGCGTATAACCTGTATCTCTGCTTTACCGGTGCGCATTTTTGGGGCGTACACGGTTCCTACTCAGTCGTACAAAAACTATATTTTTATACCGCGTGCGTCACCTAATCACAAGTGGCACAAATTTTTGACGAACTGTTAAGGCCATTATGTCCAGTTTGAGCCTGTTGGTTCGGGCGTTGGAGGCTTGGCAGGGCGGGTAGTCCCATTCGCCGATGTGAATTGGGCCGGTGAGGAGCAACAAAAAACCCCTGGACCGTCGTGATCGGTTCAGGGGTTTGAGTCATAAGGTGCCTGGCAGTTCCCTACTTTCGCATGGGGGTCCACACTATCATCGGCGCTAAGCGGTTTCACTTCCGAGGTCGGGATGGGATCGGGTGGTTCCCGCTCGCTCTGGCCACCAGGCAAAACTGGTTAAGCTTCGATTGAGCTTGAATT
>DATIXD010000398.1:0-12589 GCA_035518875.1 Methylococcaceae bacterium | reverse complement strand
CAATTCGCGCTGGACTCGCCAAACGCCTTCGACGATCGCCCATCGGGTGAGCGGATAGAGACCCAGAACCCGCTCCCAGGTGGCGTATGAATCGGGCACCCTGGCCTGCTCGACCAACCGGGATCGCCGGGCCTGAGATTTCAGATCGCGCTCGGCGAGGATATGCCCGCAGACGTCTACCGCTGTTCCGACAGCGAGCCCGAAGGGTGATTGAAGCCGCTTGGCCGCTCGCGGCGGCAGATTGCGCCACTCGATCAGGCGTGCGGTTTCATCCAGTTTCCGCAAACGCTCGACCCACGCGGCGTAAGCCTCGTCCGTCAGATCCTCGTTCGCGAAAGACGCCAGGAAACGGTTGACACGCAGTTCCGGAAAGCCCGCAACCCGCGCCGCGCCCGCATCTGCCGCCCCATGCTCAGCCACGAGCCTGTCCATCTGGCCGTAGAAGCGCTCGCAGGCGGCCTCCCGCCCCTCCGGCGCGGGAAGAGGTTTTAACTCAGCACATGCCTCAAGGAGCAAGACGAGCAAGGCGGCCAGTATGCTGGTGCATAGGGAGCGGACCATGAGAAATCACCATGCCTTTACGCTTACTCGGAAACCAAATCGGCAGCGACCGGAGCAACCCTTAAGAGCTAACAGGGACAACCCCGCAGGTTACGAGTCAGTCTCTAACCTCTCAGGCCACTCCGAATCGTCACCGTTTCCACGAGGATTGCTTCTTAGCGCTTGGGTTCAATCCTTCCGTATAGTCCGTGCTTCTCGTCTCCAGGACCAGCCGTGAAAAATAGAGTCTTAGCCGGTTGCTGCTGCACACCGTTTCCGAACGCAAGCGCCCACAACCCGTCAATTTTCAAGATCGCACCGTTGGGTCTGCGAAGTTGGTCGCGGAATTTGCGAGCCGCGATGTCATAGGCATTGATTGTTCCGTCGCCAAAGTTGCCGACGAGCAAATGGTTGCCGAATTTTCCAAAATCGGCCGGTGCGATCGCCAAGCCCCAGGGACTGTTGAGTTTACCGTGGGAATCCACCCGCCGGATAAAACAACCGTTCACATCGAACACATTAACGAAACCATTTCCCGGTCCGGCCACATCGTCCTCTTTATCCGCATCCTGTTTCGCATAAGTGACATACAGATTGCCCTTGAGGTTCTGAATGGCGAACGGCGCAAAGTTTGCCGGGATCTTGGGATCGGCAAATTTACAACCGGGTTTGCTCGAGTTGATCGGTAGCCTGAGCCTTCTGAAGTTTGTGTCGAAGACATCGATTCGGCGGTTATGAAAGTCCGTGGCAAAAAGGAACTGTTTAGTCCCACTCCCCGCAAGGGCGAGCCCCTTGTAGATGGCACCCGGGGTTTTTGCCATCGTGTCGGTAACCGTGGGCAGCGAGCCATTCGGTAGCGGAGCCCAAGCGTCTATCGTGCCTTTCTCAGTCGCAAGGATAAAAAGGCTGGTGTCACCGGAGTGGTCCTTGAACTTCCCTGCGATCCCGGAAAAGACAATGCCGGTCGGACTCATCCCTCGAACTGTCACCGTGAGTGATTTCTTCGCTCCAGTGCCATCGTAGAGTGTGGATACATTCGTGCCGTTGTCGGCCACCCACGCAGGGCCCTTCGGGTTGAATGCGAGGCCCCAGGCGTTCAACAGCTTGGGATCAACGGTGCGGGTAGCGGGAACCAGGCGGCGGTCTGAAACCAGATTGGTTTGGATATAGGCGTTGGGTTTATTTGATGTCGGCGGCGGAGAACTGGCCGCTTCAACCTTAACAGTGCCCGTCATGGGTACCCCGCAATGGGGCCTGCAAAAGTACGAAAATTGCCCCGATTTATTGAAGGTAAAGCTCCGGGACCCCGCTGTTAGAACCCCGGAATCAAAACCCCCTGGAGTCTGTGTGCAGGAACTCCCGAAGGTGACCGAGTGCCCCGGGTCGTCCCAGATCCAATTTACGGTATCGCCAACATGAATGGTGACTTTCGCCGGACTAAATTCAAAATTCTTGACGTGGACATTGACGGTGGCGGCGTCAGCATCCATCGTGAAGACAGCCCATGGGCAAGCGACTGCCCAAAAACCTGGAAGTAGCATCTTGAAAAGAGTGTCGTGTTTGGAGAACATCGTAAACCTCCGCAGAATATTTGCAGTTCGCATAACGTTGTTTCTGAACGCCGTCCCCAAACCTGCGTGCGTTGCAGGTTTAGCAGCAGCGGAAATAGACCTTTCTTGGCCCAACTCGCTCTGATAACTACTCTTGCGGCATGCCTCAAAAGGTTCATCATCTCCCCAATTTTCCCTTGTCATAAATGCTTAAGGTTGTAATGACCTGTTAACCGTTAATCCCGAGCTTTCGGGCGAAGGTTCAACGACTGCCAACTTCTGCTATGTCCTAGATATCTCAACTTGCCGCTCGGAAACCCTATTCCAAAGGTACCGTTTCCCATTGTCTGGGGCGCCGCGAAGCGTCGACCTATACCACGCGCTCGCGAGTTTGTTGATGCGCAGTCGATTTGCTGCGAGAGACTACAGGTCGAGAGAGCGCAATCTACCCTTGTGGTGACGATTCTGGAACGAATCGATCACGCGTGGACATAACCCTTGCGGATTTGGCACGTCCGGAAATAGGGCCGGATAAAGGTCCGCGCTCCTTCTCCCATGCGGATATTTGGCGACCCAGATCGGCAATCTGAATGCCAAGTTCCCCTGGGTCGAGCCCGTTCTCGTAAGCGCTGATCAGCAGGAATTGCAGGGTGCCTATTTCGGCATGAGCGGCACGAATAAGACCCTCAAGTTCCCATAATCTTTCCTTCTTTTGGCACATTTCATATTGCAAAATAGCCTTATGCAAAGGACGATCATGATGCTGTGTCAGCTTTGTTGCAATCTTATGATGACCGACAACTTTAGTCGCACATCCCAGATAATTGTCTTCTGTAACCATGTTCATATTCTCTATAACTCATCGATTAACCAGGCCAAAAAACTAGAAATGGGATAATCAATCCCAAGCAATTAATCTTTCAATTGCACTGACCAGGCTATTTAGGGGTATCGCTTAATAAGCGAGAGTCTTCCAAACTTAGCCCGGAATTCAAAAACCTTGTCTGACGTGGACGCCGGTAATCGGTAAACGCCTAGCGGCTTTTGAAATGGAGTGGATTCCTGAAGTCTCCGCAGATAACCGTTAATTCCAAATTCTCGGGGAAAGGTTCAAAGAGAAGAAAAAAATCATGGCGCTTCGCCACGAGGGGCGAAATCGTTCTTGGACCTGCGGGCTTCGGTTAGAACGGAAAGTTTTGGTGGGCTAAAATCCGCAGCTGGGGCGTCTTCGACGGTTGGAGAGACAGCACCGCAGCAAGGACGATTCTTACTCGTCCCGTTTCCCGTCAGAAATTGGACGGCAATGCGAGCGTATGTCGGACCTCAGGAGTGGGCACGGATGGGGTCAACCCGCGGAGGTTGGCGATGGCGGCGTAGGCGTCGATCGTCTCGAGGGCTTTCGTGCTGGCGAGGTGGGTCGTGGCCTTGTGCAGAATCGCCTCGATCTGTTGGGCCATCAAGTGAGGGTTCAGTTGAAGCAGGAGTGCAACCAAGCCGGAAACGTGGGCGGCCGCGAAAGAGCTGCCGGACATGAAGTTGTAGGTGTCGTGGGGGAGCGTGGTGAGTATTTCGCTGCCGGGAGCCGCAACGAATGGCTTGTTGGGCCCGTTCGCGCCTCCCTCGCGCTGACTGGTTCGAACTGCAATTACCCGCTTCATGGAAGCGGGGAAATCGTTATTTGGATCAGGCGTTGCCGGTTCCGAAGCGACCACGGTGATGCCATTATCCAAGGCCTTTTCGATCAATCGCTCAAGGAGCAGGTCCTTAGGGCCGGTCAGGCTCAGGTTGATGACCTGGGGTTTTAAAATGATTGCAGTATTCAACGCCAGCGCCAGCGTCAAGGTGTCGCACACCGCCTCGGGCCTCTCGGGTTCGTTCTGCCAGCATGCTTTCAGGGCAATCAGCTTGGAGTCCGGCGCAATGCCGACAATGCCCCTGCCGTTATTGGCCAAAGCCGCGATGATTCCCGCCACGGCGGTTCCATGAATGTCATCCGAGGTTTCCGGAGAATTCGCCACGAAATTCTCCGCATGAGACACTTGTCCCCTTAAGTCGGGGTGGGTTGCATCCACGCCGGTGTCGATGACGGCGATCTTGATATTACGCCCAGTTGAGATTTGTTGCGCCGACTCAATGTGCATGGACAGCAAGCTCGCTTGCAGCTTGAAGTAGGGATCGCTATAAGCTTCCGCCATCACCCGAAATCTCTTCATCGTCTGGACGGACTCCACCCGCTCGTCCTGCTCGAGCAGTCGCAACACATTCTCCACGGATTGATCAGCTGGAATCTCATAGACCACACAATGAACACCCAAGGTGGTGATGGGCCATTGCGCAATCTGTTTGAGACCATATTGCTCGGCGAGTTGGCCCGCAACGCGCCCGCTCCAGGTGGAGTTTTGATAATCGCCGCGCCGCCGATAAGGGTTGACAGGGTCGCCAATGGGTATTCTTTGGCTGCGTTCATCAGGAAAGGTGACGAGAATCTGCCTTGTCGAGGGCGAGGAGTTCGCTTCGTTTGCCGGCTCGACCCTCTTTGGGATCGTGGAGGCGCATGCAGCCATCGCGACCACCAAACAGCCCAAGGACAAAAGCCTTACCAATAGGCGCACTTATCGACCCTCCTTCGGTTGACCCATTGTTCGGGGAAGGGCCGGTTCGGCAAAGATCACCGTCTTACTTTCCCTGAGCCTTTGCAAGAACTGGGTAATCGACGTTTCCAAGCCGTCGCTGTCACTGATGCGAATCGTGTAGATCCTCGAAGCGGTTGGGCCGTCCACGATTTGCCCGCGCACGGATTTCAGAAGGTCTGCGATCTCCCTTTCGGTCACATGATCAGCAAAGACCACCCGGACATCGTTTTTCGCGAAGTTCCCCAGAGTGTCTGGATTGGCGGCGGTGTGATAATTCTGCACGGTCTCGATGGGCGTCCAGCTCAAGAAAAGCGGTATGGATATGGCCAATAGCACGGTCGCAAAGGCTAGTCCAGTAGCAGCGGCGAGGGTTAGGCGCCTCGATGTCAGGATCTGTCGGAGAATGTTTGGCCAGCGAGGGAACCTTCGGCTCGCCTCTTGGCCATCCGCTTTCACAGGCGCTCTTGTTTCTTCCTGAATACGCGCCATCAGGCGTTCAAAGGAAGGCTTTGCCGAAATTTCCACCAATGAGGCGTGCTGAAGGGTTTTCGATAATGTCTCCTGCGCGGCCAACTCCTTACGGCAAGTCAAACAAACGCGAAGGTGATTTCTCACTAACTCCAGTTCTTTCCCTTCCAGGCTCCCATTGCTGTACCAAGGCAGCAACAGCCAGACTTCATCATGGTTTGAATAGGGAGACTGATTTTTCTGGTTCATATGGATTTACCACGGTCATCAGACTTGGGTTCATCGACCAGATCGGGAATGAGCGATTTGATCTTCTTACGAGCATGAAACATCCGCGTTTTGACGGTGTTTTCCGGACACCCCATGATTTCGGCGATTTCGCGGTAATGAAGGCCGTGGTGATAGGTTAGCTCCAGAACTGCTCTCTGGTCCGGCGGCAGTCTACTTAAAGCGACCGCGAGCCAGTCTTCAATCTCCAAGTTCTTGAGCCCACTGTCCTCTATAGCAGGCAGAAGTTCTTCGACATCGTCCAAGGTCAAGTGCTCGGCCGATAATCTCTCGGCGATGGTCTTCAGGCATTTCTTATAGGCGATGCCCAAAATCCACGTCGATGCCCGCGCCTGATGGTTGAAGGTGTGCGCCTTTTTCCAAACTACATACATGACGTCGTTGATGATCTCTTCAACTTGGTCCAAGCGATGTGTGACTCGATACGAAAATCTGAAAAGCCTTTGATAGTAGCGCTGGTAGAGCGCTTCGAAGGCGTCATGGTCGGCCTCACAAATTCGCTGAATCAAGGCGGCGTCGCTACTGTCATCCTGCCTGTGTCGTGTCATAAGAGACTGGTCTGTGCCTCCGGAGTCAAGCCTTCGAGAGTGAAGCTCAAAGTCATGAAAAATCATCCAATGGAATGTTTTGACCTCGTCCCCTCGCATCAGGGTAACCTTATCTTATGAGTTCCAAATTCAGGCGAAAAGGTTCAAATTCAGCTGAGAAAATCTTGCCTCGACGAAGAAGCAAAAAAAGCCAACCGACAGGGAAAAGACAAAATTGTGGTTAGCTTTTCCCAGACGTCGACGAGAACGGGCATGTTCCTCTCAAGGAACGGTGAAGATCATCAACAGGAAGATGGAACTTGCCTGGTAGGGCCGGAATCATATGTCGTATGCCGCGATATATTCGCGGGAAGGAACGGCAATGCCGGTGTTTATACTGTTGACCGCTTCGGTCGCGAGGGCGGCTTATTGGGGGAGGTGTGCGGCGAGGGCATTACCTCCGGCAGCTCAATGCCCGGCGGAAATTAGAAGTTTCCGCATGTCAGATCCCATCAAAAACAATAGGCGAGCGGTCCAGTTTCTCCGCCGATATCGGGGGTCGCACGCTGCGAGAATTTTTTGATCCCTCTGCAACGCGGGAGATGCGTCATGAAACGGCTGATATTCACTCTTAGTTTATTGTACGGAGGTCATGCGATGTCCTGGGATGTTTCGCGATTCGTTAAACCCAATGAACAGGCACTGAAAAAGCAACTCAGCGAGGAACAGTTCCGCGTGACGCAAAAGGAGGGAACCGAACGGGCGTTCAACAACGCCTACTGGGACAATCATCGGGAAGGCATTTACGTCGACGTGGTTTCGGGCGAGCCGCTGTTCAGTTCGCTGGACAAATTCGATTCGGGTACCGGTTGGCCTAGCTTCACCAAACCGCTGGATCCTGGCAATATTGCGGAGCGGCAGGATCGTTCCTGGTTCGCGACGCGAACGGAGATTCGCAGCAAGCACGCCGATTCGCATCTGGGGCACGTGTTCGATGACGGACCGCCTCCAACCGGCAAGCGTTATTGCATGAATTCCGCCGCACTTCGGTTCATCCCTAAGAACGAACTGGAAAAGGAGGGCTACGGGGAATTTATGAAATTGTTCGAGCGACCGAAATAGACCGGCGCCCGAATAAGCGGGCGCATATTGAAATTCAAGGAAAAAGGTTTAGTCTGAAGTCTTTGGGAGCTCGTTTTTACAGGGTTCCGAAAACCTGAATCAAAACAATCGTCAAGATATGTGCAAGGAGTAAGGTTTGATCATTGGCAATGTGAAAGGGATCAGTAAATCAACCCGTGCGATATTAGCTGAACACGGCATTTTTTCGGTCGAGGAATTGGCCGAGGCGGATGTGGAGCAATTGCTCAAGATTTCCGGTGTCAACAAACAGAAAGCTGCGAGGATGATCCGGGCGGCGAAGCATCTGGTGGGAGACATCGAAAAGGACCACAACGCCATGCAGCTTCAGGACAAAGCGGTGGCGGCGAATCGCCAGGGAATTGCGGATACGGGGACGGGTGATGAGAAAAAGGCGCCCACGCAGGATGCATTCGACCTGGCTGATCCCAAGCTCTATCTCAATCGCGAACTAAGTCTTTTGGAATTCAACTGGCGGGTGCTCGAACAAGCCAAGGACGAGGGAACGCCCCTGCTGGAGCGGCTGAATTTCCTGTGCATCTCCTGCTCCAATCTGGATGAATTTTTCGAAGTCCGCGTCGCTGGGTTGATCCAGAAGGCGGAATTGGGTTCTGCCCGAACCGAGTCCGACAGCCTGACCCCGCATGAATCGCTCGCGGCGATCTGTCAGCGCGCCCACGAGTTGGTGGGCGAACAGTATCGTGTGCTGAACCGGGTGTTGCTGCCTTTGCTCGAACAACAGGAAATCCGCTTCATCCGTCGCACCCAGTGGAATCCGTCGCAGCAGGCCTGGCTACGCAAATATTTCGAGGAGGAACTGTTGCCCATTCTCAGTCCGATGGGGCTGGATCCTTCCCACCCATTCCCGCGCATTCTGAACAAGAGCCTCAACTTCATCGCCTCCTTGGCCGGTAAGGACGCATTCGGGCGCGACATCGATCTGGCCATTTTGCAAGCGCCGCGCGCCTTGCCCAGGATCATCCAACTGCCGCAGGGCGAAACCGACAGCGGACCGCATGATTTCGTGTTCCTTTCGTCTATCATCCATGCCTTCGCCGACGATTTGTTCCAAGGCATGAAGGTGCGCGGCTGCTATCAGTTCCGGGTCACCCGCAACAGCGACATGTATCTGGACGAGGAAGAAATAGACGATCTGTTGCGCGCCGTCGAGGGCGAGCTCACCAGTCGCAACTATGGAGACGAGGTTCGGCTGGAGGTCGCCGACAATTGCCCCGACAGCATTGTCGAGTTTCTGCTCACTCAGTTCGGTCTGACCGAGGATCGTTTGTACAAGGTGGACGGTCCGGTCAACCTGAGCCGGACCCGCGAGATTTACGATCTGATCGATCGCCCGGACCTGAAATATCCCGTCTTCGCCGCCAGCCTTCCGAGGCAGCTGTCGATCAGCAAGGAGGATATGTTCGAGGCGATCCGCAGGCAGGACATCCTGCTCCATCATCCTTACGAATCCTTCACCCCGGTGATCGAACTGCTGCGCCAGGCGGCGGACGATCCACAGGTGGTGGCGATCAAGCAGACACTCTACCGCACCGGGTCGAATTCTCCCATCGTGGAGGCTTTGCTTCGGGCCGCACGCGCTGGCAAAGAAGTGACCGTCGTGGTCGAATTACTGGCGCGTTTCGACGAAAAGGCCAATATTTCCTTGGCCAACCGTTTGCAGGAAGCCGGCGTGCAGGTGGTGTACGGCATCGTCGGTTATAAGACCCATGCAAAAATGCTGCTGATTCTACGCCGGGAGGGCAAGCAACTGCGCTATTACACCCATCTCGGCACCGGCAATTACCATCCCAAGACCGCCAGGCTGTACACCGACTACGGCTTGTTCACCAGCGACAAGGAACTCGGAGAGGACGTACGCCGGGTGTTCGTGCAGCTCACCAGCCTGGGGAAGATGAGCCGCCTCAACAAGCTGCTGCAATCGCCCTTCACCCTGCACAGCACCTTGCTGAAAAAAATCGAGCGCGAAATCGAACATGCCAGGCAGGGACGTTCCGCCCGCATCGTCATCAAGGTCAATTCGGTGGATGAACCGCAACTGATCCGCGCTTTGTACCGGGCCTCGATGGCCGGTGTGCAAATCAGGCTGATCGTGCGCGGCCTGTGCTGTTTGCGTCCGGGCATTGCGGGCGTGTCGGAGAACATCGAGGTGCGCTCGATCATCGGCCGTTTTCTGGAGCACAGCCGAATCTATTGGTTCGATAACGGGGGTGAGCCGGAGGTTTACGCCGCCAGTGCGGATTTCATGAGGCGCAACATGTTCCGCCGGGTGGAAAGCTGTTTCCCCATCGAGCACAAGAAGTTGGTGGAGCGAATCCGCGGCGACCTCGAACTCTACCTCGGAGATAACAGTCAAGCCTGGCTGCTGCAAGCGGACGGAACCTATCGTCGCCTCAGTCCGACCGAGAATCAGACTCCGACTCGCGCGCAGGCTAGGCTGCTGGAGCATTTTGCCGGGTTAGCTTGAATGTTCGGCCAATGGCCTCTCCACGTGCCGCTTAGCCGGGTATCTCCTTCACTCCTGGATCCCGCCTTCCGTCAGCTTCGCGGGATCCAGCAGACGCGCCAATTCATCACGCGACATGCCGGACATTTCAACGGCGACGTCTACCACCGGTCGTTTCGTCCTGTAGGCAGTTTTGGCGATTTCCGCGGCCTTCAGATACCCAATGATTGGATTCAAGGCCGTCACCAAAATGGGGTTCAGGGATAAGGCCCGATTTAAGTTGTCGTCCCTTACGACGAAATCGGCGATGGCTTTGTCTGCTAGCAAGCGCGAGCTGTTTGCCAAGAGCTCGATGCTTTGGAGCAGGTTGTACGCAATTACCGGGAGCATGACGTTGAGCTGGAAGGTGCCCGCTTGGCCGGCAATCGTGATGGTCGCGTCGTTGCCGATGACCTGGGCTGCGACCATGCAGGTCGCTTCCGGAATGACCGGGTTAACCTTGCCCGGCATGATACTCGAGCCGGGTTGCAGGGCTGGCAGCTCGAGCTCGCCGAGCCCGGCGAGCGGGCCGGAATTCATCCAGCGCAAATCATTGCTGATCTTCATCAGACTGACGGCGACGGTCTTTAGTTGACCGGATAGCTCAACGGCCGCGTCCTGGCTGCTCAGACTCTCGAAGAATGAGGCATTGGGCACGAATGGGAGGCCGGTGGCATCGGCGAGCCGTTCGGCGATTTTGGATGCGAACTGTGGATGGGCGTTGATGCCGGTGCCGACCGCCGTGCCACCCTGGGCCAGCCGATAGATGTGCAGCAGGGCGGCGCGTATGCGCTCGACGCCGTTGCCGATCTGCAGCGCCCAACCATCGAGTTCCTGGCTCATGCGGATCGGCATGGCGTCCATGAGATGGGTGCGGCCGGTTTTCACCACACCATCCAGCGACCGCGCCTTGTAATGAATGGTCGCCTGCAAATGTTCCAGCGCCGGAATCAGATGCTCGTTGGCAGCTAGCGCCGCGCTGACGTGAATCGCCGTCGGAATGGTGTCGTTGCTGCTTTGGCCCATGTTGACGTGATCGTTAGGGCCGACCGGTTGACCGCAAAGGCGTGTGGCCAGGGTGGCGATCACTTCATTGGCGTTCATGTTGGTGCTGGTGCCCGAACCGGTCTGGAATACATCGAGCGGGAATTGTTCGGCGTGACGACCATCGACGATTTCCCGCGCGGCCTGGACGATCGCCTGGCCGAGGGCGGGTTCCAGCAGGCCGAGTTCCATATTGACCTCGGCGGCACATTGCTTGATGAGGGCGACGGCCCTGATGAAGGCCGGTGGCATCGGAATGCCGCTGATCGGGAAGTTCTCGACGGCGCGCTGGGTCTGGGCTGCGTATAGCGCTTCGGCAGGGACTTTCAGTTCGCCCATGCTGTCCTTTTCGATGCGGTAAGTGGGGTCGGTCATGGTCATAATCCGTTTTTGGGTTGGCAGGGCGTCCTTCCGGGCGCTGGTCTCGATGGGCACGGCCATTGGTGGCCTGAAGGCCGCCCTACATGATTTTTCTTATCTCTTCCGGCCCGAAGGGCCAGTTCAATTCATTCCCTGAGTCATCGTTGCGTAAAACGGGAATCAATAGGCCGTAACGCTCCATCAATTCGGAATTTGTGGCGATATCGACGGTTTGGAACCGGCTTGGCGAACTCGCGGCCTGCAGGCAGTAGTCAAGAATGGCTTCCGCCTCTTCGCACAGATGACAGCCGCTTGTGCCGTATAAAATCAACCGGGTCATGTCAGTGCGGAGGCTCATGCGGCTTGTGTTTGGTCATCTTGTCCATCAACGCCATGACGGCGGCGGAAAGGACGAAGGTCAGGTGCAGCAGCGTGTACCAGCGAATCTTGTCGTTGGGCACATCGTCGGCATTCATGAAAATCTTCAACAGGTGGATGGCGGAGATGGCCACGATGGAGGCCGCCAGTTTCGTCTTCAGGGAGCCGGTGTCCAACTTGCCCAGCCAGCTCAGTTTTTCCGTGTCCTCGCCTATGTCCAGTTGGGAAATCGTGTTCTCGTAGCTGCTGATCATCACCATGACCAGAAGTCCCCCGACCAGTACCATATCGATCATGGAAAGAAGCAGCAGCACTAGGTCGTTCTCGTGCATTTCCAGGATGTGGGAGAAAAGATGCCAGAACTCCTGAAAAAACTTGACCGTTAGCGCGACCAGGGTCAGGCCGATACCCAGATAGACCGGGGCCAGCAGCCAGCGACTGGCGTAGATGAGGCGTTCGAGGAAGGATTGGGCCATGAGGGTTGTGATCAGCTCTTTCCGAATGAAGATTCTTCAAGTTGCAGTGTCGATCCGCTGTTCGCATTCAGTGGCAGATTAACAAATGTGTGTCAGGCACGCACTACAATCAGCCCCGGAAATGGTTTTTACTGCACTCGATTGAACAACAAGGAACAAAAAAGCCCGCACGGTGCGGGCTTCAGGACGCTGGTGGATGGCGTTGGATTTAAATATGGCGGAGAGAGAGGGATTCGAACCCTCGATACGCTATTAACGTATACACACTTTCCAGGCGTGCTCCTTAAACCACTCGGACATCTCTCCAAAGACCGGAAATATTATCCTGTTTGAATGGGCTTGTCACCCACATCCTGCTCCGACTCGCGGACATGGGCGCGCGCTAGTCTCTGGAATGAATGAGTCATTGATTGCCGCCTCCTTGAGGCCTGGCGGATAGGTTTGGATGACAATCGGCTCGCCGGGATGATGGCGCGCTAGGCTTGTTTGCGGCGGTGAAACACCCCCCCCTATGTCAAACCAGAAGGGGGGGCGGTCAATCGAGGAAAATGGAGGGCGACGCGATTCGAATAAGGAAGTACTTGCCTTATATTGCAAGCCAATTGTCAAGGCCACCATTTATGTTACCCCTATAGTTACCCCCATGGGCCTTACGCTATTGAATTTCCTGATTAGCCCATCT
>DATIXD010000397.1:0-19344 GCA_035518875.1 Methylococcaceae bacterium | reverse complement strand
CGGTTCGATTCGTAAACCATGCGGCTTGCGCGAAATGCGTCAATCCTGACAAGGAAGGATGCCTTTGCGACCGTGAGGACCAGCAGGATGCTGGCCGTGGCACACGCGATAAAGCTTACCCAACACACACAAGCTCGAGAGGAGGAGAAAAAATGAAAATACGCGGCCAGGAAATTCTCATTCCAACCAGCATGGTCGGCAATTATCCCAATCCGAGATGGTGGGACGCCCAGTACGCAAGGACCTTCACCGGCGATCAGGAACCCCCGGATGCGCTGGTGCGCGAGGCATTGGAAGATGCCGTCGCGGCGATCGCCAAGGACCAGGAGAACGCCGGCCTCGACATCATCTCCGACGGCCGGGTCCATGGCGACAATTACGCGGATCAGGCGCTTTATTACTATTACCGGCGCTTGGGTTATCACCTCAAGGGCGGCCATCTGGGCTTTCCCATCTACAGCCGCCTGCACGCGGCCACCTTGGACCAGGCGGTCAAGCGGCAGGGAAGCATCATGGTGGAACAGGCGCGCGCGCTCAAGCGGGCGACCCGAAAGCCGATCAAGGTCCAATACACCGGCGTTCAGGTCTTGGCGCAGGCGACCAATGATTTGTATTACAAGTCCTCGCACGAGCGGGCCATGGCGATTGCCGCGGCGCTTAACGAAGACCTGCGAGAAGTGGATGCGCTCGGGGTCGATTTTATCCAACTGGACGAGTTCACCTTTCCTTACGGCTTCGAGGGTTGGTCCATCGAGGCGTTCAATCGCGCCGTCGAAGGCGTCAAGAACGCCCAAATCATCGTGCACGTATGCTGGGGAAACTGGGGGGGAACCCCGGCCTATCTGCCCGATGACACCGCCAAGGCCGGCGAGATCTTTGACCTCACCAAGCGGCGCGGCAAGGAACCGCCTGCCACTGCATCCGTAGTGCCCATGGTCTACAAAACGAACATCGATGTCTTGAATCTCGAGAGCTGCGGCCGGCGCAGCGACGACATGAGTGATCTGGAGGTGATGAGGACCCATCCGCTCCCGGAAAATGTCTGTTTCTGGGCCGGGGTGATCGATGTCAAGAGCACGGTCACCGAGACCGCCGAACAGGTCGCGGATCGAATCCGGCGATTGTTGCAAGTGATACCGGCCGACCGTCTCGGCGTCACCACCGACTGCGGGCTGATTCTGCTGCAGCGCTACATCGCCATCGATAAGCTGCACGCCTTGGTGGCGGGGACGGAGTTGGTGCGTAGTGAACTGGCGGCCAAGAAAGCCGCTTGACGTGTCGTCCGCTCCGTAACCAAGCGGCTTCCGACGCGGGCTTCGCGTAGGTATAACGCCATGCCGGTCTACCAGTTGCTGTGCCCCGACTGCGGCCATCGCTTCAGCGGCATGGTCTTCGCCGGTACTCGCGAGCCCGAGAAGTGGGTGTGCCCGCAGTGTGGCGGCGACCGGGCACAGCCACGCACGGATTGTCCGCCGGCGCCCCATCCGCTTGAAGCCGCCCACGGTGCCGGGTGCCCCTGCTGCGGCGGGGGAGCCAGGAGACCGGATTGATGTTTGCCTATTAATCGAAGGAAGCTCACTGTGCCCATGTTGCCGGCGCGCTTTTCCCCAATGACTTGAGTCATCATCGTGAGCGATATCAGCCACACTCAGTGGTCCACTAAACGCTGGGCACAAGAGATCGCGAGCCGGCTTGCGGCAGGCGATCGTCAGGAGCCGTTGGTCAACGTCAATGCCGATGATCGGCGGGAGTTCGATGCGATCTTTTTGGGCGGTGGTGCGGCCGGGCGTTTTGGGGCCGCATACCTGCGTGCGATGGGCGGACGGCCGCTGATCATCGACCGCTGGCCCTTCCTCGGCGGCTCCTGTCCCCATCACGCCTGCGTCCCCCATCATGTGTTCTCCGACGTCGCCGCGCAACTGCTGCTGGAGCGGACGTTCTCCGGCAAGTTGTGGTTTCATGACCTGAGGGGAAAGACGACCTCCATTAAAGACGTCGTTGAGATGTTCCGTCAAGGCAGAACAGGCCCCCACGCCTTCATGAATTACCAGAGCAAGGAGCAGCTCGATCTGGAATTCGTTCTGGGCACGGGCGGCCGGATTCTGGATGCCCATACGGTTTCTGCGGCTGGCGAGACGTACCGGGCCAAGAACCTCGTCCTTGCGACCGGGGCCCGTCCGAAGAATTTGGGTCTTGACGGCCAAGCCCTGAAGGGGGTGTTCAACTTTGCGAGTCTAGTCGACACCCTCGATTACGAGCCGGGCCCTACCGCCGTGATTGTCGGAGCCAGCAAGACTGCCATCGAGTACGGCTGCTTTTTCAACGCCACCGGCCGGCGCACCATTGTCGTCTGCCGCGATCGTCCGCTATCGATCATTCATGACGGGGAAACCCGTGCGTTTCTCATCGAACGGATGGAGGAACAGGGAATGGAATTTTGGCCGGGCTCGCTGACCGCCATCGAAGGGGATAAGCGGGGGCGGGTCCGGGCCGTGACGATCCGCACGCCGATGGGCGAGGTCAGCGTCGCCACCGATTTCGTTTTCCTGGGAATCGGCGAGCGCCCCAATTCGGAAGAGGCGCGCGAGGTGCTCGGAGTGAGCGTGGATGCTGAAGGTTTTGTCGAGGTCGACAGTCGCATGCGGACCTCGGTTCCCGATGTATACGCGGTTGGCGATCTGGTCGGCGCACCCATGGAGATGTTCAAGGCGCGCAAAGGCGGGGTGTACGCCGCTCGCAATATCATGGGCGAGGAGTCGCACTACCACCTCAAGGACTATCCCGACTTCATGCACACCCATTATGAGGTGTGTTGGTTGGGACTTGGGGAAGAACAGGCTCGCGAGCGCTACCGGGAGGTGGTGGTGCTCAAGCTGCCGCCCGACAATCCCGATGGCCATGAGGTTGCTCTGCCGGCCGGGGACCGGATGATGCTGTACGCGATGATGGAACCGCGTCTTTCGGGTTTCCAGAAACTCGTGATCGACGGATCTTCGCGCCGTATCCTCGGTGCCTTCCACGTCGGCTACGGCGCCAAGGACGGATTCCAGTACCTGGCCCCGATGGTGCGTAACGGATTGACGGTCGACGAGCTCGGGGAGATGGACGAGCTGTTCCTGAATCCGTCGTATTTCATCCAACTGTGCCGTTTGCGGGCCGGCAGCAAGGTTTTGAGGGGACTTTAAATGGACGGACGATTGGCCTATAAGAACGCGATCATTACGGGGGGCGGCGCCGGGCTCGGCTTGGCGATGGCACGGCTGTTCGGTCGTGAAGGCGCGAGGGTGTCCATCCTGGACCGCGACGACGCACGGGCCGAGCAGGCCGAGGCCGAGCTGCGCGATGAGGGGATCGACGCTGCGGCGTTCTGCGCCGATGTGGCCGATGCCAGAGGCGTGGCGAAGGCATTGGAGAGTATCATCGGTCGTTACTCGGGCAGCGTCCACGTGCTCGTCAACAACGCCGGCATCGCCGATTTCGGCAGCGTCGAGGAGGCCAGCCTCGAATCCTGGGAACGGGTCATGGCGGTCAATGTAACCGGCACATTCTTATGTTCCCAAGCCATACTGCCGTGGATGAAGCAAACCAGGGGCTCCATCGTCAACATCGCCTCCATCGCGGGGCTGGTCGGGTTCCCGATGATGGCTGCCTACTGCGCCTCCAAAGCCGCGGTGATCGGGCTGACCCGGCAGATGGCCGCCGAATATACGGGGCTGGGAATCCGGGTCAATTGCCTCTGCCCCGGAAGGGTCGCGGGCACCGAACTCGATCGATGGATCATGGGGCGCGACACCGACCAGGAGACCCGGGCGAAGATCGCCAAGTACCCCATCGGCCGCTTCGGCCGACCCGAGGAAATCGCGCAGGCCGCGCTCTTCCTCGCCTCCGATGAGGCCAGTTTCGTGTCGGGCGCCGCCCTGGCGATCGATGGCGGGATGACCGTGCTATGAACACGGCAATCCATACCCAAGCCGACAAGCGTTGTGACCTCGCACACTTAGTCTCCCACGTGCGCGAGGGCGACTGCGTCGCCATCGGCGGCGGATTGTCCCTGCGCGAACCCATGGCCGCTTTGCGCGAACTGATCAGACAGGGTACCGGTGGCCTCAGACTCGTGGGTTCGGCCCATGGCATCGATGTGGATCTGCTCTGCGGAGCGGGTCTCGTGGCGGTGAGCGCCGAGTCCTATGTGGGATTCGAACAGGACTTCGGGATGGCGCCGAATTACCGGCGGGCCTGCGAATCCGGGGCCGTCGAGGTACGGGACAGTTGTTGTTATACCCTGGTACAGCAACTGCGCGCCGCGATCGCAGGTCTCTCGTTTATGCCCATCCGCTCGGTCCGGGGTACGGGGTTCATGGAAATGCATCCGGAATTCAGGACCATGACCTGCCCCTACACCGGGGATGAACTCGTGCTGGTTCCAGCGCTCCAGCCCGATGTGGCGATCCTCCATGCCCACTATGGCGATGCGCAGGGTAACCTGCATATCGAGGGGCCGCCAGTCGCCGACATCCTGTTCGCCAAGGCGTCGAGAAAGGTGATTGCCACGGTCGAGAACATCGTGCCGCCCGAGCGGCTTGCGAAAGTTGGCGTGACGATTCCCTATTTTTATGTCATGGCTTTGACCGAGGTTCCCTACGGCGCACACCCGACCAGCTGTTATCCCTTGTATGCCTATGACCGCGGGCACACCGGCGAATACTATCGCCTTGCGAGCCGAGGCGCTGAAAGCTTTCGCAATTCTTATCTGCGAACTTACGTCTATGGCTGTTCCACACATGCCGACTACCTGGAGGCCGTTGGCGGTGCAGAGACGTTCGAGCGCCTCGCCTCCTGGCAGCAGGGTTCAGGCGCCTGGATGAATCTATATGTCTGATCGAGCCGCAGCATACTGCACCCTGAGCGAGGCGATGATCTACCAGATCGCCCGGACTGTCGAAGACGGCATCGTGGCCTTCCACGGCTTCGGCTCACCCCTCGTGCAACTCGCGCTGCATCTAGCGAAACAGACCCATGCCCCGCGTCTGGTCCTGGTGGCCGGCGCCACCTATGGGGTGAACCCCAACCCGCCGTTCCTCGCCCCCACCACCAACGACTGGGTCATGAGTCAAGGCGCGCAATGCCACCTCGACATCGAAGAACTGTTCGACTTGGCCGCGAGCGGTCGGGTCGGCCGAATGTTTCTCTCCGGCCTGCAGATCGACCGCTGGGGCAACATGAACGTGACCCGACTCGGGCACGAGCAACTGCAGCTCAAGCTGCCGGGCGGGGGCGGCGGTTGCAACCTGTCCTGCGATGTGGCGCATGTGACCATTTGGACCGGCGCCCACCGGGCGAGCCTCGATGGCAAAGGCCGACGCCGATTTAGACTGGTGGAGGATTGCGATTTCATCACCAGCGTGGGGCATCGAAGCGCCAAGGGCAAGAGCCGCTCCGAGATGGGCTATCGGGGTCAGGGACCGGATAACATCGTCACCGAGCTCGGGGTCTTCGATTTCGACGAATCCGGCCACGCGCGCCTTGCCGCGCTTTATCCGGATGTCGATGTCGCTGAGGTGCGCGAGAACACGGGGTTTGATTTTCCGGTGCGCGAGGACCTCGGCCCAGTCCCTTTGCCTAGGCCGGAGATGGTGGATTTGATTCGGAATCTGGACCCGCTGAGAATCCATGAGCGGGAACTGGCGCCTCAGGAACGGGCGCGTAGTTTTGCGCTGGCCTGAACCGGGGGAGGCAGCGATGGGCGGTGAGGCGTTAAAGGTCGGGAATCTAAAATGTCAGAAGAACTTCGTGCCCTTGCCTTATCGTCGAGTGAGCTATCAACCCTATGAAGGTGCCTTGACCGAGGCGGCGGTCAGTGCACATTTGCTGGCGCGGGAAGTGTATCGGCGCACGGACGTCGTGGTCCTGCACAAGGCGGACGAGGTGGTGGTTGCGGCCGTGCAGCGGGCCGAATCCGAGGCATTGTTCACCCGTGTGGAGGCCGTGGAGGTGCTGGCCTTACCCGCCGATTGCGTATTCATACAGTCGCCCGATACCGACCCGGCCAACCGCTCGGCGCTCGCCAAGCTGGCGCGGGCGCACGGCGTCGGGTCGGATCGGACCGCGGTCGTTCAAGGCGCCTTCGATCATATCAACATTATCCACCGTCCCGATCCCGTGGTTGTGCGGGTCGTGGAGGTCGCCCCCCCGGAGCCCCCGAAGCTCTTCAAAATGGCCGAACACGTCCTGAGCTATGCCGATCTCCCGCCGATCTGTTTGGAGCTGGAGCGCATCGACCTGCGCGAACTTTGTAGGCAGGTCCAGGCGGAGGCTTATCTCGTTCCCTGCCGCTCCGGGGGCCTCGATGAACTCGGTGCGCCCGTGTACTTTCTCGATGAGCGCCCCCCGGAACGCCACCCGTGGACCCTGATCGGGTGCGAGCGCAGTCTCCAGTTTCACCGCCATTACTACGGGGATGAGCCGCCGCGCGTGGAGATGTGTCCGCGCAAGCTCGCGCACGTCGAGGACCGACCGACCCTGCTCAAATGCTGTCTACTCGAGTTTGACATCGAACAAGAAGGGATGACGGCGGTGGTGCCCTGGGGCGCCGACCTGACTATGGTCGAACAGGCCCTGGGCCTCCTCTCGCGGGGTGTGGAGTATGCCTGAGCTCGCCTGGGATCCCATCATTAAGAGCCTCATCGGCGATCGCACGCAAAAGCCCAGAGCCGCCGGGGTGACGATGGTCATCGACACGGGTGTGGGCCTAGGCCTGCTTCGCGATACCCTTGAACTGGCGGCTCATTGCATCGACCACTGGAAATTCGGCTTCGGGACCTCGGTGTTCCTTACCAAACAGGCGCTGCAACAGAAGTTGGCGCTGCTGGAAGAGCATGACATTCTGACCTTCCCGGGCGGTACGTTGCTCGAGGTCGCACTAGTCGAGCGGCACTGCCGCGATTACATGAAGCACGCCAAGACTTTAGGTTTCGGCGCCGTGGAGATCTCCGATGGCACCATTCCGATGCCGGCCTTCCGCCGCAAGAACATCATTCATTGCGCGCTCGACGCCGGGCTCGTTCCCATCACCGAGGTCGGAAAGAAAGACCCGAGGCAGCAGCCTACGGCGGCAGAGATCGCCGAGCAGGCCCTGGAGGATCTGGAACACGGTGCGCGCTGGGTTGTGGTGGAAGGCCGGGAGTCCGGTCGAGCGGTGGGGATCTACGGCGAGCACGGCCAGGTCATCGACGAGGCTGTGACGACGATCTGCCAGACCCTGGGAACGGCTGCGGACCGATTGGTCTGGGAGGCCCCGCTCAAGGACCAGCAGGCCTATTTGATCCGAAGATACGGTACCAATGTTGGACTCGGCAACATCCACCCCGACCAGTTGTTGGCGGTCGAAGCCTTGCGCTGCCGGCTGCGCTTCGACACCCTGCACACGGTCACCGACGAACTGGTGCGCTCAGGCGCCTGGGACCCCAAGGTCGTCGAACCCAAGCCCGGCGAGGCAACGATAAGTCTCATTGCCGACAAGACCAATCCGCCGAAAGCGGGCTGGGACGCGAGCGCCCGCAAGGGTGAAAACACGGATGTTTTCATCAAATAGCCAGGGGTCTGGCCGAACCCCGGTATCGGAGCAGGAGCTCGAGGTGGGCGCGCGCCTCGGCGCCGGGCCATCCGCCTTGCTCGTTGACGCCGCATTTAAAAAAGAGCTTGAGGAGCAAGAGGGCCTGTTCGAGGCCATGGGCTTGGTCGATCTTGCTCACACCCTGATGATGATGGAGGCGGGCATCGTTCCGCGGGAAGCCGGTCGGGAACTGCTCACCGCGCTCTTGAAACTCCACGAACGACCTGCCGATTTTACCCTTGACCCGGCCAGGGGCGACCTCTACACCAACCGGGAGGCGTGGTTAGTCACCCAGACCGGCGCGAGCACTTGGCTGGGAGCGGGACGGGCGCGGCGCGAGGCGACCACGACGGCGTTTCTGATCAAAGTGCGCGCAGGCTTGCTCGGCTTGGCTGAGGCGCTGACAACGACGGGAAGGGCGATCATCGCGCGGGCCCACGAGTTTCGTACGGCTTTGATGCCGGACTATACGTATCTACAGTCGGCGCAGCCGACCAGCTTCGGCCATTACCTGCTCGGATTTGCCTATCCTGTGCTGCGCGATCTCGATCGCGTCCGGGCACTTTACGGGCGGGTGAATCGAAGTCCCGCCGGCTGCGGCAGTACCAACGGCTCGCGTTTGCCGCAAGATCGCGAGCGCCTGCGCGAGTTTCTGGGTTTCGACGGACTCGTGACCCATGCCCGCGATGCCATGTGGCAGCCCGATCTTCCGATCGAGGCGGCCGCCACGCTAACCGCGATTCTGATCAATTTCGACCGCCTGGCCGAAGATCTACAAATCTTTGCCACCGAAGAATTCGCCCTGGTCGAGCTTGACGACAGTCACGCCCGCGCCAGCAAGATCATGCCGCAAAAGAAGAATCCATTCGCCCTAACCCATGTCCGCGGCCTGGCGAGCACGATGATCGGCACCCTCGCGGCGAGCGCGGCAGCGGGCCGCACCCCCTCGGGGCAACCGGACAACCGCCTGACGCTCTATGGGCTGATCCCGCGCGCAGTCGAGGATACGCGTGATGCGGTGGGACTCATGGGCGAGGTCATGCGCTTGCTGACATTCAATGAGCAGTGCGGGCGCGAACGGCTCGACCATGGCTTCGCGCTCGCAACCGATCTCGCCGAGACGCTGGTTCTGCAAAGCGGTCTCGATTTTCGCGAGGCGCACCGGCTGGTCGGCTATCTCGTGCGCAGTCATCTTGCGGACGGTGATCTCAAACAGCTCACGCCTCAGGAGTTAGCAGCGGCTGCGGAGCGGGTAATAGGCCATCGGATCGAACTCTCCCAGACGGCCCTTCGTAATGCCCTAGATCCTGAAGCCGCCATTTTGGCACGCGCCGCACCGGGAGGCGCGGCGCCCGAGGTCATGGGTGAGATGGTCAGTGAATGCGAGCGCGCTTTGGTAGAGGCTGATGCGTGGCTCGGCGACCGCCGCCAGCGACTGCGAACGGCGGAGGAGGCGCTGTTACGGACGGCCCGCGAGCGCTGCCCGACATCGGAAGACAGATAGGGTGGGCAAACGCCTCTTGGTTTGGCCGCCGCTTTTGGTGGGCAGTAAAAGTCTGCCCACCCTACGAAAACTGGGCAGCGAAGCCCAATGAATTTATGATCCTTTAAACCCACAACTCGGCAAGCGAAAAGCTGATCGCTGCAAAGGGGGCCAGACAAACCGCATCTTCATCCTTCAAACTGCCGATCAATGTCCACGCGCCCTCACGCAACTCGAACGCCTCCAGAGTGCGCGCCACGGGATCGAGCAGCCAGGCATGGGCGACGCCATAACGGGCGTAGAGCGGCAGCTTCAGAATACGGTCTTTCTTCACCGTTGAAGGCGACAGAATTTCGCAGACCCAATCAGGAACCACCTCGAAACGGTGATCCTCAGGGATCAAGGGCATCCGCTCGCGCCGCCACCCGGCCAGGTCGGGTACGGCCACTTCCGTATCCCGGATGAAGTGAACCTCCGGCTCCCCCAATATCCACCGGCCGCCGGGGCCGCCTCTTCCTTTGTCAAAAGGGCCGCCCAATTCGATGGTGAGTCCTTTTTCCGCCACACCATGCGGCCCGGAGGACGGGGTTGCGTATGAAGTTGGCCGCCGATGATTTCGCCCACCAGATTCTCGGGCAGGGCGAGCAACTGTTCGTAAGGCGTTGACCGAATGACGGCATGGGTTTGGCTCATGGGGATTACTGTATTCTCCGTGTGATACCCCTGCAAGCTCGATGGAGTCCGGCCCCCGCTTGAACGGGGTGTCCATCTCCTAGTGTAACGTCCCCGACATTTGTTTAGTTATGAGACCCCACTAAATGACGGCTTTAAAACCAAAGAAGTCTTCCAAGACATCATTCCATTTGCCCAAACATAACTAAAGGTTTGTAAGGGACGTTTCACTAGCGGCGGATCCGCCCGTGATCCGGAGCGCACAGCAGAAAACGCTCGGGCTGATGAGCGGTGAGTAAGCAAAGTCAGACACGATGAACTTTTTGTGGCTCCTCAAACTTTCCGCCTGAGCCTGATGGTCAAGAGTACAATGATGACACTGAGCCAGGCAACGGACAAATAGCCAATAATGCCGTCGAAGTTGCTCGCCATATGCGTCCAGAACGGTTCAGTCATCCGGTCAGAGAACGATTTTGATGTTTTGATTATGAAGACCCACCCCGCATGCAAACCGATGCAGTAACCCAATCCACCTGAGGCAACCAGGAATCTCACGCAGGCGAGGAAGATGCCACTGGTCAACAACGCGAGAAACGAATCTAAATCCGCCTGAATAAGCTGACGGAAAGCATCCAGCAGCAAGACAAATCCTGAATACCAGTGAACCTGATCAGATTCCGGCCTTAAGTTGGTATGCAGGAAGTGTAACGCACTGAAATAGAATGCACTGATCAAGACGGCGTAAGCGCGACTGGCTTTCCGGATGATGGCTCCGAGCAGGAATCCCCTGAAAACCGTCTCTTCGATCGATGCAATAATAAACCCGAGAACAAACGACTTGCATATCACGTTGATGATTCTTCCGGGTATCAGTTTGCCCGGATCGATGACGCGGATGTCGAGAAGCAGAAGCACCATGACGTGGGCTCCTAACATCAGGGCGCCGATCACAAATCCGCGTGCCATTTGGGACAGAATATGGCTGGGCGGTACGGCGAGCCCAAGTTCCGCTCTGCCGATGCCAAGCCACCACCCGAGTGGGAAAAGCCCGAGCACTAAAACGAGTTCGGCACCTCTGTCAACTAAAAAATGAAAATCAACATCTTGGGCAACGGAAAAATAAAGTGGATAAGCCAAGAAAGCGGCAATGCAAAGGCAACCCAACAGGTAAACCAAGGGCGCGAAGAACAAGAGGGGCAGGCGGGAATGGTGCATCGTGAAGCACGAATGGATCGTTGGGATTCCGAACTCTTTGGGCGTTGCAAAGCCGTTCTGTTGGGTGCAGCAAATTGGTTCAAGCGAATGTAGGCGTCATGACTTAAGACGTTCTTCCATCCGCTGAGAGGGGTCGGACAAGGTTCAGCTCTGGGAGTTTGGCGAAGATCACCAATTCTCAGAGGAACCCAACGGCGACCAGAAAACGAAAGTTTCATTTATGCGGCCAAATGACCCGTGCAGACCTCGTCATCGTCGCAGTGGCGAAGGAATGACGCTACTTCGGATAGGAAAGCACCCCGGTGTTGATCGGGTTCGCCATAGAACCTGCCCGCATGAGCATGATGTGCGGGGAGGACGGCGTCTCCCCGACACCACGGGCGCAGCAACCGCCACAGCAGGGACATATCTATCAACGAACCCAAAGGCTGATGTAGCGGCAAGGCCTAGGTTTGTGACAACCACTGCTAAATGGTTTCATCAGCGCGATCGTTGAAACCGTCGCTGCAAAGCCGCGCGTTACCATGTGCCCGCTGTGCGTCCTCATTGAGCCGGCTCTTCGAACGTCCTGACGGTTGGTAATCAAGTTTCCTTGTTAAAGCCTTCAAGCGAATGTGGTGGCGTTGACAATCCGCTTGAGCAGAAAGCCCAGGACAGTCGAACATAACAGCGCCAACGCGATGTATTGAATACCTTTGATGATATCCGCCTGGATTAGGCCTGCCCCGACTAAACAGGCAGTCACGCCTAAAGGCAAAAACCCCAGAAAAGTGCCGAGAAGAAAGTCGCGATGGGTAACCGGTGACAGCCCCAAGACGACGTCGTTGTAAAATCCGTTCACGGGTAATTGCCGCACAAGCATGACCCCCATGAAGCCATTGGCTTCCAGTCTTTGGGAGAGGCCACGCAGCCGGGGAAAGCGCTGCAGCGTATAGTCACGCCCGCACCAACGCACAAAAAGGAAGGTCGCATAAGCGCCTAAGACCGTGCCGACTTGAGTCAATAGCAAAGCCCAAACAAATCCGAAGATCAGGCCCCCGAGTGAGCACAGCAGCAACCGTGGCACGCCGATGGCCACCAGACTCGCTGTACCGACAGTAAATATGAGCGGGGCGCTGAGCCCGAACTGGGCCAGTTGGTCCTTAATCCATTCTCCCTGGCTCAACCAGCTCTTGAGCGGTGTGAAGTAAACCATGGTGCCCCAGGCGGCCACCAGGAGGAAGGCACCTGCATTGACCAGGCTTAGGGAACGTTGACTCGATGGTTGGGCAGCGGTGGTTCTAATTTCTGTCATATCAGGCGACTAGGCAGGAGTGGGACCAAACTGATGGTACCATGAACTTGGGCGTTGGTTACGGGGCCTGCTTAGTGATGCCCCAACACAGCTAAGGATAAATTGGGTGCGTTTTAGAGGCGATCGAAGCCGTCAAGCCTGCGTGAGCCTTCGGAAAACGTCGGGGGGTCAATGTGCTGACTGACGCATCGGCTGCGCAAAATCATGTCGTGCGGTTAGGTGGATGTTAGCAGAAGCCAAGACGCGAGCACCAGACAGTGGTGATGACCTAAGCCGCCCATCGCCACATCCATCGATGGTTTTCCGCAGGGTTATCCCGGTCGCGGATATTGGCCCGATGCGCGTCCATCCGGCTGGGTACGCCAAATGCGGATCGCGCCGCGCCGAGGTGATAACGGTTGGCGTTGTGACCCGAAATGACCATGAGAGGCGTGGATACCCGCGCTTCGCAACAACCACGGGGGAATACGAATCAAGCTTGAACTATCGCGATTGACAAAAACCAGCAACCCCCCGGCCAAAGCGGCAGGACAGGAGCGTCGCGATCACCGCGACCCGAACCGCGCCACATCTATTTTCGTTTCGCGTCACGCCGAATTTGCGCCTTCCGAGTCGTAACACGTGGCAAACCGGGTAGGAAAAGATCTCAGCGCGTGTTTGGTGGTCGGCTGGTTCATTTCAACGCAGTACGATTTTCGCTTTCGGCATTGGGAATCTAACCTATTGTTTTCGTAAGACCCGCGGAGCGGCATGAATGGTGCTTGGCTTGCCTTCACCGAATTAACGCCAGGCTCTGCGTCTGTCTTCGCCGATTGGCCTAACGGGGATCAACCCTTTCATGTTCTATGGGTCATTCGCGTGGATTACCAAACAGCCCTGATCAACGCAAAACCGATCGCACTTGTCCCCGGCGTTAGCATTGATGTGCCGGATCACCGTGTAATGGCCTGCTCGCAGTCTCGGTCTCGGATCCCGGAATACGGACCCTCAGCGGTCTTGTTTGATCACATCGCAGGCAGTATCCCTTGGTTCGGCATCTTTTCACGGGCATCAGGATGCGTGCTTCAATTTCATTACCCGGATACGGCGGAGAAAGGGGAGCGGATACAAGTCATATATAATGCCGATCAGATCATCCCAAATGGTTGTATTGAATGGGTGCATGGGATCCTGGGGCTTGCTGAAGGCCGCTGTTTTGACGTCATGGTGCTCTGGCCGATCTCGCTGGCCCGTCGCCAGCAATCCAAGGGGCGAGGTGCGGCCAGCATCCATTGCATGTGAGTCGGTTCGAATTTCTTTGCCCGTGAGAGAACGAGCCCAGCCTGCCCGGGCTTAAGTATCGATGGTGACCGATGGTGGATGCTTGACTCGTTGCCCCCCAAGAGTTGCCTTGGCCCAATCACCATTCCCTTGAAGTTAATCAAGAAAAAAGAATGTCTCTTTTCCCTCAACAAGAACTCCCTGCCGGTGCCGTTAGAACCTCGATTCTGATCCGCGATCACTGGGTTCTGGTTGTTTCCTTCATTCTCAGCGCGTACATGCTGTTCGGTCACCTGGGAGAGTCACCGTTAATCGCGCCGGATGAGGGCCGCAACGCCGAAGTGGCGAGGGAAATGAGCCAATCTCGCGCCTGGCTGGTGCCGACCTACGACGGTCTGACTTACCTCGATAAGCCAGCCTTCTACTTTAAAACCATCGCACTCTCTTTCTCGCTCTTCGGGGAGTCGGAAGGCGTCGCCCGGTTATCTTCCGCTGTTTTTGGATTTTCATTGCTTGTGGCGTTGTTCCTGTTTTGCCGACGGGTGTACGATCAGCGCACCGCAACCCTTGCCCTGCTCATCGTGGCCACGACGCCGCTTTACATAGCGTTTTCCCGGACTGTCATTTTCGATATGACTCTGGCCTTTTTTGTGTGCTCGGGCATTTTTTCGTGCTACCTGGCCGAGGAGTGCGAAGGTCGACGTCGCAGTCAATGGTACCTGATCGGTGCGCTCTCGGCGGGTATCGCCACACTGGTCAAAGGCCCGGTCGGGTTCATCGTCCCGACCCTGGTCATCGCGATTTTCAATGGGTTGGAAGGCCGAAAGGGTGCGATGAAACGCTTCTTCGCGCTGCGTAATTGGGCTGTTTTCTTGGCCGTCGTACTGCCTTGGTTTATCGGGCTTTCCGTGTTATGCCCTGACTTTCCCTATTACGGGATCATGAAAGAGTCGGTGTCCCGGTTCACCACCACCGAGTTCCGCCGGACGGCGCCCTTTTATTTTTACGCCCTGATTATCGCGAGCTGTTTTTTTGCCTGGAGCCTTCTGCTGCCGGAATCGATCCTCGCCGCCTGGCGGACCAGGCAGCGCTGGTCTCGCGCCGATCGCCTGTTTGTCGTCTGGTCGGTCGTGGTCGTATTGTTTTTCTCGATGTCGCAGTCGAAATTGCCCGGCTATATCCTCACCGCGGTAGTGGCTCTCGGCATATTGACCGCGCGTGTTTTTGCCGCGGCGCTGGACAACAGCGATGGACGGGCGGGCCGGATTGTGCGCCGTGCGACGGTGGCACTGCTCCTGTTGAGCGCCGCGGCAGCGCTGTTTCTGGGCGCCATCACGCTCCGACCTGAAGCGCTTGAACACCGACTGCGGTTTAGCCATGAAGTCTTTGCAGCTTTCACCCCTTTCTTCCTACCGATGGCGTTATCGTTTGGCGGTGTTGCGTTCCTCACGGCATTGGCTCGTTGGACGCAGGACGTGCGGTTGGCCTTTGTTGCCTTTTTAAGCATCCCCCTCCTCTTGATAACGGCCCATTTCGATCTGGTGTCTCACTATGCGGAGAGCCGGTCATCGCGCAGCCTCGCACAAAGCATCCCAGCCAATTTGCCACCGGATACTGAAATTGCCTGCCTGAAATGTCTGCCCAATGGGCTGCCGTTTTATCTCAAACGCCTGGTGACGGTGTTGACCGATGATGGCACGGAACTGACCAGCAACTACGTGCTGTTTAAGCTAAATTCCGCTGAGTCCTGGCCAGAGCGTGTGGTGCCATTGGACCAACGCGATCAGTGGCTCGCCACCCGCACTCACCCGGTCTACCTGCTCGCGAAGAACAAGAACGTGGCGCGGCTCCGTGCAATGGCTGCGGGCTATGGTGTTGACGTGACAGAACTCGGCTCGGGTTACTGGGCCGCCCTGTTGCCGCCTTCCGGAGGTCATTGAGATGTGTGGGATCTGTGGAATCGCCGTACTGGAGGGTACGCTGCACGAGGACCCGATGCGGCGACGGGTTGACCACATGGTCGAAGCGCTGCTGCACCGAGGACCTGATGATTCCGGGGTGGCCGGCGATCAGTCGGCAGTGTTCGGCATGAGCCGGTTGGCCATTCGGGGAGTACACGACGGCAAGCAACCGATCGTTGACTCTGAGAGCGGCGTCATGATGGTCTGCAATGGCGAGATTGATAACCACCGCGAACTTCGCGCGTGGTTGCAGGACCGCGGCCGAAATGTCGAGCAGACTACCGACGTGGCGGTGATTCCCGCACTGTATCTGGAGCTCGGTGAGGCTTTTGTGGAGCGAATCGCGGGTGCCTTTGCCATTGCAATCTGGGACCCACGCAACAAAAAGTTATTGCTCGCTCGAGATCGAGTGGGTGAACGGCCGCTTTTCTTTGAGCTCAACGATGGCATGGTCAGCTTCGCCTCGCAGGTCGCGGCGCTGGTATCGGCAAGTCCGGCTGCGTTTGATGTCAACACCCAAGCGGTTCACGGTTACCTGCAATCCGGTTACTTCGCAGCGCCTGTGACGCCTTTTGTCTCAATTCAAAAGGTGTCGCCAGCGGAGGTCGTCACGATCGACGCCGCCGGCACGCACCGAAGGCGTTATTGGCGTTGGAGCACGGCGCAGGCGCCCAAACGGATGGGCTCTCTGGACGTGTTCGATGGAATATTCCGGGAGGCGGTGCGGCGACAAAGCGATGTTGATGTGGACTTTGGTCTGTTTTTGAGCGGTGGCCTCGATTCTTCTTTGATTGCTGCCGTAGCCAAGCGTATTTGGCCGCAAAAACCCCTGAAAGCTTATAGTCTCCGCTTCAGCGAGGCGTCGTACGACGAAGGACACTATGCCGAGCAAGTGGCGACTGCCTTGGGTGTCGAGTCGATTCCCGTGTGGGTGCGCCCAGAGGATTTTCCGGCAACCATCGCCGAACTCGTGCGGAGGACTGGCGAACCGCTCGCCGACCCGGCCTGGGTACCCACCGCCCTCTTAGCCAAGCGTGCCGCGCAAGATGTCCGTGTGGCATTAGTTGGCGAAGGCGCGGACGAGCTTTTCGGTGGCTATCCGACCTATTTCGGGGCAGGACTTGCCGAGCACTATGCCCGGCTTCCCGCCCCCCTCCGGGCGCTCATCCGACGTGCGGTGGAAAGCTGGCCGGTGAGCGACAAGAAGGTAACGCTCTCTTTTTTGCTCAAACGCTTCGTTCAGGGCGATCAATTGGATTCTCTCGCGCGCCACGTGCTCTGGACGGCTAGTATTCCTCCGGCGATTCTTCAACGGCTGGGCGTGGCGCCGCCGTCCGTCGCGATGCCGGCCTACCCGTCAGAGGCCATGTTGGACCGACTCCAACAGCACGATCTGGAAACGTCGCTGGCTGAGGGACTCTTGACGAAGGCGGACCGCGCCAGTATGCACTCGGCCCTCGAGCTGCGCGCACCGTTCCTCGACCAGGCGGTCATGGAATTCGCCGCCCACCTCCCGGAAAATGAGCGGGTCTGTCGTTTGCGAACCAAGGTATTTTTGAAACGTTATGCCTTGCGTTACCTGCCTCCAGCGATCGTGCATCGCAAGAAGCGGGGCCTGTCCGTTCCCCTCAGCAGTTGGTTTCGTGAATCGTTGCATGAGTGGACGGCATCAAGGCTCTCCTCCCGCCTGTTGGATCGGGTGGGTATCGACCACGGCGCCGCTCTGGAACTCCTGCACGAACACCAGCAAGATACGATTGATCATGCCCGAACGATCTGGACGTTGGTGGTCCTCAACGAGTGGCTCGCCTGGATCTCCGTGGCTGAGAGTGCGGAACAACGATGCGCCGATCACCGGTTTCGATCCTGGGCTGATCGACGTCTATCCGGACATCACCGTGTCTTCGACTCTGTTGAGCCCTTTGCGTGAAGGGGACGCGCTTCGATTTGGCGCCGAGGGCGTGGGACACACCGTTCAGGTGGAAACCACGGATGCCGAGGTACTTGCCCGCGGCACAAGACTCAGTCCGGGACCCAACGGGATCATTTTCAAGTCAAATGCGCCGACCATCCTGTCTAAGCGGTATGGACAAGGACGTGTTGTCTTTCTCACGTTTTCACCCGCTCGGATCACACTGTGCTATCCCGTTTCCAGCAACAACCAGGATCCACGAGACTGTGGAGGGGCGGGTCAGGCCAACGCGCTCATGCGATGGCTGACCGCCAACGTGCTGTGGGAAGAGCGCAAATTACAACTGCCTTTGTTATGGGAAACGCCCGGCGACCGGCCGCACGCGGTTATTGTGACTGGTGATGTTCACCGTATTACCGGGGATGTTCACCCTAGTGTAACGTCCCCAACATTTCTTTAGCTTTGGCGACCTTTGCCAAAATGACCTTAGGCTTGGCCGTCCAATGGTAGGGCTTGGTATTGGCGTGACGGTGATCGAGATACTCCTGAATGGCAACTTTGAGGTCGTCTACGCTCCGAAACACACCGCGACGGATCCGCTCCTCGGTAATGTCCCGGAAAAAGCGCTCTACCAAATTGACCCAAGAGGCCGAGGTCGGCGTGAAATGCATGTGAAATCGCGGGTGCTTAGCCACCCAGTCTTTGACATTGGGATGCTTGTGTGTCGCATAGTTATCGACGATCAAATACACATCCAAGCGTTGGTCGGTTTCCCGATGGAGTTTCTTGAGAAACTTGAGAAATTCGTCATGGCGATGCCTGGGCTGACACTGGCCAATGACCGTTCCCGCCTGCAGGGCCAGACTGCGGTGCTCAGAAAGCCGAAAGAGGTTGTTCCTTCCGACCCGAAACCCAGCACCGCAAACTATCGCGCATTGGCGAGCACTTCAGCCGCCCATTGGTTAAGGCTTTTGCCGTGAGCCTCTGCCATCATGGCGACGTGAGCATGGACTTCGGGCGGGATTCGAAGCATGAGTTTGCCGGAATACGGCTTTTGCGGCGCGCGTTCCAGTTTTTCGCAGGTGGCGAGGTAGTCGTCTACCGCTTCTTGGAACGCGGCACGCAGTTCGGAAACGGTTTCGCCATGGAAGCCGACGATGTCTTTGATGCCTGCGATGTGACCGACGAAGCAGTTGTCGTCATTGCTGTATTCAATTCGGGCGGCATAGCCCTTATAGGTCATGGGGGTCATGGTTTAATTCCCGCTTGTTCCAAGAACGTTCGTGCGTCGCGTACCTGGTAGGGCTTGGCTTCTTTGTGAGGATGAGGCCGATGGAAGGTGGCGACTACGTTGTTGAGCTCAAGGCGCACCCGCGATCCTTGACCTTCGATGACTCGCGCCCCGAGCGCGACCAATAATGCTTCGATTTTTCGCCATTTCAGGGTGGCGGGTGTCGGGGCGCTGTAGATTGCTTCGAGGGTCTTGCGGTGAGCGCTATCCATTAAGAAAGGATAGCAGAATGCGCTATCACCATGGTAGATTGGAATCTCCAATACAATCGGGCGAAACAAGGTAGCAATCGTCATGCCGGTGCATATCAGCGACTCAGCCATCTATCGAAATTCCTGGGCCACGCCCGAGCTGCGCGTGCTCTTCGACGATGCCGCGCTGACTACCGGCTGGATCGAGGTCATGGTCGTGCTCGCCGAGACGGAGGCCCAATTCGGTTTGATCCCTGCCGTGGCGGCGCGACAGCTCGCCGATGCCTGTAGTGTCGTGCAACTCAATGAGGCGTTCTTCGCCGAGGTGCGGGAGGATTTCGAGCGTACCAACCACTCGCTGCTAGGCCTGATTCGCGCCCTCCAGCGCCGCTGCCCTGGCGATAGCGGGGAATGGCTTTGTTACGGGGCGACGGTGCAGGACATCACCGATAC
>DATIXD010000396.1:0-6844 GCA_035518875.1 Methylococcaceae bacterium | reverse complement strand
GGTATGGTCGAGCAGATTCATTTGTTCGTTCAAGGCCTCTTCCGCCGTCTTGCCGTCAGTCAGGCGCTGTGAGCGCGCCATCGCCGGCGGTAGGCGCAGGTACTGATCCAGCGCATCGGGCAGGTATTCGTAGGCAATCTTCCGGACCTGAAACGGGTTGAGATCGAAGAGGCCCTGGGTATCGCGTGTGCGATTGAGTAGGAAGACCAGCTTCTCCTCGATGTGTTCCAGCTTTGCCAAGGTTTGTGCGCCGGCGCGCTCCGAAAGGCGATGCTGCAAAGCCGCCAGTTGGCTCTTCCAAGCCTCAACTTCTGGGGAGTGGGCCGAGACCTCCCCGAGGTCCCGTCGAATACGGCTGTTGATCACCTCGATACCGGCGCTGTCGAGCTGGTCATTTATCTGCCGCAGCTCGCCCCGCAGCAGTCCATAGGGCGTATCCTGCATTTCCCCGTTACGGTTTTCGGCAAGGGCCGCTGGCAGCGCGAGCAGTTGCTCCAAGATTTTCGGGAACCTTTGGAGTGCCTGTTCGCGTGTTCTTCCCAAATACGACGATCCGCGGCTCTCGCCCTCGAAACCAGGCGCTACCAGCTTGATCGCATCGAAAATGGCTTGGATCTGATCGGCCAGATCAGCATCGAGCCGACGGTGCGCCTGCCGGACTAATTGTTCGATGCGTTTCAGTTGACGCCGCAGACCCCATGACAAATTCGGCATCGGCGTCTCCGCTTCGGCCGGCAACAGAAACCAAAGCGCCAGGTAAATCCACAGCGTCAGGCTGAAGGAAAAGAACACCGAAATCACGACCAGAAATCGAACCAAGGTGACGCTCACGCCCAGGTAATCGGCGATGCCCGAGCAGACCCCGCCAAGTCTGCGACGTTGTAGGTTGCGTCGAAGCCTAGTTCTTGGATTCATCGTCAAAACCATCACAACCGCGGGCAATTACCGGGACAGCGGTTTCGGCAAAATACGGACCGTACAGATACCCGATCAAGGTCGGTCAAGAGAAACCATCTTTTCAACGAGTGCCAATGCGCCACGATTGTTTCCGCGGACGCTGCTCATAGGCGTATATCATCACTCTCGCCCAACTCGAGGTCCCGGACAACCTCGACCTGCTGTTCTGCCTGTACCCTATCGAGATACGTCTTCGCCTTGCCAACTTCGTCTGACAGCACCTGCACGGTCTGTTTCATGGCGCTCAACGCCTGGGTCTTGTAGTTGGCGATCGCGTCCATGGTGGCGTAGACGTTTCGGAACGACTCCTTGAGCTGTTCCAGCGACACCGTTGCACCCGCTGCTTGCTCCTGGGTCTGGGCTGCCTGTTGCTTCAGCAGGCGCGAAGTCGATTCGATGAGATTCCCGGTCGTCGTGTTGAGCGCCGAGATCTGGTCTAGCACCAGTTTCTGGTTGGTTAAGGCTTGCGCCACGATGACGGCGGTTCTGAGCGCGGATATCGTGGTCGACGTCGCGCGGTCGACCCCTTTGATCAGTTCCAGGTTGTTCTTGCGTATCATGTCCATCGACAGATATCCCTGTACCGACACCGCGAGCTGCGTCAACAGATCCTGCACCTTCTGGCGAACATAGAACAGCATCTCCTCGCGTACGATACGCGCCTTCTCGGGATCCTGAGCTCCGATTTCGGGCAGTTTCCCCTCCAGCGCCTCGTCGATTCTTCTGCCCACGTAAACGTATTGCTCGAGCCTCTGCATGATTTCCCAGGCACGCGCCTTTTCCTGCTCGATAGCCGCATTGTCCTTGCGGAGCTCGTCCTGACCGTTGTAGAGCGCCTGAATGATGGCATTGAGGTGGGATTGCGCGGATTGATAGCTGCGGAAGTAGTTTTGTACCTTATTGCCGAAGGGAAACAGACCCAGCAGCTTGCGAGGGGAGAGCAGGTCGCCTTGCCTCGCCGGATCCAGTTCCTCGATTTTGTTGCGCAGATCCACCAGTGATTTCGAGATGCCCGACGTTTCGTCAAAGATCCCCGAGTTCATGGCTCGAACCGGTCGCTCCAAAAGCCGATTCGAAATCTGCGCCGCCGCCCTGATCTCCTGGTTGCCCATGTTATGGACATTGCCGAGTTTTTCACGGAAACTCGGATCGCTGATGTCGGCCGACAGGACGGTTTCCAGAAAGTCGACGATTTTGCTGTCCAGTTTGGCAACGGCCTCGGCGTCCAGCTTGACCATACTGGTTGCCTGCTCTGATGCGATTTGCGCCACCGGCTGTGGCGGGGTTAATGTCAGTGTCTCGGCTGATGCGGCTTCGGTCATATGCTGCTCCGGTTTCGGATAAGGGATTGACGCACTGAAGACGACGCCTTCAACGGCCGGCCTGATAACGCGTCGTATCGATCACGCCGGCTGCCGCGAAGCCCGCGGCACGCAGCCTGCAGGAATCGCAGACTCCGCAGGCGCGCCCTTGCTCGTCGGCCGAATAACAGGAGACGGTGTGGGTATAGTCCACCCCCAGGGCCAAGCCGGTGCGGATGATGTCCGCCTTGGTCAAATCGATTAATGGGGTGTGTATCTTGAAGACCCTGCCTTCCACCCCGGCTTTGGTCGCAAGACCGGCCAGCCTTTCGAAAGCCCGGATGAACTCGGGCCGACAGTCCGGATAGCCCGAATAATCGACGGCGTTGACGCCAATGAAAATATCCGCCGCCTCCAGCACCTCTGCCCAACCCAGGGCGAAGGCAAGAAAGACGGTGTTGCGCGCCGGCACATAGGTGACCGGAATGCCGGTCTGTGGCTGATCGGGCACGGCAATTCGGGTATCTGTCAGCGCCGAGCCGCCGATGGAATCGAGTTCGATCCGGATCAGCTTGTGCTCGACCACCCGCGATTCCCGCGCGATGCGCTTGGCGGAGTTCAATTCCGCCCCGTGTCGCTGGCCGTAGTCAAAACTCAGCGCGTAACAGATATAACCCTGCTCCTTGGCGATGGCCAAAGTGGTCGCGGAATCGAGACCACCCGATAACAAGACGACGGCTTTTTTCATCACTTCCCAGGCGAATCGCCCCAAAGGATTTTGTGCAACTGTAACTGAAAGCGCACCGGTAGCCGATCGCGGAGAATTTTATCCGCCAACTCGGTAGGATCCTGCCTGCCTGCCGTCGGCGAGAACAGCACCTCGCAGCGTTCCGACAGACGGTGTTCCTTGAGCATATCTACAGACCACCGATAATCCGCTTCGTCCGCGATGACGAACTTGACCTGATCCTGCGGTTTCAGGTACTTCAGGTTTTCGTACAAGTTGCGGTGCGATTCGCCGGAAACCGGGGTTTTCAGATCCATGACCCTGACCACCCGCGGGTCGACTTCATGGATGTCGAATGCGCCGCTGGTTTCCAGCGACACCTCGTAGCCTTCGTCGGCCAACGCTTTCAAGAGGGTCAGACAGGCTCTTTGCGCCAAGGGCTCGCCGCCGGTCACCGTCACATAGCGCGTGGGGTAACGTCCGACTTCGGCAAGGATGTCCGGGATGGATTTTTTCTCCCCGCCGGTGAAGGCATAGGCCGTGTCGCAGTAAACGCAGCGCAGCGGACAGCCGGTCAGACGGATGAATACCGTGGGCAGGCCCACAGTGCGGGACTCCCCCTGGAGGGAGTAGAAAATTTCGGTGATGCGTAGCTGATCCACGAAAGGAAAGGAGAAACAGCAGGAAGGCTTAATGCCCTTCCTGCTTCATTTTGGCCAGACGTTTTTCCGCGAGTTTGGAAGCGCTGGTATCGGGATAACGTTTCATCACATCGTTGAGGACTTCGCGCGCCTTCGCCCACTGTCCGGTCTCGTATTCGATGAAACCGATCTTGAGCTGGGCGTCTGCCACCTTGGCGCTCTGCGGAAACTCTCTGACGACCTTGCGGAACGCATCCCGTGCGGAAGGAAATTCTCGGTTGACATAATAGGCTTCCGCCAACCAGTAAGTCGCATTGTCGACATACTCACCGCTGGGATAAGCCGCAAGAAAACCTTTGAATTCCTTGATCGCCTCGGAATACTTCCCGTCTTTCAAGGTATTGAAGGCCTTCTGGTAGACGGCCTGCCGGCCCGCCGCATCGCCTCCTGAAACCGGCGCGGGTTTCTGTGGAGGAGGCGCGGAGGGTGGCATGGCGGCCGCGGGCTCGGTTTCCTCCGGGGCGGAGGGCGTCTCGGCCGGGGGAGCAGCCGCCCCGCCGGTATTGCCCTGGAGACGCTGATCCAGATCCATATACATGTCCTTCTGCTGCTTCTTGACGGTCTCCAAGGCGTGGTTCAATTCTTCGACTTCCCCGCGCAGTTTCAGCACGTCGGTTTGCAGCTGCTCCATCCGGTTCAGCATTTCCATCATGGTTTCGCCGGACAGGCGCTTTTCCAGGCGGGCCACCCGCTCATCCAGCGTTTCCGTCCCATAGGCGCCAACCTGATCATAAGCCTGTTCGTACCGTTGCGCCGAGTTCGCGGCGGGAACGACCAGCCATGCCAACAGGGCGGCGACTTTGCCTACGCGCATGGATCAGTGGCCCGGATAGGCGAGTTCGACGCGGCGGTTCTGCTGCCAGGCCGATTCGTCATGGCCGGGAACCGCGGGCTTTTCCTCGCCGAAACTCACGGTCTGCAGCTGGCCATCGGAAGCGCCTTGCAGCGTCATCAACTTGGCCACCGATTTGGCGCGCTGTTCACCCAGGGCGATGTTGTACTCGGGCGACCCTCGTTCGTCGGCATGGCCCTCCAACACGACCGTCTTGCCCGGATTGGAGGCAAGGTAATTGGCGTGAGCGTTGATAACCGAAATGTATTCGGGCATCACTTCGCTGCTGTCGTACATGAAATAAATGACCCGTTTGTACAGCGGGCTGGAAGGATCGTCCAGCGCAGCATCGCCCGTCGTGCCGCCGGCGCCGTATTTCCCACCGGCACCGTACATTTCGCCGGTCTGGCCTTCGCCGTACTTGCCGATCTCAGGCCCACCCGCACCAGCGGCACCGGCACCCTCGGCGCCCCCTTCGCCTTTGGCACCGCCCTTTGATTTACAGCCGCCCAAGGCGATCGCCGCGACCAACAACAAAACCCCAATTTTCATCAATTTATTCATAGACTTCTCCCAATCAAACATTAACAAATATCAACCAAATCAGGGCGACCACGCGGGCTCGCGCACTTCACCGCTGTCAATGCGCAAGCTCTGACGCACCTTGCCGTCGATCGACACCGCGGATAACTGCCCTGCGCCATTGGTGCGCGAAGCGTAAAGAATCATGCTGCCGTTAGGCGCGAAGCCGGGAGATTCGTCCAATGTCCCCTTGGTCAGGACGCGCAAGTGCTTGCTTTGAAGATCCATCACGGCGATGCGAAAGTCGTTGCCATTGCCATGCACCATGGCGAGACTCTTGCCGTCGGGCGAGAATACGCCGCGGGCATTGTAAGCGCCTTCATAGGTCAGCCGCTGGGCCTGTCCGCCGCCGGCGGGAACCGTGTAAAGCTGCGGTTTGCCGCCCCGGTCGGAAGTGAACACGATGGTGCTGCCATCGCGCGACCAGGCCGGCTCGGTGTCGATGGCGAAATGGTCGGTCACCCGGCGCAGGGAACGGGAGGCCACATTCATCACGTAAATATCGGGATTGCCGTCCTTGGAAAGCGTCAAGGCCAGTTGCGAACCGTCCGGCGACCAGGCCGGCGCACCGTTGATTCCGGGCATTTCCGAGACTTTCTGCCGCTCGCCGGTGGCGAGGGTCTGGATGAATATCGCCGCGGTCTTATTTTCGAACGACACGTAGGCGATTTGGCGACCATCGGGCGACCAGGCGGGAGACATGACCGGCTCGCGCGAGGTGATGATGGATTGCGGATTAAAGCCATCGGTATCGGCTACCTGCAGCATGTACTGCCGATTTCGCGGCCCATCGCCCGATACCGTCACATAGGCGACGCGGGTGGCGAATGCGCCGGGCTCGCCGGTCAGCTGCTGGTAAATAATATCGGCGATGCGATGTGCAGTTTTGCGCACTTCCGGTGCGGTGAACGGGATGCGGTAGGTTGTCAGCAAGGTGCCCCTGACCGCGTCGAACAGATGGAACTGTGCGGCGAATTGGCTGGGTCCGGTTTGCTGTACCTGGCCGATGGCCAGATTGTCCTGCCCCAAAGCCTGCCAGGTCCGGAACTGGACCTGTTCGGGCGAAGTCGGCTGCTCCAGCATCGCATCCTCGGAAAGGGTCTTGAAACGGCCGCTGCGGGCCAAATCCGCCGAGACGATGGAGCCGATGTTGTCGTTGCCCAAACCTTGTTGGCCCCCGAACGGGACCACGGCGATGGGTATTCCACCTTCGACACCCTGGGTGATCTGAATGGTCAGTTCCGCGTTGGCGATGTGGGCAAAGAATCCCATTAATACGCCGAATAATACGGCAGTTTTTTGTCGTTTAATCACACGATATACCTTAACAAGGTCTATGGCTTGTATTCAAAATTAAATGACCGGAATTTGCCGGCCAATCTAGCGTCCGAAGGCAGAGGCAAGGGCGATGCTTTCCTGACGGCAAGATCAGCAGAATTATCGAAAGCCGCGTCGCCGCTACTCACGATAATTCGCACATCAACCACCTCGCCGCCCGGCAGCGTGCGTACCTGGATTTTACAGGACATGCCGCCGCTGGCGGAAGGCGGCTTTAACCATCGCCTTTCGACTGCCTCCTTGATCTTCCTAATCGCAGCCCGCATCGCTTTATCATCCTCCTCCTGCTGCCGCTCGGCTTCCATCTGCTCATTCAAAGCGGCTATGCGCTCCTGTTGCTGACGACTCTGTTCCTCGGCGGCCTGCTTTTTCGCCTCGGCTTCGGCCCTTTTCTTTGCCTCCAGTT
>DATIXD010000395.1:0-6842 GCA_035518875.1 Methylococcaceae bacterium | reverse complement strand
ATGTTCACGAATGCAGCCAACTGACACCGACGGCGTGCGCTCCTGACCATTGCCAAAATAGGCTGATATTTCAACGGCTCACTATCTCCGTAAACATGATGCCAATTTTGCTTTGCTTCGTCACTCGATGCCAAAATGTCGGTCCCTTCAGAAAACGGAAAATAAAGCACGCTAAGCCGTGAGAGATCGTCCACCGAGATTTGGCTACGTATCGAGGCGGGTGTCGCTGTTCGCGCCGAGGTAGTTGTACAGAGTGCTCTTGGAAATCCCCATGATTTGACAGATTTCCGCGATACTGTGTTGTCGTTCCTGGTGGAGCCGTAACGCCAGTTCGCGTTTTTTGGGGTCCAACATTTTTGGCCGACCACCTTGTCGACCCCGCGCCCGTGCCGCCGATAAACCGGCTTGGGTGCGCTCCCGAATCAAATTCCGTTCAAATTCGGCCAGGGCGCCGAACAAGTGAAATACCAAACGGCCACCGCTGGTGGTGGTGTCGATATTCTCCTGCAGGCTACGAAGCCCAATCCCCTGGTGATCCAGTTTCTCCACTAAGTGGATCAGATGCTTTAAGGAACGTCCCAGGCGATCCAGCCGCCAAACTACCAAGGTGTCACCCGCCCGAGCCATTTCCAGAATCGCGTTCAGCCCGAGCCGCTCGGTACTCGCTCCACTTTGCTGGTCGGTGTAGACCTTCTCGCACCCGGCCTTTTCCAGGGCATCACGCTGCAGGTCCAGATGCTGATCGTCGGTAGACACCCTGGCATAACCAATCAGCATGTTCTCACCTCGCCCTTGTCCAATAAGTCTTAATGGACGAGTATATCTGGAACTTGTTAACTGGAATAGTTTTTTGGACACTGAAAGCCCCGCCACAAGGATGATGACAGGAATGCGTCCGAGGCTTCCAAGAAACGGACGTTTTCTGGACGGTTTACTTTGCGTTGGCCAAGGACTCCAAGGTGCCCTTATGACAAGTTTCCTTTTATGCACAGTGCGTCGGCAGCATGCGAGATGTGGTCTGAGTTGGAGGCTCTTAACTAGGCGGTGACCTTTGCATAAAAATCAGAACGTTTTGAGAAACTGGATTAGCGAATCTGGAGCCGAATATCGGAGTAGTTTCGCCTGGGACTTCTGAAGTCCGGCTAATGCCTGTTCCAACATAGCCAAATTGGCCTATTATGCGGCCGTGGAGCCAGTGCCGGGTCGTCGAATGTAGGGGTAGTTAAGTTCATGGCCGTCTCCAGAAGTGGGCCTAGAAATTTTCACCCCAGACGACTGTAGAAATTATGTCCAGTAATCTCATCCTGCTGCCAAACTCAGCCCCCGCGCTATAGGCTAAAAGCCGCTCCCTGTCAGGCTACTGTGCATAAAAGGAAACTTGTCATAAGGGCGTTTATGCACAGCTGTGCATAAACGCCCATAGCCGGCTGTTGGACCTTCCTCGTCGAATGCCGGCTCAGTCGGAGAAAGCTGACACTCCGCTTCGGTGACAAATCGGTACTATTGACCTGTTCCATCAGTTCGTTCCGCCGGAAAGATGTTGAAAGCAGATAAGCTGTGGACCTGGATCAACACTATTCAACCGGGAAAGGGAGATAATCCGACCACGTGACTTCGCCCGCGGCCTCTTCGGGTCCAGGCAGGCTCGATACGTCCCAGTCGCCGCCCAAAGCCTTGACCAGTAACACTGCCGCGCCCAGGCGTGCTCCCCGCAGCTGCACCAGGGTTTGCTCGTTGGCCAGAGCGGCGGCCTGCGCCGTCATGACGTTGAGGTAACTCACCGTGCCGGCCTTGTACTGGTTGGTCGTCATCGCCACGGACTCGCGGGCCGCCTGTACCGCCTTGTCCTGTACTCGATACTCTTCCTCCAGGATGCGCAGCGCCGCCAGATTGTCTTCCACTTCCTGGAAGCCGGTTAAAACCGTCTGCCGATAGTTGGCGACACCGGCGTCGTACGCGGCGATGGCCTGCTTCATCTGCGCGCTGCGCGCTCCGCCGTCCAGCAGCGTCAAGGCGGCTGCGGCGGGGCCCAGCGCCCAGTAACGGCTTGCCATGGTCATGAAGGTGGAGAGCGTGTTGGATTGAGACCCGTTGGTGGCGGACAGGCTCAGACTCGGGAAGTAGGCCGCCTTGGCCACGCCGATCTTGGCGTTGGCGGCAGCGACCTGCCGTTCTGCGGCAGCGATGTCGGGACGTCGTTCCAGAAGCTCCGACGGGACGCCGACCGGAATCGGCGGCGGTGGGGCGTTCAGCGGCGCGAAGCTCAAGGTGAGCTCAGCCGGTGGTTTGCCGATCAGCACGGCGACCGCATGCTCCATCTGCGCTCGCTGTACCCCGACATCGATGGCCTGCGCCCGAGCCGATTCGAGCTGGGATTCAGCCTGAGCGACATCGGTACGCGCAGCTACCCCCACCGCATACCGGTTTCTGGTTACCTCGAGCGTCTTTCTGTAGGCTTCGACAGTTTCGTCCAACAGTTTCTTCTGTGCATCCAGGGCCCGCAGCTGGAAGTAATCCTGGGCCAGCGTGGCCTGGGTGGAGAGCCGCAAGGCCTGCAGCGTGGCGGCGCTTGCCTGGGCGTTGCCGGTATCCGATTCGACCTGCCGACGGACGCTGCCCCACAGGTCCGGCTCCCAGGCCATGTTCAGGGCGGCTCCGAACAGGTATCTCACGCCGGCCACCGCGATGCTTTGGCTGGTGGGAGCACGGAAGCGGGAGACCGTCGCGGTCGCCGTGCCGGTCGGGACGTACGCGGCGCGAGCCGACTGAACTAGGGCTTGTGCCTGACGGTATTGTGCCTCGGCTTGAGCGATGGACTGATTGGCGGTGGCGACCTGTTCCTCGAGCGCGTTCAACTGGGGGTCTTTGAATATCTCCCACCATCTGCCGGGTGGCAGGTGATCTTTGGGTTGCGCCTGTTTCCATCCCTTCATTTCCTTGAAGGCTGCAGGTGCCGTGGTTTGCGGCCGGACATAATCCGGTCCGACCGTGCAGCCGGCGAGCATCATTGCCAACATCGCGCACAAGAACGGCGGGAAGCTGCGGGACATCATGCTTGTCTCGTTCATGAGGACTACCCTACCCCGCCCGGCATGGAAGCCGTCCGACTGAAAGCGCGGACACACCAAGCCCGGAACCGATCCAGGTAGAGATACACCACCGGCGTGGTGTAAAGCGTGAGCATCTGGCTGACGATCAATCCGCCGACGATGGAGATACCGAGGGGGCGGCGCAGTTCCGAACCGTAGCCCGATCCCAGAGCCAGCGGCAAGGCGCCGAGCAAGGCCGCCAACGTCGTCATCATGATCGGACGAAAACGCATGAGGCAGGCGGTGAAAATAGCTTCGCGCGTTTCCATCCCGAGTTCGCGCTCCGCCTCGAGGGCAAAGTCGACCATCATGATGGCATTCTTTTTCACGATGCCGATGAGCAGGACTACGCCGATCAGGGCAATGATGCTGAACTCCGTCTGGCAAGCGAGCAGAGCGAGAATCGCGCCGACGCCGGCCGAGGGCAAGGTGGAGAGAATCGTCAGAGGATGCACGTAGCTTTCGTACAGTACGCCCAACACGATGTAGATGGCGATCAAGGCGGTCAAGATGAGCCAAGGCTGGCTCCGCAGCGAATCCTGGAACACCTTCGCCGCCCCCTGGAAGCCGCCGTGGATCGAGGACGGCACCCCAATGTCGACCAAGGCTTTTTCGATCGCCGAGGTCGCAGCGGAGAGCGAAACCCCGGGCTTGAGATTGAAGGAGATCGTCGCTGCGGCGAATTGTCCCTGGTGGTTGACCGTCAGCGGTGTGTTGGCCGGAGCGAAACTCGCCACGGCCGAAAGGGGCACCTGCGCGCCGTTCGTTTGCGGAGGCTTGGGCGGCACACTGAGGTAAAGCTGGTTCAGAGTCTGCGGTTTCTGCCAATATTCCGGGGCCAGTTCCATCACGACGTGGTATTGATTGAGCGGGTTGTAGATGACGGATACCTGCCTTTGTCCGAAGGCGTCGTTCAGGCTCGCATCGATCAGCGCCTGACTGATCCCGAGCCGTGCTGCCGAGTCTCGATCCACCACGAGCGACACCTGTTGCCCCTTGTCCTGCTGGTCGGTATTGACGTCCGCCAGTTCTGGGAGCGCGGACAGCGCCTTGAAGATTTTGGGGGCCCAATCACGAAGCGCGGCCAGGTTTTCGGCCTGCAAGGTATATTCGAACAGGGCGGCCGAACCCCGGCCGCCCACGCGGAGATCTTGCACCGGTTGCAGGAACAGGCTGGCTCCGGGCTCCCTCGCCAGCTTTTGACGCAGACGGCCCATGATCCGGTCGAGGGGAATATCCCGCTCCTCCGGTGGCTTGAGCACCGCGAACATCAGCCCGGTGTTGGTGATCTGCTGGCCACCGGCGAAACCCACGACGCTGTCGATGGCCGGATCCTGCCGCAGGATGTCGGCGAAGTCCGCCAGTTTTTTCTGCATGGCTTGGAAGGAGATGCTCTGGTCCGCCTGGATGGTCCCGGCCAGCCTCCCGTTGTCCTGCACAGGGAAGAAACCCTTGGGGACGATCGCATAGAGATAGATATTGAGTCCTATGGTGCAGAGCAACAGCAACATCATCAGGGGAGCATGCTTCAAGGCCCAGCGCAGCGTCCTTTCGTATCCTCGCCGCAGGTGATCGAAAAGTTGTTCCATCAGCAGGTACGGGCGTCCGTGCCGCCCGCTTTCCCGTCCGAGCCAGCGCGCGCAGAGCATGGGGGTGGTGGTTAACGAGACCAGCAGCGACACCATCACAGCGGCGGAGAGAGTGACCGCGAACTCGCGGAACAGGCGCCCGACGATACCGCCCATCAGCAATATCGGGATGAACACGGCGATCAGCGAGAGGCTCATGGACAACACCGTGAAGCTGACTTCTCCGGCGCCTTGCAGCGCGGCTTTGAACGGCCTGACACCCTTTTCGATGTAACGGGATGTGTTCTCCAGCACCACGATGGCGTCGTCGACCACGAACCCGGTGGCGATGGTCAAGGCCATCAGGGAGAGATTGTCGAGGCTGTAGCCGCAGAGATACATCACCCCGCAGGCACCGATGAGGGAAACCGGGACGGCGATGATGGGAATCAGGGTCGAACGGAGGTTCCGCAGAAACAGGAACACCACCAGAATCACCAGCCCTATGGCGATCAAAAGACTCCGCTCCACTTCGTCGACGGATGCCCTGATCGTCACCGAGCGGTCCACGACCACCGACAGATCGATGGCGTTCGGGATGGAACCCCGCAGTTGCGGGAGCAGCGCCTTCACCCTTTCCACCGTTTCGATGATGTTGGCGCCGGGCTGCTTGTTCAGGATCACCAGCACCGAGGGCTTGCCGTTTTTCAGGCCGGTATTGCGCAGGTCTTCCACCGAATCCACCGCCTCGCCGAGGTCGGCGATGCGCACGGGAGCGCCGTTGCGATAGGCCACGATCAGGGGCAGGTAGTCCTGCGCACGCTTGGCCTGGTCGTTGGCCTGGATCTGCCAATGACGCCTCCCGTCCTCCACCGAGCCTTTGGGGCGATTCGCATTGGCCGCGACGATGGCCGCGCGGACGTCCTCCAGACCAACCCCGTATTTGGCCAGCGTCCCGGGATTCAGCTCGACCCGGACGGCCGGCAAGGAACTGCCGCCCACCGTCACCTGACCGATCCCCTGAATCTGAGCGATCTTTTGCGCCAGGATCGTCGAGGCTGCGTCGTACATCTGGCCGCGGCTCAGGGCGTCCGAGGTCAGTGCCAGGATCAGGATGGGGGAGTCGGCCGGGTTGACTTTGCGATAGTTGGGCCGGCTCGGCAGATTGGTGGGCAGCAGGCTGCTAGCCGCGTTGATGGCCGCCTGCACGTCGCGGGCGGCGCCATCGATGTCGCGGTCGAGATCGAACTGCAGGGTAATGCGCGTGGACCCCAAGGAGCTCGCGGAAGTCATCTCGGTGATGCCGGCGATGCGTCCGAGCGACCGCTCCAACGGGGTAGCGACCGTGGCGGCCATGGTTTCCGGGCTGGCGCCGGGCAGCGAAGCTTGAACGGCGATGGTCGGAAAATCCACTTGGGGCAAGGGCGCCACGGGCAATTGCAGAAAGGCGACGATGCCCGCCAGCGCCACGCCGATGGTCAGCAGCGTGGTGGCGACGGGACGGGAGATGAAGATCGCGGATGGATTCACGCGTGCTTTTCGCCGTATTCCGGATCGGGGGTGGGTTCTTCGCCATTGGCGGTGAAACGGCGGGCCAGCCGATCCAGGGCCAGGTAAATGACCGGTGTCGTGAACAGGGTCAGCAGCTGGCTCAGCAGCAGACCGCCGACCATCGTGATGCCAAGCGGGTGGCGTAGTTCCGATCCCACGCCGGTTCCCAGCATGAGCGGCAGGGCGCCGAGCAGGGCGGCCAGGGTGGTCATCATGATCGGCCGAAAGCGCAGCAGGCAGGCCTGGAAGATGGCCTCTCTCGGCGACAGGCCCTGCTTGCGTTCCGCTTCCAGGGCGAAGTCGATCATCATGATGGCGTTCTTTTTCACGATGCCGATGAGCAAGATGATTCCGATGACGGCGATGATGCCGAGGTCTGTCTCCGAAGCCATCAGGGCAAGCAGTGCGCCGACTCCGGCGGAGGGCAGGGTCGAAAGTATGGTGATCGGGTGGATGTAGCTCTCGTAGAGAACCCCCAGCACGATATAAACCGTGACGATCGCGGCGACTATCAGCCACAGCGTGTTGGACAGCGAAGCGGTGAAAGCCATGGCCGCGCCCTGGTATCGGGTGGCTACGCTTTGGGGCAGGCCAATCTCTTGCTTGGCCTCCTCGATGGCCTTCACGGCGTCTC
>DATIXD010000394.1:0-6552 GCA_035518875.1 Methylococcaceae bacterium | reverse complement strand
GAGATAGTCTTCCAGCCCCATGTCCATCAGGCGCGTCACGCCCCCGGCGGCATCGTTGGTGTGCAGGGTCGACAAGACCAAGTGGCCAGTCAGCGCCGACTGCACGGCGATGCGGGCGGTTTCCAGATCGCGCATTTCGCCAATCATGATGACATCCGGGTCCTGGCGCACGATGGAACGCAAGGCGTTGGCGAATGTCAGGCCGATTTGCGGCTTAGTCTGAATCTGGTTGACGCCCTCGAGCTGGTATTCCACCGGGTCTTCCACGGTGATGATCTTGCGTTCCGGGGTGTTGATCCGATGCAGGGCGGTATAGAGGGTGGTGCTCTTGCCGCTGCCGGTGGGGCCGGTGATCAGGATGATGCCATGGGGCAGGGCCAGCACGTCCAGGAAACGATCCAGCGCCTCGCCTTCGAAACCGAGCGCCGCGAAATCCAGCACGATGCTTTCCTTACTCAGTAGGCGGATGACCACACTTTCGCCGTACATGGTGGGCACGGTCGAGACGCGCAGATCCAACTCCTTGCCCTGAACCTGAAGCTTGATGCGGCCGTCCTGCGGCAGGCGCCGCTCGGCGATGTTCAGCTTGGCCATGATCTTGATGCGCGAAATCACGGCGGCGGTCGAACGCACCGGTGGCGCTTCCACTTCCTTGAGCACGCCGTCCACGCGGAAGCGCACCTTGAGTTGCTGCTCGAAAGGCTCGACATGGATGTCCGAGGCGCGTGCCTCCACCGCCCGCTGCATGATCAGATTGACCATGCGAATGACGGGCGCTTCGCTCGCCAGATCCTTGAGGTGCTCCACGTCGGCTTCGTTGATCTCCTCATCGCCCCCCAGATTGTCGACGAGCTGTCCCATGAGGGATTTGCCGGAGCCGAGCTGCTGCTCGATGGCGCGGTCGATTTCCGAGGCCAGGCCGATGCGCGCGCGCGCCGGCTTGCCGGTAGCCAGGGTGAGGGCGTCGAGCAGCCCCCGGTCAAACGGATCGGCGACCGCCACTTCGAAAGCATCGTTGAGAGCGGCCAGGCCGACCACGTGGTTTTCCTTGAGAAAACGCGTCGCCAGGGTATCCGGCAGGGGCGAGCCTTCGGGATAATCAGCGGCGGCCACTATGGGTAGTCCGCTGACCTCGGCCAGCGCTTCCGCCGCGTCGCGCTCCGAAACCACGCCCAGCTTGACCAGCAGGGCCGGCAAGGGTTGATCGTCGGTCTGCGCCGCCAGGCGCTTCGCCCGATTGATCTCGGCTTCCCGCGCCTTGCCCCGGCTGATCAGGCAATCGGCGAACAAGGCGTAAGGATCGAATGTCGACGGACGTTCATGAACGCCGGCGGAAGTTACGGGCAATGGCGGAGTGATGGGAGATACGGCGGCCAAAGAAAATAATCCAAAAAGTTCGGGAACAAACTTTGTTCCAGTGTAGGTCGTGATCGCGGAATCTAAAAATTCTCGGGGGCTTCATATAACCCGGAAAGAACGGCCGGGTCAACTATCGTGCCACAAGCATTCAGGACACCTCGTCGATCGACACCGGCTTGCGGATGCCGTAACCCTGCGCGTAATCGACACCGATTTCCTTCAGTTTCTCCAGAATCTCCTCGTTTTCCACGTATTCCGCGATGGTCCTCATGCCCAACGAGTGGCCGATTTCGTTCATGGATTTCACCAACGCATAATCCGTGGGGCTGGTGGCGAGGTCTTTCACGAAGGAACCATCGATCTTGAGATAATCCACCTGCAGATTTTTCAGATAGGCGTAGGAAGAAAAGCCGCTGCCGAAATCGTCCAGGGAGAACTTACAGCCATAGCGCTTGATCTGCCGGATGAATTTTTCTGCGCGTGAGAAGTCATCGACGGCTGCAGTCTCAGTGATTTCGAAGGTGATTTTTTCCGCCGGAAAATCCACCTCCGTCAACAGCTTCTGCAGAAAAGCGAGGAAGTCGTCGCTGTTCAGGGACAGGCCCGAAAGATTGATGGAAAACCCGCCGATTTGCCGGAAGCGCTCGTTGTTCTGACTGATCCATCGGAACACCGACTGAATCTGCCAGCGGTCGACCTCCGACATGCGTTTCCAGCGCTCCGCCGCCGGGACGAAAACGGCGGGCGAGACGACATTGTTCTGCTCGTCGCGAATTCCCAACAGAATTTCGTGATGCGGCTCCATGCCGCGCTCCGGGAAGATCGGTCGGATCAGTTGACAGCGCACGAACAGCCGGTTTTCCGCCAGGAGCTTGTCGATTCGACCCGCCCAGTCCATGAGATTGTTCTGCGCCTCCAGGGCGGCGTCGTCCTCCGAGTAGACCTGGATCAGGTTGCGACCCTTCTGCTTGGAGGCCAGGCAGGCCGCATCTGCATTCTTCAACAAGGTGACGACATCGCCCCGCCCGGGCGCCCCGGCGACCAACCCCATGTTGACACCCAGCGAGAAGCTGTGCGGGCCCGAGGTGAAGTGATATTGGCAAATGGTGTCGAGAAGGCTTTCCAGCCTGACTCGGCCCGCGTCCCGCCCGCAACGCGGTAGCAGCACACCGAAATTGTTGTCGCCGAGGCGCGCCAGAATGTCGTCCTCGTTCAGCCAATCGCCGATGAGTTCGCCGAGTTCCTTGAGCAATCGGTCGCCGGCCTCCACTCCGCAGAGATTGTTGATGATCCTGAGCTGGTCAATCTCCATTAGACACAGCAGGTGCGGAGTTTCCTGCGGCTGGTCCGGACCGAAATGACGCTCGAGTCGACGGATGAATTCCTTGCGGTTGATCAAGCCGGTCACCGGATCATGGCTAGCTTGATATTTCAGCCTGTCCTGCATGGTCTGCATGAGGGTATTGGCAGTTCTTTCCATGAGTGGCAGATCCAGGCTTTCCGTTCTGACCGCAAGCTTGTCGTTCAGGTAGCGGGCGAATTCCTCCGGGCCGAGCTCGAGTTCTTTGCCGCCTTTACGGTTGACAAATACATAGTGCGCCGGATCCTCGCCGATCCAAGTCAGGCGCATCGGAGTCTCCGTGCCCGGCTTCAGCGTAAATTTCAGCCAATCGCCCACGCGAAATGGTTTAAGCTGCGCGCTTTCAACCGAGCGGATTTCCCTTTCTTTTTCCGTCTCGGGTAAGGAAACAAACTGGGGCGAGCGCCTTTCCCTCGGGCTGCCGACGCCCAGCAACAGGGCCGTCAACTCGTCTGTGACCCGGCCTAGCACCGCCTGATTCGGACAAACCGCTAGCAACTCCTCCTCGACGAACTGGATCAGCAAACCTGCCTCCGATGGCGTCGGCGGCTTCTCGGGGTTTTCCCCGGCGAGCCAGCCCAGCAGCTTGTCCACTACACCCATCTGTCGGTCCCACTGATCGCTTTCCGGTCCGTGCCGCAACGCAGTCAGCACCAGCAGCTGGCGCCAGCCGCAATCGAGTAGCGCAGGAATTATTGTCGCTACGGTTTTGCCGCCGATGCGCTCCTCGATCGCCCGCTCGGCCACCCGGCGAGCGTTCTTGATCCGTTGCCCACCCTCGCAAGCTTCCTGCACTCGATCGATGCGTACGGCGCGCGCCTTGAGCAGCGGTTCGGCGAGCTTTTCAAGTTGTACCCTGGCCTCTTCGAAAACCGCCGGATTTTCCCCCGCCTCCCGGATGATGCGGTCGGTGATGGTGCTCAGTGACTGGCCCAATTGTTTGTTTTCGATTTCGCCTCGCTCATTGCCGGCAATGGCAAAGAGATCGATCAGATTGAACACGGCGCGGGCGGGATGGGTTTCGGCATGCAGCAGTGTTGGGTCGGCTACGGCCGCCTGAAGCAACGGGATCTGCAGCTTCTGGACATAGGACTTGACGCCCGATGCGAGCGTGGTTTCTGCGAGCGCCTTGTCCAAGATGGCTTCCAGGATTTCGAAGGTTTGCTTATGACCACCCGTCAGTGATCCGGCCGATTCCCCCTGTGCAGACAAGGCCAGGGCCAATTGGCTTTCCAGAGCACGGGCTTCGATATACTCGATGTTTCGGGCCATCTTCTCCGCTTGAAGCTGCTGTAAGGCAGCGATGATGGCGGATGGTGCGGCCGGACTTGCCGGCGAAGGGATCTGTTCATTGACAGCCTCGCTCTGCGCGCAAAGCGCCAAGAGCGCTCCAGCGGTCTGTAAGACATCCGGCATTCTGGCCGGCGCCATCGGCGGAGCTTGCAACGCGGGTTGCGGCTGAGCGAGTTCCGGTAGGGATCCCGGCGCGCTTTCGGGCGTCGATGACGACTCTGCGGCAGTTGCGCGTTTGGGCGCTTTTGCAGGCGGCAAGCTGTCGGCAAGGGGAAGCGTAATTTCGTCCAGCCGCGGATACAGACCGCACAACCTCGGTTCCAGCGCCTCGCTGAAGGCACTATACAACACCCGTTTTGCAGGATTCGGCAGGCGCAGCTCGTTCAATGCGGAGTGGAAGGCGTGACTGAGCCTGCCGGGTCCGTAAGGATTGTTCTTCCGGTTGATGTCCCTGTGAGCCAGAGCAGCCAGGCGTTGTTCGATCAGTTGCAATTCGTCGTGGTGGAGGCTTTCGACTTTGACGATTTCGCTATTGAGGTTCAGCCAATCCTCGAATTCGGCATTGTCTACCAGGGATAAGCCGGAAGTGACGAATGTTTGCGGGTGAAAATCTGAATCGGGACCAGAAAAGCTTTCCGCCTGTTCCAGGGCGCGTGTGTAAAAACTGCTTTCGATTCGCGGGCGATGGGTCTTCAGCTGGGCGATGGTTTCGAAATACATGGCCTGCTCGGCATTCGTTCCCGCATTTTCCGCGGCATTCAGCAGGGCCGGATCGATCTGTCCGAAAAAATCGCCCAGGATTCCGGGCAGCAATTCTTCCAGCGCCTGACGACAGGTCTTTTTGATCGGCTCGCGGTCGAAGGCTTTGTCGTCTGCGGGCTGCGCCCTGGCTGGAGAGGCTTTGGATCTTTCCTGCAAGGCCCGCAACGCAGCGGCCGGCGGAGGGTCCGAAAAGGCGACGCCGAGACCGTTGACGGCGATATGGGCGATGCGCCCCCGAAGTCGGAATGCAGCCTTGCTTCCGTTCGGCGTGAAATCGATTTCTACCGCCTCGTCCCCGCGCGCGCGCAGCGTCTCGAGCCCCCGCACGCCCTCATCCAGCTTCAGGAATACCCCGCCCTGACAAAAATCCCTGATTTCGCAAGACAAATCGGCAAGTCCCGGGACCTTGAGCCGCGCCTGCTGGATGACCGCTTGGCGGTGATAGCGACGCCTGTTCAAGTTTCGAGCTGCGGGTGACTGGGGCTGATGAAGGCTCATAGAGAAAACGTCTTGCGGTTTGGCGCGTCGGTTCTCTTCGCGGTTGGTCCTCCAAGTTTAGAAGCAAAGCAAAATTTTGCCGGCGCAACGCCGGATCTGGCTTCGAAGTAAAAGCCAGCCCAAGCGGGATCGGTCTAAGTTGACCGAAACCGTATTGCGGGCCGCCGCCTTCCTATTAGTCAGTCGTTGGAGGATGTGAGCTCCGCATCCGACACCGGCTAGCCGTTTCGTTGGGTTGCGGTAGGGTTGCACTTGAATCTACACTGCTATTCCATCGATAAACGATGATGCAGGCTGGGACATAAACCATGACGCAAAACATTGAGCACCTAATTCTCGAGCAATTCCGGGCTATTAGGAACCAAATTGAAGAGTTGCAGACGGATATGCGGAACGAGTTCAGCGACGTTAAGCACCGTATCAATCGGCTTGAATCGGCAGTCGCTGGTATTCGGCGCGATGAAGCCGGCACCGCAGAAGATATCGCCCGACAGCAATCGACCATAGATCGGCTCAAAGAGCGAATCGACAGAATTGAGCGCCGACTGGAAATCACAGCAGCTGACTGACCCTCCGAACGGCGAAGTTGCTAGATCGCCGTTTTTAGATTCCCTGGTTCGGCCATCGACTTCTGTTGGCCGCTTGCGGAGACACCGTAAGTTGGGCATCCATTCCGGCGCCCAATGCCATTGGGCATGTGGTGATCCATAGCGTTTGGATAGCGCCACTATCACTCGACACTTGCAGCGGGATGTTGGGCAACGCTATCGCGTATGCCCAACCTACAACACTGCCGATCATCGGCGAACGGAATGCCCGGAATGAATCGCTACGCGATGGTTTATTTGAATGTGGGTTCTCGCACCCACGGGCGAGATACTTTCTTTTGCGTCGCCAAAAGAAAGTATCCAAAGAAAAGGCGACCCGGCTGCCGCTTAAGCACTCGGTACATCCATTTACCTCGCCCTCCGGGCGGCAGCGCCGTGCAAATTGGCTATCCTGCCAACTTGTCCTGCGCGCCGCGGCTTTCGGCGGGAGGCGGCAGAAGGGGCTTCCTGCTCCTCTGCCGCCGCGCTTCATCCATGACGCGCCCCGTCGGGTTGAACCCGCCGAAAGCCCCGGTGCTCGGCGCGGCAAACGGGAAAGAAAACCCTTTCAACGATTAACGCAGACATAGCTTTAGTTATCTGCGAAGTAGTCCGAATCAATCTTCTTGACCTCATAAGTCGCGACGGCGGTTACACCGACACCAAAATCAATCATGAGGCGAGACAGCGTCT
>DATIXD010000393.1:0-3987 GCA_035518875.1 Methylococcaceae bacterium | reverse complement strand
TTCATAGGTGCCTCGAATGGGTATAACGAATAAGCATTTATCCGTCGTGCGCAGTCGCGATACTCGGAACCGGCTCCGGCGCTGGCGCGCATGATGGATAAATGTCTGTTGGACTAAGCCGCGACCACACCGGAGCCGGCGAGTCGAAGCCGCTCACCTTAATTTAAGGTGGATTGTATTCCCGGGTTGGGCCTTTGGGAAAGCGCTGGAGGGACAGGCTGGCGGTCGAGGTGCTTCGGCGGGTCACGTCGAGCGGTTGGTGTGTTGCGGAAGGCATGATTTTGGTGAACATTTTGGGTATTTCTCGGCATCGGGCCAAGCGAATTCCCAGACCGCTCGTGAGCCTGTCGCAAAATTGGCAGGGGGTCTGCACACGCACGAGGTGTCTGTTCTCAAACTCCAGCATGTTGGAATGTGAGAACAGACACTCAAGTCAAGAGAGGGTAGCTTGTTGGACGACAGGTTCAGTGAGCATGATGGTTTGTCATTGTTCGTCCCTAGGACGCAGCTCGTGTCGGGAGTCGAATTTTAGGATGTCCAACCAAACTCCCGCAGCAAAAGCCCCACAGCGGCTAACGCAAACTCTGCATCCGCTTCCATCAACGGGCGTGTGTTGTACCTTTCTTGTTCATTCGGCTTGCCCCTTGCATGAAGGCGGGCAACTACCTTTGCTGCCGACAAAATCACCTCAGGCTTGTCGTGTTCATGGTCAATTTTCTTGATGATGTGTCCCAAATCCTCGTGAAGTAACGAGTTGTCACCGCGATTGTTGGCAAACCAAGTGCTCAGCAACCACTGAGTCGCATCGCGCGCCCTGTCGATGATGGAGCCTGGCGTTTCCCGGTAGGCAGAATCCACGAGTTTATCGAAAGTTTCGATAGCCTTTTTTCTTCCCATTTTGGGTATGGCTTCAGAATTCAACTGCGGTAACACGCCCAATGCATGCCGCGCCTTCAGCGTCACGAGATATTCGCCGGTTATAATCCTTTCTACGCCAAGAATACGCCATAGCGAATCGCCAGACCCGATCGCAACAGTTTGTTGGAATGAATCACATTCAAGCTGATTGAACGTAAACAATCGCCGCTCAACTTCTGAGCCATATTCGGGAGATAGACTTCCTCGGGTTCCGTAGACAGGATGTAGCAAAGCACGCTCGTTAGAGGGACGTGAATTGCCGCATGATTTGTAAAAACGCCCCCGCCGAATACGCGTGACTGGATCGAAGCTATCTTCACGAAACACGCTTTGAGCGCGGCTAAGATCGTGCTCCAACGCACACGAGTCTCTGTCGGAAGCAATGAAGGCTGCAACCGAAACTACAGGATTGGCAGGCCAGACTGAATACCAAACGCCAGTCGACGACTCATAGATGTCATGAGTAGACTGATCGATCCCAATGCTTTTCATGAACTTGCCTCCGTCACCGAGATTGTGGAGTCTGGATTCATTGAGAAATGGCCGTTCATGCGACCTGCTTCGCCAATTTCAAGGATGCCCTGTATGGGGCTCTGAATCGGGAGGATTGGAATTGGCGTAACCTTCACCTGGACCTAGCGCATCGGGCGATACGATCGATGAAAAGGTCAGCACAGCCGAAAGCCTTTGTGCTGGGTGAGTCCATGAAAACGTATGCCATGGCAAAAAGATGCCCGGGGTCTCCAGCCATTTTGATGATACGCCGGGCCTATCCGGCCTTCAGGGCACCTGAAAACCACTTGTAGCTAGCGCCCAGATTCAACCCGTTGATCAGCGGTTCTTTCGGTTAGCCTCGTAGACAGGCATCAGTTGTTGCGCCCTAGCCCGCATGGCCTGGAGGCGGGATTGCGGATTGGGATGGGTGCTGAGCCAGTCCGGGCCGCCGCTGCTGCCCACCTGGATCATCTTTTCCCACAGAGAAACCGCTGCGTTGGGATTGAACCCGGCCCGAGCGGCCATTTCGATGCCAACGCTATCCGCCTCGCTTTCCGCCAAGCGACTATTGGGCAATTGCAGGCCGACGGTGGCGAGCGAGTCGGCGAGGCCCGCCAGGCCGCTCACATCGTATCCGATGGCGGCGCCCGCCATAACGCCCACGCCCAATCCCAGGTTCTGCATCTGGACACGGGACATTTTCTCGGCCTGGTGCGAGAGCAAGGCGTGGGCTATCTCGTGACCCAGCACCTGAGCCAGTTCGTCGTCGGTGGGCCGGATCTTTTGCAGCAGGCCCACGTAGACCGCGATCTTGCCTCCGGCCATGCACCACGCATTGATTTCAGGGCTCTGGAGCACGTGGACATCCCATTGCCAGTTGCCGGTTGCGGGGCGCATCTGTACGGCCTGGGCGATCAGTGGTCGTGCAATAGATTGGACCCGGGAGAGTTGAGTCCGATCTTGATCCAGCGCACTCTGCTGCTGTGCTTGGGAAAGCAGCTGGTTGTAAGCCTGCGCGGATTCCTGCGCGGCCTGTGCGTCGCTCACCAGCATGGCCTGGCTGCGGCCGGTGATGGGGTTTGTGGCGCAACCGACCGTAACGAAGGCGGCCAGGGCGACGATAAGCCATACGATGATAGTTCGTTTCTGCAAGGGACAGTCTCGATTTCGTGAAAGATCGCGAGGATAGCATAAGCAGCGCGGGCGGTGTGGGGGGATCAGACACAGACCGCTGGCGTGGCTTGTTTAGTGTTTGAATAGCGGGCGCCAGGCGTGCCTGCCCCACGGCTCAGCCCGGTTTGACTTCCACATAGTAAGGCTTGAACCCGGAGCAACCCTCCTTGCTTTTGGCGCTCACCCCAATGCGAACCTTGCCGCTTTGGGTGATGGGCTGAGGCAGGCGTACCGTCGCCAGCCAGTCCCCGTTACGTTGCTGAGTCAACACCGGCGTTGCTTTTTGGCCGTTGACTTCCAGGGTCAGGGTTTCGATCTCGGTATTGCCGGAGATAGTCAAAGAGAATTCGGAAAGCGCGGGGACCGCGCTGTCGGTCGGGGACTCAAGGAAAAATTGCGGTTCCTGGCAGGGAGCGCCGCCTCCGCCCCCGCCCCCGCCGCCATAAGCCCAAACGGTTGAAGTGGATAACATCAGCGGGACGATGAGCGCCCCGAAAAGGAAAGTGGCGATCTGGCGCATCGGTATTCTCCATGGATGGGAAAGGAATCAGGTGCTACCTCACACGCTAGCGGAAGTCCGGCCACGCGTGGATTCGGCTCACACTCGACCAATTAAGAACCCAATTTACCGGGCGGGTCAATGGAAATTTAAGCCCCGTCTTGAAAGATCAAGGTTCGATCGCAGCGTTCCAAGGCTTTCCCGCGAGACATGCGCAGCATAGAGCCACAATGAACGATACAATTGAGTTTCACGAACAAGGGATATTGATTTATGGCCGATTTTTCAGCATCACGGTTGTTCGAGCTGATCGAACGTCTGGTGTACTGCCATTCACCCAGCGGCGCCGAGGAGGAGATCGATATCTTACTCAAGGCGAGTTTGGCAGAGTTGGGACTTGAGCATGAACAGGATGCCGCGGGCAACATCATTGCCCGAATACCCGGGCGAGATGATAAACGCACCTTGGCCATCACCGCTCACAAGGATGAAATCGCCGCCATCGTCAAAGAGATCGATCCTCATGGCCGCGTTTCGGTTCGCAAACTGGGCGGGGCTTTCCCTTGGGTCTATGGAGAAGGCGTGGTCGATCTGCTCGGCGATCGGCAAGTGGTTTCCGGCATTCTCAGCTTCGGTTCCCGGCATGTTTCCCACGAGTCGCCGCAGAAATGTCACCAGGAAGACAAAGCTTTGAAATGGGAACACGTGTGGGTGGAAACCAAAATGTCCCCCGAGGAATTGCTGGCCGCCGGCATCAGACCGGGTACCAGAATGGTGATCGGCAAGCATCGCAAGGCACCCTTCCGGCTGGGCGAATACCTGGCCAGTTATACGCTCGACAACAAAGCTTCGGTAGCGATCTTGCTCTGGTTGGCGGAGCGTCTGCGGCAACCCGTTTGCGA
>DATIXD010000392.1:0-9356 GCA_035518875.1 Methylococcaceae bacterium | reverse complement strand
TGGCTGGACTACAGCGGACTCAGGACCGATCCGGCATGGGGGCGGGTCGTAGGCCAGGTTGCCGCTTTCCCGGAGAACCAGCTCGCAACCCGCGGAGAAAACCTGGCCTTTCACATCAATGCCTACAACATCCTGGCCATCAAGATGGTGCTGGATCACTGGCAGGTCCAGAGCATCAAGGATGCCGGCAACCTGTTCCGCTCGGTATGGAACAAGCCTGCTGGCAGGGCGGCTGGACAGGAAACGACCCTGGACGGGATTGAGCAGGGAATCCTCAGAAAGCTTGGCGAACCGCGCATCCACATGGCCATCGTCTGCGCCTCATTGAGTTGTCCCGACCTTCGCTTCGAACCCTATACCGCGAAGAAGCTCAACGATCAGCTTGGCGCCGCCAGCCGGGAATATCTGAATAATCCCACCAAAGGGCTGCGGGTCGAGAAAGGTTCCGTGCGGGTGTCGAAGATATTCGACTGGTTTGCCGAGGACTTCGAGCCCACGGGCGGTGTAGAGGCTTTCATCGCCAGGTATCACCCGGGGCTTCCCGAAGGGTTGCCGGTGCGTGCCGATCTGCCCTACGACTGGTCTCTCAACGGACAGTAATGCTCCGTTTCAGGATTTCGCCATACTCATGCAGACCTCCCATCTTGGAGTTCCATGGCCATGAACCGAACTCGCCTGCTTCTTCTTGCTGCCATGGCGGCATTCATCGGCGCCTTCTTCGCCTTCGATCTTTCGCGCTCTTTCACTCTGGACGCACTGAAAGCGCAGCAGGCCGCCGGCGAGGCGGCCCTTTCTCTCACCGGCAGTACAGTCACCAGCTATTTCGGCGATTTCAGGTTCCTGCCGTCCTCAGACCGAGAAAGGCGTTTCAGACCATGAAGTTTTCACTCCTAAAGTCGCGCACGTGGCTACGCTGTCGCCGTTACCCGATTTATCTCGGTTGCCTTCTCCTCCTCTTGTGGGGCGGGAAAACGCCGGCACAGAACGTCATCAATGAGACCGAGTTTCTTAATTCCGATCGACCCGAGGCATGGGCGATGAATTATTTCACGTCCGTCACACTGCTCGCCGGACTCAGCGTACCGCATAGCCGCGAGTTCGGCGCCATCGAAGGGGGTGCCGAATTGGATTGGATTCCCCAACTGAGCCCGGCACAACGCCAAGTGGGTTTCAACGGCACGAAGGAAGAGGATCTGAACAAAGCACCCATCTTTGCCCGACCGCGTGTGACCTTCGGCTTGCCGGGCCGGTTCGCGCTGACCTTGTCCTATTTGCCGCCTATCAGGATTTTCGGGGTAAAACCGAATCTTTTAGCCTTCGCGCTGGAACGCCCCTTGTACGAGAGTGATCCGTGGACACTTGGCGTGCGGATGTATGGACAGATTGGCGACGTAGAAGGTGCCATCACCTGTCCGGCCGAGGTCGCGAAATATCCGCCGGGTTCGCCGGAGAACCTGTACGGCTGCGAGAACAAATCGGCGGATAAGTCGACCCAACGCTATGCAGGACTCGAATTCAGTGGTGCTTATCGTATCGAACAGTTGGGCGGGTTGACGCCTTATATTGCCGTGGCGGGGAACTTCTTAGACACCGAGGTCCGTGTCAATGCCCGGACGTTCGGTGTACTCGATCATAGCCATCTGGTAGCCGAAACCTGGACCTTCTCGCTCAGTGCCGGCTTTGCCTATCCTTTGGTCGACAAGCTCACCCTGAGCGTGGGCATGTTCTACAGCCCGCTCTGGGTGACCCGCCCTCCGGCAACCTCCACTGAGAATGATCCTCTCATCAATGTCCGTGCGCTGCTTACCTATCAATTCCGTTAGGGGGTTTTGGGCTTAGAACGAGAACATGAAAGAACTCAACAGCCATGTGGCCCCGAAAATCGCGGCTGATCGCACGGGTTAACAGCGAGCCCGAGGCCACCGCCTCATGCCAACTTCTCGAGGAATTGCCGGATCGCCTTGCCGGCTTCGTCATTGACCGTGGTGAACTTGATCGAATAGCTGAAAAAATCCCGGCCCATCAGATTTTTCCCGGTGTTACTGTTCACCACGGTGCCGACGAGGTTCTGGAGTTTCAGCTTGCCGTCGTCCAAATTCAGATCGAGTGCCACCGAATCCAGCACGACCGGTAAGCCCTGCGCTGCGTAAAACTCGGCCTTGACGCCGTGCTGGGCGAGGTTTTTCAGCCTGCCGTGGAAGGTATGTCCCCCGAAAGTCAAGGTCACCATCCCCTCCGCGTCGATGCGCTTGGATTGCCGCCGACCGTCCTGAGTCAGACGTTTTAGCAGTTCCGTGTCATCGGCACGCAACATGATATTGGAGCGGCAATAGATGGCCCAATACATCAGCCCCACCGCAATCCCGCCGATGGTGTTGCCCAGCGTCACCGGAAGCAGATTGCCTAAGAGGAATTGCCCCCAGGTCAGATGACCGAAACTCTCTGGGTTGGCGCCGACCGCCGTCCAAAAGCTCGGATCGACACCGTCCTTGATGAACAAGGCGACGGAAATGAAATACATATTCGCGACGCTGTGTTCGAAACCGGAGGTCACAAAGGCGGTGATCGGAAACAGGATGACCGCGACCTTGTCGATCGCCGTGCGTCCGGAGAAGCTCAGCCAAATGGCCAGACAGACGAGCACATTGCAGAAGATGGCGCGCAACAGGGCTTGGCTGAAATCGAGCTGGCATTTCGCCTCGGCGATTTTGAGCGCAGTCAGTCCCACCTGCCCCTCCATCAGCGTGTGCTGACCGGTGCGATAGACCAGATAAGCGGTGGCGCAAGCGCCGATAAAATTCCCCAGAAAGACGATGCCCCAGTTGCGCAGCAGCCTTAGGGCGCTAATCTTGCGGCTGGCGGCGGCCATGATCAGCAGTACGTTGCCGGTGAACATTTCCGCGCCGGCGATGGTCACCAGAATCAGGCCGAGGCAAAACACCGAACCGCCCAACAGGCGCATCAGGCCGAACGGTATTTTGACGGCGCCATCCAAGCCGTTACCCGTCATCACCGTGGTGCTGAACACCGCGCCGAAACCGATGAACGCGCCGGCCAGGAGTGCCAGCATGAGGGTCGAGCCGAAATCCAGATTCGCCTTGATGACGCCGGCGTTCTCCGCCTTGAAGGCGACATCCTGGGGCATCAGGCTGTCGATGGAACTCATGGGTGTTGGTTTGCTCCTGAGATCGTTTAAGCGTTCGGGAAGACGGTCTGCGGGGATACGGGGTGACTTGGCCAGCCGCGGCGGAACTCGCCTCTTTGTCCGCTTCAGCAAAACGACATCAACGATTCAATACGTAAACCCGCGTAAAGGATTCGATTACATGGCGCCGCCTGGGACAACCCGGTCGAGGCGCACGACGGCATGGTAGCAGAAGACCGCAGATTCCGGAGACTTCCTTGCGCGAACGCATGGCCAATATTGTAAGATTTGCGTTGCTGATGGGAGACAGGTTACGGTGATCCATCCCTTTACCACCGCAAAAACTATAACCACCGTGCTCGTTCCTACTCCTCCGCTATTTCTTGGCAAGTATTCGCTTTAATGAGTCAATTTGAAGCCTAAGCGCCGAGGAAAAAGGTCCAAAATCGTCAGTGCCTCAATCTGTTGGCGCCGATTTTGTCGTAAAATTCCGACCAAGTGACGATGGGCAATAGTAAGGATGAATTATCCTCATCCCGAGAGAGTGCGAATGCAAGACTCTCTGACCCATGGTTTTCAGACATCCGAACGAACGGTTCTCTGACCTATTGCTTTGGTCTTTCACTCCGGGCAACTCGTTGCGATTCGCTTTCACTTTCCTCGCCTCGTTGGCTTTCCTGGTTTCATCTGCCCGGGCTGACGAATTCAGCGCAGTGGTCTCGGTCTCCAGCAATTACTTTTATCGGGGCTATTCAAAGAGCGCCAACGACGTGACCGCGCGGGGCAACGTCGAATATCAGCCAAGATCCTGGTTTTATGTAGGCTCGTGGATTTCGCGGGTGGATTTCGATGATCAGGGTTTCGACGATCGATCGAATGTTGAGTTCTATCCCTATGTCGGGGTCAATTTCAAGCTGAATGACAGCTGGCGACTGGAAAGTTCGATCTCCCGCTATGTTTACGACGGCCAGCTATTCGGGAAGGATTCGGACTATAACGAATACAGCGCGGCAGTCCATTTTAGCGATCTTATCACCGCCCGCCTGGCTGTCGCCGACGACCTCTACCATCGCGGCGATGCCGCGATTGACTATGAACTCACGGGCCGCTACCCGATTACGGAAAAGCTGGAGGCTTCCGCCGGCTTGGGGTACAACGATGCCAAGCCTGTGCTTGAATACAACACGCTGTATTGGAACATAGGCTTGACGTGGTTTTTCAAATACGGCGCCCTGGACTTTCGCTATGTCGATGCAGCCCATTCGTCGCTTTCATACGGGCGCGACGCCGTGATTCTGCCTGACATCAACAATAACTTCGTGTTTTCCCTGTCGGTCGGGTTCTGAATCGCTCTGTTCTCGAAATGTCCAACGGACTACTAGTCCTCCTCCGCGGTACCCTGCTCGAGGCCTGCACCCATGCAGCCCATAATGTAGTCGGTCACGCTGACAGCGGCCGTCCGCGCCTGTTGTGCGGAACCGAATAGATTCGTGTATTCCTCGATGGCCTTTTCCGCATCGCCTGGCGACTTGACCGCGACGAATTTGGCGTAGGCGTCGAAATAGGCGTTGCGCCTTGGATCGCCGGGGAAGCCAGGGAGGCTTTCGGAAATCCCTTTCACCACGCAATCGGCGACGTCGGCGGGATTGAGCTTGTAATCCTTCAAATCGGAATCGCCCTCGAGTTTGGCGGTCAACGCCTCCTTGAGACTCATTTGTTCCTTGCTGCTGCCGCAAGCGCTCAAGAGCAGGGCGGCGAAAATGACGGTCATGATCTTTGTCATCGAATCAACCTGAATTTGTTTGGTCAACGGAATAGCGAGATTGGAAAAAACAGCACGGTATTATGCCGGCCAAACACCCCACCTGACCAGCCCGTATGCTCAGGTGCGTAAAGGATTGCTTGAAGCCGGGTTGTCGGCTGTGGCATGATTTCCGACCTATTTTCCGGGTCTTCGTCGTTCGAAGACCGCCTCTCTCGCAAGACCTCGAGCCGGACACGCGTTTCCTAACCGCAGCATTCATACCGCAAAGCATCAACATCTCAAGGTGAAGCTAATGCCAGGTCGCATTCATTTATACGTTCCAGGCCCCACTAATATCCCGGATTCCATCCTCGGCGCCATGCATGTGGCAATGGAAGACCATCGCCGGCCCGATTTCCCGGCGCTGGTGACCCCGCTGTTGGAAGATTTGAAAAAAATCTTCAAGACCCAGACCGGGCAATGCTTCGTCTTCCCCGCGACCGGCACCGCCGGCTGGGAAATCGCTCTGACCAACACGCTCTCCCCCGGCGACAAGGTGCTGTCTTACCGTTTCGGTCAGTTCAGCCATTTGTGGATCGACCTGGCCAAGCGTCTCGGGCTGGATGTGGAATATGAGGAAGTGCCTTGGGGCCGGGGCGTACCGCTGGATCAGCTGGAGGCTCGCTTGAAGGAAGACAGGAACCATGGAATCAAGGCCGTTCTGATCTGCCACAACGAAACCGCCACCGGCGTCACCAATGATCTGGCGGCCGTGCGCAAGACGATTGACGCCGCCAATCATCCGGCGCTGTATTTCATCGACGGCGTCAGCTCGATTGCTTCGATCGACTTCCGCATGGACGAATGGAAGGTCGACGTCGCCCTGAGCGGCTCTCAGAAAGGCTTCATGTTGCCCGCGGGTCTCGCCCTCCTCTGCTTCAGCCAGAAAGCCCTGGCCGCGCGTGCCAATGCCAAGTGCCGCCGCGCGTTCCTGGACATTCAGGATCACATCAACGCCAATAAGGACGGATTTTTCCCGTATACGCCATCCATCCCGCTGCTCTACGGCCTGCGCAAGGCCATCGACCTGCTGCTGGAAGAAGAACTGGACAATGTCTTCGCCCGTCACGCCCGCCTCGCGGAAGGCGTGCGCCGTGCCGTAAAAGCCTGGGGCCTGACTTTGTGCGCGCAGGAACCGAAATGGTACTCCAACACCGTGTCCGCCATCGTCGTGCCGCAGGGTTATGACGCCCGCGACGTGATGCACTATGCGTACAACCGCTATAACCTGTCGCTGGGCGCAGGCCTGTCGGAAGTCATGGGCAAGGTATTCCGCATCGGCCACCTGGGCGATCTGAACGAACTGATGCTGTGCAGCGCCATCGCCGGCACCGAAATGGCGATGCGCGACGCCGGGATCCAAACGACCCCGGGCAGCGGCATCGCGGCGGCCTGCGAATACTGGCGTGAAACCGCTCCGGCCATCAAACCCCGTTAATTTCGTGGTGGGTTGGCCGAAGCGTAACCCACCGAAATTTCGGCGGATTACGCTTCGCTAATCCGCCCTACTCAGGAAAAACCATGAGCAAGCCCAAAGTGATCGTCACGCGTCGCTGGCCGCCGGCGGTCGAGGCGCGCTTGCAAGAGCTGTTCGACGTGAGCTTGAACGAGTCCGATCAGCCGATGACGGCCGATCAGCTCAAGGAGGCGCTCAAGAACTATGACGCAGTGCTGCCGACCGTGACCGACCCGATGCCCGCCGACGTGCTGAACGTCGAACCGCTACGCGCCAAGGTGCTGGGCAATTTCGGCGTCGGCTTCAACCATATCGACATCCAAGCGGCCAAGACCCGCGGTCTGACGGTGACCAACACGCCGGACGTGCTGACCGACTGCACCGCCGACATCGCCATGACCCTAATGTTGATGGTCGCAAGGCGCACCGGCGAGGGCGAACGCCAGGTCCGCGCCGGGCAGTGGACCGGCTGGCGCCCCACCCACCTGTTGGGAACCAAGGTGACCGGCAAGACCTTAGGCCTAATCGGTTTCGGCCGCATCGCCCGAGCAATGGCGAAAAAGGCACGCTACGGCTTCGACATGCAGGTCATATTCTTCGATCCCTTTCCGCCGTCGGACGAGGTCAGCAAGAGTCTGGGCGCGAAACCGTGCGCGAGCGTCGAGGAAGTACTGCGCAACGCCGACTTCGTCGCCCTGCATTGCCCCGGCAGCAAGGAAAACCATCATCTCATCGACGCAGCCCGATTGGCCATGATGAAACCCACCGCCTACCTGATCAATTCGGCGCGCGGCGACGTGGTCGACAATCAGGCCCTGATTCTGGCGCTCAAGAACAAAACCATCGCCGGCGCGGGGCTGGACGTGTTCGAAGGCGAACCCAATTTGGACAAGGGCTTTTTGGAACTGGAAAACGCCGTGCTACTGCCTCACCTCGGCAGCGCCACGGACGAAACCCGCGTGGCCATGGGCATGCGCGTGATCGAGAACGTCACGGCCTTCTTCGCCGGCGAAACGCCCCGCGACAAAGTCGTTTAAGCGCCCATGCGGTTGAGTATCCAAGCCTCGCTCTGGCCCACCGACCCCCCGGTGATGAGCGCGACCGAGTACGAACGACTGGCGGCCCTCATCCGCCCGGCGTTCATCGAAAAAATGCGGGAAGAGCGAATCGACCGGGCGCTGGCCGAACCGCTGTGCCGGATTTATTTGCCCCTAGCCGCCTGGGTCCGAAAGCAGAAGCGGGAAGACCGGCCATTCGTGCTCGGGGTCAATGGCGCGCAAGGTTCGGGCAAATCGACCCTGTGCGAATTTCTCCGGCTCATCTTGCGCGAAGCTTACGGTTACCGCGTGGCGGGTTTCTCCATCGACGATATTTACATGACTCACGCCGAACGCGAGCGCCTGGGCCGCGAGGTTCATCCCTTGCTGGTGACGCGCGGGGTGCCCGGCACCCACGATGTGAAGCTGGGCATGGAGACGCTGCGCGCCCTAGCCGAGCCGGCCGGCGGCAGAGTCGCACTCCCCGCCTTCGACAAGGCCCGGGACGACCGTCGTCCGCAGTCGGAATGGGCGGCAGTCGAAGCGCCGATGGACATCGTCATCTTCGAGGGCTGGTGCGTGGGCGCCAGGCCGCAGCCTGAAGCCGAGCTGGTGCAGCCGCTCAACGAACTGGAAGAACGCGAGGATGTCGACGGCGCCTGGCGCCATTACGTCAACGCCCAACTCGAAGGCCCTTATGCCGTACTGTTCGGCCAATGCGACCGCCTGATCATGCTGAAGGTGCCGAACCTGGAATGCGTCTACGAATGGCGCAGCCTCCAGGAAGAAAAGCTGGCGGCGAAAATGGCGCAAGCCGGTGCCCATCGCCTGATGGACTCCTCCGGCTTGAAGCGCTTCATCATGCACTACGAGCGCCTGACCCGGCACATGCTGAGCGAAATGCCGGATCGCGCCGATCTCACCTTGTTTCTCGACGAACATCATCAGTTCACCGCCATCCACATCAACCGCTGAGACTTTATGACGATCAAATCATTTCAGCCCCCCGTCAGGACTCTGATGGGCCCGGGCCCTTCCGACGTGCATCCGCGTATCCTGCAAGCGATGGCCAGACCGACCATCGGCCATCTCGACCCCTTGTTCGTTGGAATGATGGACGAGATGAAAGCCTTGCTTCAATACGCCTTCCAAACCAAAAACCAGCTCACCCTTCCGGTCTCCGCACCGGGTTCGGCGGGCATGGAAACCTGTTTCGTCAACCTGGTGGAACCGGGCGACAAGGTCATCGTCTGCCAGAACGGCGTGTTCGGCGGGCGCATGAAGGAAAACGTCGAACGCTGCGGCGCGACGGCGATCGTGGTGGAAGACGAATGGGGCCAGCCGGTCGATCCGCATAAGGTCGAGGCTGCGCTGAAGGCCAATCCCGACACCAAGCTGGTCGCCTTCGTTCAAGCCGAGACCTCGACCGGCGCCTGTTCCGATGTCGAAACCCTGACCCGGCTGGCTCACGACCACGGCTGCATGGTCATCGTGGACGCGGTGACTTCGCTGGGCGGTTCCCCGCTCAAGGTCGACGAATGGGAAGTCGATGCGATCTATTCCGGCTCGCAGAAATGCCTGTCCTGCACGCCCGGCCTGTCGCCGGTCAGCTTCAACGATCGCGCCGTGGAAGCCATCAGGAGCCGCAAGACCAAGGTGCAAAGCTGGTTTCTCGACCTGAATCTGGTCATGGGATACTGGGGCTCCGGCGCTCGTCGCGCCTACCACCACACCGCGCCCATCAACGCCCTGTATGGACTGCACGAGTCTTTGGTGCTGCTGCAGGAGGAGGGTCTGGAGAATTCCTGGAAGCGACATCAGGATCTGCACCTGGCGCTGCGCGCGGGTTTCGAGGCCATGGGTCTGAGTTTCATCGTGCCGGAAGCGGCCCGCCTGCCGCAGCTCAACGCCGTC
>DATIXD010000391.1:0-15835 GCA_035518875.1 Methylococcaceae bacterium | reverse complement strand
CATCCGAACCATCACCGGCGGGCGCATGCTCCTGGCGGGAAAGGACTAACCGGTCGCACCGCAGGATTGAACTTCGACGTGCGCTCCGATTTTGCCATTCCCCCTGACCACCCGTGCCTGGAAGGTCACTTCCCGGGCAATCCGATCGTGCCGGGGGTGGTGATCCTGGATGAGGTAGCCGCTCTGCTCGAGCAAATCCAGCCGGAACACCGCATCGCTCGCGTGGTGCAAGCCAAGTTTCTGTCGATCCTGCGACCGGGGGAAGTCTGCGAGATTCGGCTTTCGCCCGGCAAAGTAGGTTCGATGAATTTCGAGTGTCATGCAGGCGGAAGGTTGATCGCCAGCGGTGCGCTGGTTGTGAACCCGGAGCGAGGGGAGTGAGCCGAAGCTGGATACACCAGCCCGAACGCAGCACTGGCTTCTGGCTACGCACCATCGTCTGGATTGCGCTGCACATCGGCCGGCCGATGGCGCGCGCTCTGCTCTACCCGATTTCCGCGTATTTCCTGCTGTTCTCCAACCATGCCCGACGCGCCTCGATCCGGTTTCTGTCCCGCATCGCCGGCCGGCCCGTCGGGTTTTTGGAGGCATTTCGCCATTACCACGTGTTCGCCCAGACCATACTCGACCGCGTGTTCGTGTTCGCCGGCCGCGATGGGATATTCACCCTCGATGTCCGCGGCTTCGATTTGCTGGAACGCTTCGCGCAAGCCGGGCGCGGCTGCCTCTTGGTGGGTGCGCATGTCGGTAGCTTCGAGATCCTGCGCGCGCTGGGGGAAAAGCACAAGGGACTCGCCATCAAGGCGATGACCTACGGCGAAAATTCTCCCAAGATCAACGCCATTTTTCAGCGGCTCAATCCGGAGCTGTTCGGCGAAATCGTGCACATGGGTTCGCCTACCTCCCTTTTGGGAATCGACGAACACATCGCCCGAGGCGGCATGGTGGCGATGCTGGGCGACCGTAGCGTGCATGGGGAAAAGCGCGTGCTCTGCCGCTTTCTGGGCGAGGATGCCTGGTTCCCCGCCGCGCCCGTGCTCTTGGCAAGCCTGTTCAAGGCGCCGGTGATCCTGTTCTTTTGCCTGCACCGCGGCGATGCCCTCTACGAGATTCATTTCGAACTGCTGGCGGAGCAGATCGAGCTTCCCCGCACGGACCGCGGTGCGGTCATACAGCTTTGGATGCAGCGCTACGCCGAACGCCTTGAGCACTATTGCCGTATGGCACCCTACAACTGGTTCAACTTTTATGATTTCTGGGATAAGAGTGAATAACCCAAACCGGTTGGCAAGACTCTCCCTCCCCTTCCCGTTTGCCGCGCCGAGCACCGGAGCTTTCGGCGGGTTCAACCCGAAGGGGCGCTTCACGGAGGAAGCGCGTTGCCAGAGGGTCATGGAGGACCCTTCTGGCAACTCCCGTCGAGAGCGAGGAGCGCAGGATCCAAGCGGCAACCGGGCGGCCTTTCTTTTGGTGACTTTTCTTTGGCCGCGCAAAGAAAAGTCACTCGCCGGCGGGGGCGAGACCCCGCATGAAAATCAATCATCGCGAAGCGATTCAACTCGCTGTCTATTCCTTGGCCTACTTCTGGCCGCCATGTCCCTTCCCGCCGCCGAAGTTCCCGAGAAATGGAACCTCCCCGCGCTGATGCAAACGCTCTCCCAAGCCCCCCAAGGCGAAACCCGTTTCACCGAGCGCAAGACCATGAGCCTGCTCAAGGAACCGCTCACCCTGACCGGCACCTTGCGTTATCAAGCCCCGTCCCGGCTGGAGAAACACATCCTGACGCCGTTCGACGAGCGCTACACGGTGGACGGGGACACACTGACCATCGACAACCCCTCCAAGCAGCTCCACAAGAGCTTTTCGCTGGCCAGTTACCCGGCCCTGTGGGCCTTTGTCGAAAGCATCCGCGCCCCGCTCGCGGGCGATCTGGAAGTGCTCCAGCGCTTTTACCGGATAAGCCTCGGCGGCTCGCAGAGGAACTGGCTGCTCGCGCTGGTACCCATAGAACCTGAAATGGCGAAAATGGTGCGACTGATCCGCATCAAAGGCAACGGCAACCGCATGAGCCGGGTGGAAATCGCGGAGGCCAATGGGGATGACTCGGTGATGCTCATCGAACCGCCGAAGTGAAAGAACGCCTTCCGCTGATCTTGTGGCTGACATTCATGGCGGTGTGCGCGTGGGTCGCCTTTCGCGCGCCGATTTCCAGCGACCTGACGCATTTTCTTCCCACGCGGGCGGGCATGGCCGAGCGGATTCTGGTCGATCAACTGCGCCAGGGCGCAGCCTCGCGCCTGATCCTGATGGCGCTGGAAGGGCCCAACGAGGCCGAGTTGGCCCAGACCAGCAACCGGCTCGCAGACGCCTTGCGGCAAAGCCCGCTGTTCACTCACGTCAATAACGGCAGTCAGCCCCTTTCGGCAAGCGAACGTGATTTCTTGTTTACCCAGCGCTACTTGCTGAGCCCTGAGGTCACGCCGGAACGATTCAGCGTTGCCGGATTGAAGCGGTTGCTGGAAATGCGCCTTTCGGAACTGGCCTCACCGGCCGGACTTCTTCAGAAGGAATTCCTGCCGCGCGATCCCACCGGCGAATTCCTGCAGGTCGTTCGAGTCTGGTCTTCGCAGGAAGGGCCGGCCACCCGGCAAGGCGTCTGGTTTTCACCCAATGGCAAAAAGGCGCTGCTGATCGCCGAGACCCAAGCACCGGGTTTCGACTTCGGCGCACAAGCGGAAGCGGTCAAGCTGATTCGGGAAAGTTTCGCCGCCGCACGAGGCCATGAGCCCGTCGCCCTGCAAATGGCCGGCCCGCCCGTTTTCAGCGTGGAGGCGAACAGCGCCATCACCCGTGACGCCACGCGCCTGTCGATCCTCAATGTGTTGGCGGTCACGGCTCTGCTGTGGGCCGTGTACCGCTCCGCCCGGGTGATTCTCCTCGGCCTGATCCCGCTGGCGAGCGGGGCGTTGGCAGGCGCGGCCGCCGTAAGCCTGGTCTTCGGCGGCATCCACGGCATCACATTGGGCTTTGGCGCGACCCTGATCGGAGTCGCCGCGGACTATCCCAACCACCTGTTCACCCATTCGGCACCAGGGGAATCCCCTCGCCATGCCGTGCGGCGAATCTGGCCCACGCTGCGCTTAGGGATACTGACCAACATCGCCGGATTCGCCGCCATGCTGTTCTCGGGTTTCCAGGGACTGTCGCAGCTCGGCGTGTTCGCAGCGGCCGGGCTTTTGACGGCGGGCGCGGCATGCCGCTGGATCGTGCCGCTTCTCATGTCGGAAGGCATTCGGCTGCCGCAAGCGCTCATCGCCGGCCTGTCTTCATCTTTCCGACCGCCCCTTTGTCTCCGCCCGATTCCATTGCTCGCCGGCGCCGGGGCCATCGCCTGGCTATGGGCTTCGCCCGCGCCGATGTGGAACGACGACGTCAATGCGCTGAGCCCGGTGCCGGAAGCCAGCAAGAAGCTGGACGAAACCTTGAGGGCGGAACTGGGCGCGCCGGATCTGCGCAAGCTCATCCTGGTTCTCGCCGACAGCGAGGAACAGGCTTTGGAGCGCAGCGAACGACTCGCCGCCGAACTGCGGCGGCTGATTGAAAACCAGGCCCTCACCGGTTTCGACATGGCCGCGCTCTACCTGCCCAGCAAAGCGCTTCAGGCCAGACGGCAGGCCGCCCTGCCCGATCGGCAAACCCTGGCACTCAATCTGCACTCGGCCTTGCGCGAACTGCCATTCAGGGACGGCGCATTCGAACCCTTCCTGAGCGAGGTCGCCGACGCCAAGACCCAATCCTTGCTGGATTCCCAGAATCTTGCTTCCGGTTCTTTAGCCCTCAGGATCAACGCCCTGCTGTTCCGGCAGGATGGGCGCTGGGTCGCCCTTGTGCCGCTCAAGGGCGTCGTCGACGAGCGGCGGATTACCGATGTCCTGACCGCGATGGCCGATCCCGATCTGATTTACCTCGATCTCAAGGAAGAAACCGGCCGACTGCTGACCGGCTATCGTCTTGAAGCCCTGCATCTTCTGGGCTGGAGCCTCTTCACCATTGTCCTCTTGCTGACCCTGGGCTTGCGCTCGGTCGGCGGCATGTTGCGCGTGTTGCTGCCCATGCTGGCCGCCGCATGCGTCACCGCCGCCATCATGGCCGAAGCGGGTGGCGGGCTGTCCCTGTTCCACCTGGTTTCCCTGCTGCTGGTCATGGGCCTCGGTATGGATCAGGCGCTGTTCTTCAACCGGACGGCGGCCAATCCCGAGGAGAAGGGCCGGACGCTGTTATCCCTGCTGCTGTGCAGTCTCAGCGCCGTGATCGCCTTCGGCATTCTGGCGAGCTCCGGCATCAACATCCTGCATGCGATCGGCGCGACCGTCGCCTTAGGCGCATTCTTTGCCCTGCTGTTCGCGGCGATGCTGGCGAGACGCGACGCCTATCCGGCATAATGGCTGCCAGATAACGCGCTACACCCAACCCTCCGCTCACCGATACGCCACTGCCCCACCCATGCAAGCCCTGATCCTGTCCCATTACACGCTGGTCAGCGCGCTCGGCCGAGGCCTTGACGCCACCCTGGCGGCACTGCGGGGACGTCGGTCCGGGCTTTCGCGCTGCGATTTTCCGGATGTCGATCTGAACACCTGGATCGGCCGGGTCGATGGCCTGGAGGAAGCACCTATCATCGGCGATTTGGGCCGTTTCGATTGCCGCAACAACCGTTTGGCGCAACTGACGCTGCGCCAGGACGGCTTCGAACATGCCGTAGCCGCGGCCCGCGAGCGTTATGGCGCGCACCGTATCGGCGTGATCCTGGGCACCAGCACTTCGGGGATCCTCGAAACCGAGCTGGCCTATCGTAGGCGCGATCCGAAAACCGGCGCCCTGCCATCCGCCTTCAACTACCAGCACGCCCACAACAACTTTTCGATCGCGGACTTCACCCGTCGGTATCTGGAACTGGGAGGGCCCGCCTTGGCCATTTCCACGGCGTGCTCGTCCAGCGCCAAGGTTTTCGCCAGCGCCCAGCGCCTGATCGCCTCGAACGTGTGCGATGCCGCCGTTGTGGGCGGGGTGGATAGCCTCTGTCTGACCACGCTATACGGCTTCTCCGCACTCGAGCTGGTTTCGGACCGGCCCTGCCGGCCCGCCGACGCGCGCCGCAACGGCATTTCCATCGGCGAGGCGGGTGGATTCGCCCTATTGGAAAAAGCGCCGACAGGAACGGACGAGATCGCCCTGCTCGGTTACGGCGAAAGCACCGACGCCTACCACATGTCCTCCCCCCACCCGGAAGGCCGGGGCGCGGCACGGGCCATGCGCGAGGCCCTGCAAAGATCCGGGCTTGCTCCCGATGAGATCGACTACATCAACCTCCACGGCACCGCCACCAAGGCCAACGACATCGCCGAGGATCGGGCGGTCTGCAGCATTTTCGGCGAGGCCACGCCGTCCAGCTCCATCAAGGGCTGGACCGGCCATACCCTGGGCGCCGCCGGTATCGTCAACGCGGTCGTCAGCTGCCTGAGTATCCGCGAGGGCTTCGCGCCCGGCAGCCTGAATACCGAGGCGCTCGATCCAGAATTCGCCGGATGGATATTGCTGGAGGAGTTGGAAAAGCCGGTCGACTACGTTTTGAGCAACTCCTTTGGCTTCGGCGGCAACAACGCCAGCTTGGTGTTCGGCAGGGTAAACTGATGCGCGTTTTTGTCGAAGGCGTCAGCGTGATCGGCCCTGGCCTTGACGGATGGGAAAACAGTCGGGCCATCTTGACCGGGCGGGAGAGCTACGTTGAAGACGAACTGCCGCAGCTGACGGGCGCCAAGCTGCCGCCCGCCGAGCGCCGGCGCGCCACTTCCGTCACCAAACTGGCGCTGGAATCGGCGGAACAGGCGATTCCAGCCGGCCGCGACCCCAAACAAATGGCCACTGTCTTCGCCTCTTCCGGCGGCGAGGTGGAAATCATCCATCGGATATTTTCCGAACTGGCTACGCCGGAGCGTCAAATCTCGCCGACCCAGTTTCACAATTCGGTGCACAACGCGGCGTCCGGTTACTGGAGCATCGCAACCGCCTCGCAGTGCGCCTCCACCAGCCTCTCCTGCTTCGATGACAGTTTCAGTGCCGGCCTTTTGGAAGCGGCTGTACAGACCGTGGCCGAAGCCATACCGGTGCTGCTCGTCGCCTATGACTTTCCGCCGTTGCCGCCCATCGCCGAGTCCCGACCCCTGCGCGCGCCATTCGGAACGGCACTGCTTCTGAATGCCGAAAAATCCGTCCACAGCCTGATGGAACTGCGGATTGCCTTCGATGCCGGCCAGCCGCAAGCCCTCAGCCGCATGAGCGACCCGAGCCTCGAAGCCCTGCGCGCCGGCAATCCCGCTGCCCGCGGCCTGCCGTTGCTGGCGGCGCTGGCGGCGGGAAAGCCGGCGAGTATCGTTCTGAGTTGCTCGCTCACCGGCAGCCTTCACGTCCAGGCGCTACCGTGCGCTTAGACCGGGACGAACTGGCGAGGCTGATCCCGCACCAGGGCCGTATGTGCCTACTCGATGGAGTGATCGAGTACGACACAACGACCATCGTCTGTGCCACCACCAGCCACCGCCGGCTCGACAACCCGCTGCGCAGGCGCGGCCGGCTCGGGGCGTTGTGCGGTCTGGAATACGCCGCCCAGGCGGTGGCGGTGCACGGCGGTTTGTCGGCGGCGGCAGCGCAGACGAGAGCGAAACCGGGCTTGCTGGCCGGAACGCGGGAGATAAGGCTCGCAGTCGAACGGCTGGACGACATCGGATCAGACCTGATCGTCCGGGCAGAACAGCTGATCGCCGGCGGCGACGCCTTGCTCTACGCCTTTGCCCTCAGCGCGGACGAGAAGATTCTCCTGGAAGGCCGGTTGTCGATCTTTTTCGCCCCCTCATAGGCCCGTTACAACGCGCAGCGCGCCGACTTGGAGCGGAGGGCACGCGCAGCGCACCAACGCATGAAAAACCCAGAGCATCATCGTGAACCCATCGAACCAGGAACTCCTCGCCAAGCTCAACCTGGAAACCGGCCGGCTGACCTGGCGCGAGGTAGAACGACATTTCGCCCGCGGGGTCGTCGTCAAGGTCGGCGCGCAACTGGATCTGGTGGAAGTGGCCACGCACATGGCCAGCGACGACAAGGCGGTAATGACCCGGTGGCTCGAAAGCGGTCAGGTCGCCCGGGCGGCAACCGATGACGCGATCGGATGGAATGATCGCCAATCGACGTTCTGGGCGGTGGTCGTTGCACCCTGGGTTTTGGTACAGGAAATCCGCAAGCCTCAGTGACCGATCACGCCGGATTGATCCGGATTTCGGGCTTGCATAATGGACCTCAAGAGGGTATCAATAGCCCGAAAACACTGGGAACAGGGATCATCCCGATCCGTCACCATAACCATAATGGGCGAACCGAAACCCAAGCTCGCCGAGAGGGGAAAATTCATGTCACTCACCACGTGTCCGCAATGCGCCGCTCCAATCGCCGATCAAGCCACCGCCTGCCCGAAGTGCGGCGCAGCGATCGAAACGACTCAATCCAGAAACCAGGCGCCGATACACCATATGGGCGGCAAACTTCAGGCGATCGGTATAGTGGTGCTGGCAGGCGCGATCATTTCAACCCTGGCGGGCGCCTGGTGGGGCCCCGCCCTGCTTTTCCCCGGCATCGTCGTTTTCGTTATGGGACGGTTTTATTAGCGGCTGAACTTTACCCGGTAGGCAGAGAGGCCACGCGGACATAAAGTCGCATCAATCCCTGCTCACCGGGGTATCCCCGCGCCCGCCCCACTCCGTCCAAGAGCCGTCGTAAACGGCGGCATTTTCGTTCGCTATGCAATAAAGGCCCAGCGCCAGAATCGAAGCGGTCACCCCGGTGCCGCAGGTCGTGACCACGGGCCGGCGAGCATCGATGCCGGCTGCGCGATAAAGTCCTTCCAGTTCACCCGGCGATTTGAGGCGATACGTGGTTTCATCGATGAGGTTCTTGAAGAACAGATTGAAGCTGCCCGGAATATGCCCCGAACGCAAACCGGCCCGCGGTTCCGGCTCGATGCCGGCAAACCGTCCCGGCGAGCGGGCGTCGAGGATTTGCGCACCAGCTTCTTTCAGCAAGGCTTTAATCTGCTCAAGATCGCGCACCAGCTGCGGACGGAAATTCGCGTCGAAGCGCCGCGGCGTCACCGTCGCCAGTTTCACCGTCAGCGGCCGGCCTTCCGCTTTCCAACGGGCAAGCCCGCCGTCCAAGACGGAAATCCGGTCGTGGCCGAACACGCGAAAGGTCCACCAGAGGCGTGCCGAGGCCATGAAGAAGTTGCTGTCGTAGACGACGATGTGGGTATCGTTGCCGACGCCCAATACACCGACCGCATCGGCGAATTGCTGCGGATTTGGCAGCATGTGCGGCAAATGGGTGGCCTTGTCCGCCACTTCATCGATATCGAAGAAACGTGCGCCGGGTACATGCGCCTGCCGGTATTCCTCCACAGGGTTGCGCTGCTGATTGGGCAGAAAGAAACTGGCGTCCAGCACGACGATCTCGGGCCAATCCAGCCTTTCCGCCAGCCAGTCGCAACTCACCAAAGGGGGATGATTGTCTGCCTGCATGGTTTCCTCGCGATTATGTTATTCGCTTTCCAAGGTCAACGAATTCTTAGGTTGGGTTAGGGACGGATGCCGTAACCCAACAGGCTAAGCCAGCAGATTCACCAACACCCCCTCGTAAACCCGCGACAGGGTATCGATGTCCTCGACGGGCGTGTGTTCGTCGATCTTGTGGATGCTGCCGTTCAACGGCCCTAACTCCACCACCTGCGCGCCGGTCGGGGCGATAAATCGCCCGTCGGAGGTACCGCCGCCGGTGTCGGGCCGGGCGCGTTTGCCGACCACCTGCTCCAGGGCCTGTTGCGTCGCCTCGATCAGTTCCGCGCCCGGTGTCAGGAATGGCGCCCCGGAAAGCCGCCAGCTCAGCTCGTATTTCAAGCCGTGCCTGTCCAGAATGGCGTGGACGCGATGCTTGATGTCTTCCTCGGTCAGAGCCGTGGAGAAGCGGAAATTGAACAGGACCTCCAGGCGTCCAGGAATCACGTTTTCCGCCCCGGTTCCCGAATGAATGTTGGAAACCTGAAAACGGGTGGGCGGGAAAAACTCGTTGCCGGTATCCCAAACTTCCGCGGTCAGTTCCGCCAGGGCAGGCGCGAAGCCGTGAATCGGATTCTCGGCCTTGTCCGGATAGGCCACATGACCCTGCACGCCGAATACGCGCAGCACGCCGCACAGCGAACCGCGCCGCCCCACGCGAATCACATCGCCCAGCCTCTCGAAACTGGAAGGCTCGCCGATCAGGCACCAGTCGATCCGCTCACCCCGCGCCTTGAGCGCTTCAACCACCTTCACCACCCCATCGGTGGCGGCTCCCTCCTCGTCGCTGGTCAACAGCACGGCGATGGAACCTTTGTGGTCCGGAAGTCGGGTGACAAATCTTTCCAATGCCGTGACCATCGCGGCGATGCTGCTTTTCATATCCGCCGCCCCCCGACCATAGAGGACACCGCCCCGGATTTCCGGCTCGAACGGCGGCGAACTCCAGTCTTCCAGGGGACCCGGCGGCACCACGTCGGTATGCCCCAGGAACACGAACAGGGGCGCGGCCTGACCTCGCCTAAGCCAAATGTTCTTGGTGTCACCGAAATTGAGCCACTCGGCCTTGAAACCGAGGGGTTCCAACCGGGAGGCGATGAGGTCCATGCAGCCGGCATCTTCGGGTGTGACCGACTCGCGGCGAATCAGTTCTTGAGTGAGTTTGAGGCTGTTGGTCATATATGGCTTACCGGCTTATCGTGGGGTGAGTTAGCGAATCGTAACCCATCAAAAAGATTCCTTAGAGTTCACTCGCATAATAATCCGGCGTGAAGCCGATGAGGGTCTTCCCGCCCGCTTCCAGTACCGGCCGCTTGATGATGGTCGGATGATCCAGCATCAGTGCCAAAGCCGTTTCCCGGTCAAGGTTATCGCGCGCGCTTTCCTCCAGCTTGCGCCAGCTCGTGCCCCGCCGGTTCAGTAGCCTCTCCCAGCCCAAATTCATTTCAAAACGCTCCAACACGGCGGAATCGAGGCCATCGGCGCGAAAATCATGGAAGTGGTATTCATGACCCTGACTTTCCAGCCACTGCCGGGCTTTCTTGACGGTGTCGCAGTTCTTGATGCCGTAGAGAATAAGCATGTTGGTAATGAATCCCGTTTTTGTGCCCGATTATAAACGCATCACCGCCACATTCGCCTTATACCTCGATGCCCGTCGTCCCCCGTATGTTGTTGGAAGCCTCGGCACGATCCCCTATACTATTCGCCCCCTCTCAAAGGACAGGACGGGACGCGCCGGTTCTGAACAAAATCGCGCATTGGTGGCAACAACCCACAGATCGAGAATAATCGCCCGTTGATGAACCCCAATCTGCAAAAACTGCAGCCCTATCCGTTCGAGAAGCTCGCGCGGCTGAAACAGGGTCTGCAAGCGCCGAGCGACAAGCCGCACATTGCGCTGTCCATCGGCGAGCCGCAACATCCCACGCCGCATTTCATCAGCGAAGCCTTGATCGCCCATCTGCACGGACTGACCAATTACCCCGCCACCAGGGGCATCCCCAAGCTCCGGCAGACCATTGCGCAATGGCTGAGCAATCGTTTCCGGCTGCCGATCTCGACGGTCGATCCGGAACGGCACATATTGCCGGTGGCCGGCACCCGCGAAGCGCTGTTTTCCTTCGCCCAGTGCGTGGTCGATGCGGGCGAAAAGCCGCTGGTCTTGATGCCCAACCCCTTCTACCAGATTTACGAAGGCGCGGCCTTGTTGGCAGGGGCGGAACCTCATTTTCTGAATGCCACACGCGAAACCGGCTACTTGCCCGATTTCGATGCCGTGCCGGATTCGATCTGGGCGCGCTGCAAGCTCCTCTACATCTGCTCGCCAGGCAACCCGAGCGGCGCGGTGATAAATGCCGCCACCCAGGAAAAGCTCGTCCGACTGGCCGAGCGCTTCGGTTTCGTCATCGCCTCGGACGAATGCTATTGCGAGCTTTACGCGGACGAGGCCAACCCGCCGCCCGGCCTGCTGCAAACGGCCCATGCGATGGGCAACGCGGATTTCAAAAACTGCGTGGTTTTCCACAGCCTATCCAAGCGATCCAACGCGCCCGGCCTGCGCTCAGGATTCGTGGCCGGGGATGCCGAGATTCTCGGGAAATACCTGCTGTACCGCACTTACCACGGCTGTGCGATGTCCCTGCCGGTGCAACACGCCAGCATCGCGGCCTGGCGCGACGAGGCGCATGTGAAGGAAAACCGCGCCATCTATCGGAAGAAGTTCGCGGCCGTTCACGAAATCCTGAGCGAGGTACTGGATGTTGCGATGCCGCCCGCCGGCTTTTATCTCTGGCCGCGCACGCCCATCGCCGGCGAGACCTTCGCCCGCGATTTATTTGCCGACCAGAATGTCACCGTACTTCCCGGCAGTTACCTCTCGCGGGAAAGCGGCGGCGTCGATCCTGGCCGCGATCATGTCCGCCTGGCCCTGGTCGCTCCCCTGGAAGAATGCGTGGAAGCGGCCCTCCGCATCAAAGAATTCGTTCAATCCCTTTAAATCAAGAAGATCGCCATGTCATTAGAAAACATCATCAACCAGGCTTTTGAAAACCGTGCCGAGATTTCTCCAGCATCTGTCAGCCGGGAAGTCGAAGAAGCAATCCTCGAATCCATTCATCTGCTCGACAGCGGCAAGCGCCGGGTAGCCGAGAAAGTGGACGGTCAATGGATAGTCAATCAATGGCTGAAGAAGGCCGTTCTTCTTTCCTTCAGAATCCGCGACAACTTCGTCATGAATGGCGGGGAAACCATGTACTTCGATAAGGTAGCCCCAAAGTTTGCCGGTTTTGGGGAAAACGAGTTCCAGGCGGTCGGTGCCCGCGTGGTGCCGCCCGCCGCCGTGCGCAAAGGCGCTTACATCGCGCCGAATGTCGTGCTCATGCCCTCCTTCGTCAACATCGGCGCCTACGTGGATTCGGGCACGATGGTGGACACTTGGGCCACGGTCGGCTCCTGTGCCCAGATCGGCAAGAACGTGCACCTTTCAGGCGGCGTCGGTATCGGCGGCGTGCTGGAGCCCTTGCAGGCCGGCCCCACCATCATCGAGGACAATTGCTTCATCGGCGCACGCTCGGAAGTGGTCGAGGGCGTGGTGGTCGAGGAAGGCTCGGTGATTTCGATGGGCGTCTACATCGGCCAGAGCACCAAGATCTACAACCGCATCACCGGCGAAACCACCTATGGACGCGTCCCGGCCGGCTCGGTGGTCGTTTCCGGCAACCTGCCCGCGAAGGACGGCAGCCACAGCCTTTATTGCGCCGTGATCATCAAGCAGGTGGACGAAAGAACCCGGAGCAAGGTCGGGATCAACGAATTGCTGCGCGATTAAAGGCTTTGTTGGGTTACGCTTCGCTAACCCAACCTACCCATCAATCCAACCACACCAAAGAAGGGTATCGCTATGAAAAAGATCATTGTCATGGGTTTGGGCCTGCTGTTCTCAGCCAGCGTTTTCGCCGGCGCCGATCATTACATCCGCAAGGACGGCGGTCACGTCCAGCACCTCAAAATCATCAAGCACAAGGATACTATCAAGGTACTCATTGATGTCGATTTCGAACCGACCGCTCAGGAAGTCCGCGAAAAAGCCTGCTCCGCCGAGATTTCCGGCGAAGCGAAAATGGTCAGCGAGAACGAATTGACTTTGAAAAAGCAGGCGGAAGGTGAAGCCCATTATTGCGAGCTCAAGATTCACCTCAGCGAGGATGAGGCGAGAATCGAGCAGACCAAGGATTGCGCCAGATATTTTGCCGGGGGCTTCTGCCGGTTCGACAGCGAAGGCAAGGCCCTCCTGAAAATCAAATAATCCGGGCAGGCAGCGGTATCCGTCAGATCCCGCTTTCTCCCGGCGCGGATGGATAATCAAGGCGATGCGTCCATGGTAGGGTCTTCATCAAGAGGCAAAAAGCTCGCCGAAACACTCGAAGGTCGCCTTGCACCTTCAATTCTGTTGAATTTGGCTTCGTGCCGACATTTGTTGCGCCTCCCCCCCACGGGGGAAGGCTGGGATGGGGGCGATCAAGTGAGCTGTCACCACTCTTTTTGGGTCGCCTCTACCTAAAGCCCCCTCGCCTTCGGCTCTCTCTTGTGGGGGGAAGGACTGAGATCGAAGCGCCGGTTGTTAATTCAACAGCATTGCCCTACACCCTCCTGCGCCCTAGCCAGATTTAAGCGCCATGATTCGAACTCTACGCACCCTGATTCAACGAGGGATCGAAAAGCAGGTTCCGGCCACAGGACTTGGCGTTTTCCGCATACTGTTCGGCCTGGTCGCGCTGCAGGAAATCATTTTCCTGCTGTATTTCCGCCATCTCATCTTCGACCCCATACCCTTCATGGAGATGGCCTCCCCGGTGGTCGACCTGTTCCTGGCGCTCTGGGCGGTGGCGGCCTTTTGCCTGATTCTGGGCTATCGGACCCGCCTGGCGGCTGTCGCCAATTATCTGCTGTGGATCGTTTTCGTCGGCTTTACGCCGATGTGGCTGGAATTCGACGGCGGCTTCGACCAGATGATGATCGGAATCAGCTTCCTGATGATCTTTTTGCCGTCCGAGCGGGCATTGTCGCTCGACAAGTTGCGGCTCAGACTCAAGTATTCCGTCCCCGGCCGCCCCTATCGGCCCCCGGAGACGGTCTCCGTGCTCTGCTACTACCTCCCGCTGGCCATCGTACTGGGACTCTTGTATCTGGATGCCGGTATACACAAGCTGTCCGCCGAATTCTGGCGCAACGGCATGGGCGCCTGGCTGCCGCCAACCATGCCCTACTACATGTCGCCCCTGGACATGAGCTGGCTGCTCAACAACAAGCTCGCCGAACAGATCACTGGCTACTCCCTCATCGTCTTCCAGTTCCTGTTCCTGCCCCTGTTCTGGTTCCGCCGCTTCCGGGTGCCGCTGCTGTTGATCGGAGTCGCCTTTCATGGCGGCATTATTCTCTCCCTGAACATCTACCAGTTCGGCTTCGGCATGCTGGCACCGTACGCCCTGCTGGTTCCCTTTTCCTGGTGGCGGGCGCTTGGGAAGCTGCTGCGTCGCCGCCAGCCGGCGCTGACGGTGCTCTACGACGGCCTGTGTCCGCTGTGCAATCGCACGGTGCTCATCCTGTCCCACTTCGACATATTGGGTGCGGTCGATTTCAAGGATTTGCAGACCCATGCCAAGGACTACCGGCAACTGGACAGCGTGCCCGAAGCCGAACTGCTGAAAGACCTGTACGCCCTGAACCGTCAGGGTCGACTGTTTTCGGGCATCGACACCTACATCCGCATCCTGTCTGCCATGATCTACCTGGCCCCACTGGCCCTGCTCATGCGCATCGCCGGCATTTATCACCTAGGAAGAGCGGTATACCGCCGCATCGCCGACAACCGCGCGCGCATCGTTTGCGACGAAACCTGCGCCGCAGCGGCTCCGCGCCCCGAAGACGATCCCCTCACCCGGCTTTACGCCGATTACGCGGGCCCGCCCCGGCGGCAGGCGATGCTCATCGCCAAGTTCCTGGTTCTGGTGATCCTGCTGCAGCTCAACAGCACCATCCAGTTCGGCATCGTCTACCGCCTGAACAAGGGCCACACCACCTCGGAAGCCGGCCAGGTGTTGGAAGGCGCGAGCAACGCCGTGCTGCTGTTCTCGCACACCTTCCTCGGCATCACCCCGCACGCCCTGTACATGCACGATCACTTCCTGGGCTATAACCATATCCTCGCCATCACCTGGAAGGACAAGGACGGCCGGGAGCAATGGCTACCGTTCGTCAATCAGGAAGGCCGCATCGTCGCGCCGAACTGGGGGCGCATTCAGTGCTGGTGGGCAAACATCGCGGTGACCCCCCATATAAATCGCCACCGCCTCGACAAGGCGCTCATGCAGGTGACGACGTTCTGGGGCGACAAACTGGGACTGGATGTCAGAAATACGGAATTCATCATCAAGATGAAGGAAGTGCGAGTACCCATGGATTGGCAAAAGGACCTGCGCGCTTACAACCTCCGCCAACCCTGGCGGAACATCGGCACGGTGAGCTGGAAAGACGGCGCCATGCGCGCCGAATTTCCCGATCTGGATATCGAATCCTGGTGAAGTTCCGGCGGCCTTCACTCAGAGGTTGTGAAAAACCGTAGCGACCGCTCAGTGGTGGGATCTTCTGCGCGAGGATCGCTCGAATTCCGCCAATGCTTGAACCTTCAGGAGTTTGAGCGCGGCTTTTTCGCCATACCATTGGCCGGACGCAGGGTCTTGCCATTCGATACGGTAGGAAGCAGATCCTTTGAGTTTCCTGCGTTTCCAGCCGTAACCCCAAAGGGCAATGGCTTTCAAAAGGCGGCGTGCGGATGTCTGTATGCTTGCGTTCATGATCATGTCCTCTCGCTGAAAATGAGAAAGACCGGCCTTGGTAACTCGAATACTCCGATATGGGGCCTATGTCGGAATTTAGACTTCAGTTTTAATTGAGCATTTTATATGCCATAAAGCGAGCATTCCGGGTCACGGAGACTCTTAATGCTTGTCTAGAAAGTAAAGTCACGCGGTCATCTCCTCCCCCAACGGTAATACTGTTGAATTAAGCCGTCATACCGGCGAGTAAAAAGCTTAATTCAAGAACATTCTCCCCCAACGGGCGGAGCGCCGCGGATGCAGGGACGCCTCGGCGAGAAGCCGAGAATGCGGCTGGGCGAGGTG
>DATIXD010000390.1:0-3464 GCA_035518875.1 Methylococcaceae bacterium | reverse complement strand
GCGCCATCGTTGCGTGAAAGATTCGCTAGCGCTCAGTGCGCTGATCCTCATGGAGTCTTCCGTTCATCGTATGCTGGGCTGCTATTCCAAGAACATGGATCGGTTCGTCGTTCCGAGCCGGTTTTATCTGGAGAAGTTTGTCGAGTGGGGTTGGCCCCGCGGGCGTTTCGCGTACATTCCCAATTTCGTTGACGTGGAGCGTCTGGTGCCGCGCGGAGACCCTGGGAAGCCTTTTGTTTATTGCGGTCGCTTGGGTCCGGAAAAGGGACTGCGGACCTTCGTGCGCGCGACGGCGCTGGCGGGCGTCAAAGGCCGGATCGTGGGCACCGGGCCGGAGGAGGAAGCGTTGCGCCGCTTGGCCGAGGAGACGGGGGCGGATGTCGAATTCCTCGGCTACCGCTCCGGCGAGGCCCTTTTTGACGGGATGCGTAATTCACGGGCGATGGTGTTGCCCTCCGAATGGTATGAAAACGCGCCCATGAGCGTCATGGAGGCCTATGCACTGGAGCGTCCGGTCATCGGGGCCGGCATCGGCGGTATTCCCGAACTCATCAGCGAGGGGGAGACCGGGAGCCTGTTCAAGAGCGGGGATGTCGACGATCTTGCCGCCAAGTTGCGCCGGTACGCAGATCTGAGCGATTCTGAAATCCACGAAATGGGGCGTGCGGGCAGGCGATGGATGGAGCAGGACTTTACTGCCGAGCGCTATCGGGAACGTCTGCTCGGTCTTTATGGGGAAATGGGAGTGGCGGTATGACCGGCCTGCGCTCTCCGAGTGTGATGATGCTCGGATTGCGCGGCTTTCCCGGCGTTCAGGGCGGTGTGGAGGTGCACGCCGAGCATCTTTGTGTGCATTTGGCGGAATTGGGCTGCCGGGTCGATGTCATCGTGCGGTCCTCTTACCAACCGCGTGAAGTCGGGGATCAATGGCGTGGGATGCGTTTCAAGAGGCTGTGGGCGCCGAAATCCAAAGGGCTGGAAGCGATTGTGCATACTTTTCTCGGGGTGCTTTATGCCGCGGTCAGGCGTCCCGACATCCTGCATATTCAGGCTATCGGCCCGGCCCTGCTGACGCCGTTGGCCCGCCTGTTGGGTTTGAAAGTGGTGGTCACGCATCATGGTCCCGATTATGACCGGCAGAAATGGGGGCGTTTCGCGAAATTGGCGCTGAAACTCGGCGAGCGATTCGGTATGCGCTGGGCGAACGCCCGCATCGTCATTTCGCAGGTCATTCAAAAACTGGCAAGCGAGAAGTACGGCACGGAGTCCGCGCTGATTCCCAATGGCGTGACGTTGCCGCAGTTGCCGGACACCAAAGATGCACTTGAGCGGTTTGGCTTGGCGTCAGGGCGGTATGTGCTGATGGTGAGCCGGCTGGTTCCCGAAAAACGGCATCTTGACCTGATTCGGGCCTTCGGGGAGGCAGAGCTCCAAGGATGGAAGCTGGTAATCGTCGGCGCCTCGGATCATCCGGATGAGTACACCCGCGAGGTGATGGATTCGATCGGTAAGATGTCCGGCGTTGTCGGTACGGGTTTCCAGACCGGCCAACCGCTTCAGGAACTTTACGCCCACGCAGGTCTGTTCGTATTACCCTCGTCCCATGAGGGCCTGCCGATTGCACTATTGGAAGCCCTGAGTTACGGATTGCCGGTGATTGCAAGCGACATTCCGGCGAACTTGGAAGTCGGCTTGCCGGAAAACCATTATTTCCGCCTGGGCGATGTAGGGATGCTCGCGGAGCGTCTGGGCGAGTTCGCAGCCCGAACGCAAACCGAGGAAGCACGCGATGCGCTGCGCGCTTGGGTGAATAAGCGATACGACTGGGAGAAAATCGCAAGGAGCACGCTACAGGTCTATTGCAGCGTGCTGGGTCGAGGCGCCGAAGGTTGCGATGAATCGCATTGATTTCGAGCGACGGCTGGATGAAGATAAGACAATCGAAAGGCAAATGACGGGTTGAGGTCTGGTCTGAATGGCATTGTCGAGCTACAAGGGCGACCCGCAGCATATTGAGCGACTCCGGAATCTCTTTGTGAAAGACGAAGATGTGGAGCTCGCCGTTCTGATCGGCAGCCGCGCGAAGGGTACTTCAGTTGACGGTAGCGACTGGGATATTGCAATCCAATGGTGCAAAGCCATGCCGATCGTAGAACAATTCGGGCACGCCGAATCGCTGCGCCGTCGCCTTGCCGGAACCCTGGGCATTGACGACACCGACATCGATCTGATCGATATGCCGCAGGCACGGCTGGCAATTCGGGCGGTGATTGCCGAAGAGGGGATTCCTCTCAAAGGCGAAGATACCCTAGCATGGAGCCACTTCCTCCTTAGGACCTGGCGAGAGCTCGAAGACTTCTATTGGAACCGCCAACATGCGGCTTGACTTGTACCAGCAAGAAACTGCCGCCATCGCGGGTTATCAGTCGGCCATTCTGGCAGAGGCGCGGGCCGCCTTATCGTCGGGGAGGGCGCTAACACCGCTGGAGCAGAACGGCGTACTCCATGCCCTGCAAGTTTTGATCGAAAATGCCATCGGCAAAGCCAAGCATTGGCTAAAAGCAGTCAACCAGCCTGTGCCGGTTTCCGCGTACGATGCATTTCAGTCCCTAGCCCAGCTCGGCTACATTACCTCGGAAGAGATAAAGGAATGGAACAATGCCATTGGCTTGCGCAACCGTATCGTCCATGACTACATGAACATCCGCATGGATATCGTACTGGAGCTGGTCTTAGCCGAACGATTCCGCTTCATCGTTGAGTTTTTACAATCCCCAATGGTCGATTGACCGAACGCTCGGGCTTACCTTGCGGGATGGGGGCAATGCCCTTGAATCAAGTTTTGATGCGTCGTTCCGACCGGGATTGCCGGAACCCAGATGCTCGGGATGACTCGCAGGGTAACGTCCCGTCGATCGGATACCGGCACAAACCCGTGGGTAGCGGACTTGCATTAACCCGAAGGGTGCCGGGCATGAATCCATACTGGTATGACGGCTTAATTCAGCGGTATTGAAGGAACGGGGGTAAGTCCCCCAATTCCATTGCAACGATTCCTCGTAGGGGCGAGTTCATTCGCCCCTAAGGCCAACATGGCGCGGGGGGCGCGAGGCCCTGTCTATTTCAGGTTGGAATAGTAAGTCGCCAGCTGTTTGATTTCCGCCTCGCTGAGTTTTTCGGCGATCAAGCGCATCCGATGGTAAATGTCGTTGGCGCGGGCGCCGTTCTTGTACGCGAGCAGGGTCTTTTCCAGATAGGCGGCTTTCTGGCCCGCAAGACGCGGGATATCGACGCGTTCTCCCTGGCCATCGCCGCCATGACATACAGCGCAGGGCGGCTCCATTCGCCGGCCGTCGCCCGTGTGGGCGATGCCCGTAGGATCATCCCCTCCGCCACTGCCCGCCATGGGCGTTTGCTTGCCGTACCAGACGGCCAGGTCGGCCAGGTCCTGGTCGCTCAGTGCT
>DATIXD010000389.1:0-29409 GCA_035518875.1 Methylococcaceae bacterium | reverse complement strand
CGGCTGGACCATTTTGTTTCAGCCATGTTGAAAAAACGGATCAGTCTTGTTTTCCTGACCGTCCTGTCCGTCGTGACGGTAGTCATATTGGTCGTCGGCAATCCGTTCACGGTTGCACCGAACGCTCCGGCCCCACCCTCTGCTGCCGAACCAATCCTAACCCCTGACGACCCTGTATCCGCCCGGAAGACTGCCGTGCCTCCCGTGAATCTGCAGGAACGAATTCAAGCCTTGCAAAATCCACCGCCGCTTACGCCCGAACAGATCGAAGACGATAAGCAGGTCGAAAAGGAACAGGTGGGCGCCGCGCTATGGCAACTCAACGCGAGCGACGCCACACAGCGGATCGAGGGTGCCGAGCAGTTGGGTGCTTATCCTACCAGGGAAGCGGAGGCGGCGTTGGCACAGGTGCTCAGCAGCGATTCGGAAGCCGATGTCCGCAGCGCCGCCGCCCAGAGCCTGGGTTACGTGAAGAATCCTTCCGATGCCACTCTTACTGCCCTGTTAGGAGCCCTCGAGGACCAGAACGATGATGTGGGCCTGAAAGCCCTGTGGACGCTGCAAGGCTTTCTCGTTAGAAGTGAGGAACGTTCTGTACGCTACAAGAAGATTCTGACCGGACTCAAGGCGAGCGCTGATTCTCGCATTACACCGCAGACCACGCGCGAAGCCATACAGGATATTCTGGAAGACCAGATGGGCAGTGCGCCATAGCGCCAACTGTGAGGCTAAACGCGCGGTTGACTTTGGCCGGCCCCTGCCGAAGCCGGTTAAGGCGTCGACACCGCGGCAAATAGAGGTGCGATGTCTGCATTCTCCGGTGCGACCAGGCGCCTCCTAGGTCTCAATGCGTATTGGGCGTCGAAGTCAGCAGGTCGTCCTTTCTTGCTTTGTCAACATGCGCTTGAGCAATTCCTGCTGGGGCAACGCCTGAGCTGGCTCGCGGGGTGGTTTCTCGACTGCAAGCAGGCGCTGGCCCTCGGCGATGCGTCTGCGCCAGTCCTCTTTGAATAGCCTAAGCGCCTCATCGACCTGGGTCTGAATGCGCGCAAGTCCTGATGCGACGCCGCTACGCAGTCCCTTTTCGGCGACCCGTTCGGCCGAAGGCTTGAGTTTTCGGTAGAGAAAGTAGGGGAAAAGCCAGGAGATGACGATCACCAAGCCGCTATGGATGGCGAAATCCGCGCCCAGGTAGCCCGCGTGAGTCAACGCGCTGGCGTAATAGGCGGTTACGGCTTGCCAGGAAACCAAACCAATGGCGACCAAGGGCAATAAAAAAGCGCACAGCCCTGTCAGCTTCAGAAAAAAGCGCTGAGCGGCATTGCCGGGGTTGGCGAGCGCTTGGCGCAAGGCGCGCTGCGATTCGGAAAGTACTTGCTTGCGGGCGATTTGGGGGACATCTTTCAGGCCCGCCTTCAAAGGGGCCACGGGAACCACGTTGCCGGCCTCGACGACCAGCCGATCGAGGGCATCCTGCAACTGCATTTGCGCCCAATCGTCCCAGAGGATGGTTGCCGGTGGCGGTTGCCCGGCTGCGGTTTTCACCTCGGCCGACTTGTTGAGATCGATGGACTTTTGCAAGGGGCTGGATTCATGCCGAACGAAGGCGCGGGCGACCTCCCGGATCGGCCATTCCAGCCCCTTTAATAGGCCCGCCTCGGTTTCCCGCCAGATTTCCGCCCAGGATGTCTGAAGCTCGTTCAGGGCCTGCTCTACGCCCAGTTTGGAAAGACAGGCGGTCAGGGCGCTTTGGAGTTGTTCGTAGCGTTGATCCATCGCCCTGATTTCAAGTTGCTCGATCACGTGGATTTCGGCTAGTGACTGGATGATTTCCTGTAATCTCGCGAAATCGTCCGGCTTTCTGAGCTCGGCATTTTCCCGACAATCGGTGCGTAGGATCAGCGGGTCGAGGAAACCGCCCCGGGTCAGCAGCTTGGCGAAGTCATCCAGCTGCACCGTTTGTCCGCGATCCCATTGGTTCATCACGAATAGCCAGGCGTGTTCGTGTCCATGCGCGCGCAACAGACGCCAACCCTTGTCGTCGCGATAACGTTCCGGGCTGACCACGTAGATGAGCACGTCGATGTGTGGCAGCCATTCGATCACGAATTCTCGATTGCTCGCTTCCGTACTGTCGATGTCCGGCATGTCGATCCACAGTACCTGCCGGCGTCGTTCGTCGCGGTGATAGGCCGTACGTACCCGGTCGACGGGGAACCCTTTGGGCAGTTGCCGTATCTGCAGGGATTCGTGAAGGTAAACCGACACTTCCCGCGAGGTGGGGCGTTCCACGCCGGTGCGGGCGATTTCCTGTCCGGCCAGGCGGTTGAGCAGGGTGCTCTTTCCAACGCCGGTGCCGCCGAAGAAGGCGACGACCAGCGGACGATGGACGCTGCCGTCGAACAGCATGGCCGGAGATCGGTTTTCCACGGCATCAAGCGGAACGCTGTCCTCCGGACTAAGCCAGCCCGCAATTCGGGCGTCCCGCGCCCAGGCTTTCGCGGCGGCCAGCAGTTGATCGAAAGCATCGCGCATCGGCTTAATGCAGCATCGCTTCCGCGGTCGCCAAGGTCTGGGCCGGGATATTGAATTTGTCGGAAGGATCGAGCCTTTCCGGCAGCCGGTTCAGTTCGACGCGGATCAGCCGGTCGAACAACTTTTCGACCTCGTGATATTGTCGCTGCTTTAACTCCGCTTCGGATTTGTGCAGATAACGGCCCAGCGCACCTTCGGCGAGCATCGTCGTCAGGGAGAGGATCGCCGGGGCCAGCAGAAAGTCGTGAATGCCGATGCCACCAGTATGCAGTGCCATGGCCAGCGCCGCCGCATCGGTGGTGATGCGGGTGGCGCGCAAGCTATTGAGCACGGCGGGATGTTGACGGAGTTGGTCGTAGAGCTGGCGGGCAGTGCGGTCGATTTCCGGCTGGAACGACTGATGATAGCGGGTGATTGCGGCTGTGCAGCGCTCGCTCTTCGATAGGCGCTCGCCGTGCAGCAACTGCCCCATTTCCCTCCACCAGCCCTGCAGCGCAGGATCTTCCTGGCTTTTTTCCAGCACGGTTTCGCTGATCCGGATGAACAGGTGCTCGACAACGCGCGTCAGAACGGCGGTTTCCTGGCTAGCCTCGTCCTGGCGTTTCCAGCGGAGATTCTGTCCGAGTTTGGCGAGCTGTCGTATCGGCCAGGTGACTACTTTTCGCGCCGTCAGCAATGCGCCGGCCAGGCCGGGAACTTCCAGCAGGGTCAACAGTTCGGCCAGCGCGCGCTGGAAGGTCTCGTAATGTTGCGGATGATCCAGGAAATCGCGCCGATAGACGCTCAATGCTTCGCGAATTGCGTCTTCGATCATGCCGTTCCATGTTATCCAGGCGTTCTGCTCCGTCCTGATCGGGGCCAGCCAGGCCGGCCAATGCGTTGCGATTAGCCGCTTGGCGCGTTCGGAGTGACCTGGGCGGCCACGCGCCGCGGATTCCACGCCGAGCAGGGTGAGCAGTCGCCCTCTCTCATCCTGTAGCAGAACCGGGGCCTCGGTTTCCCAGTCCTCGAGATAGGGTAGGGTGACGATAGAAGCCGGGGCATCGCGCCGAATACCACGCCATTTCTGTTCCAGCGAGCGGACCAGCGTGTCGCGAGAACTCGCGGCGATCTTGTTCAGGCAGACGCCCACGGGTTGCCCCAATGGCTCGAGCAGGCGCATCGTCTCCCATACCGATTGGTCGGCGTATTTGTCCTTGCTCACCACCAATAGGACGATATCGGCCAGAGCGGCCGTTCTCAGCACGCTGGTGCGGTAATCCTCGGCGGCGACGGAGTCGAAGTCGGGGGTATCCCAGATGATACAAGGCGGCAAGGGATGTCCGGGTCGCGTCACGCGGTCGCCGAGGGCATAACAATCGTAGCGATCCGCCGGCAGTTCATCCGGTCGGCAGCGGCGGTAATTTCTGAAATAGCCGTCCAGCCATTTCAATTGTTCCTCCGCCACATTCAGCGGAAACCCTTGGGGATGTACGGTGAAACCGGCGAGCGGGCTGACGAAAGCAAGTTTTTCCCCAAGCAGTAGATTGACCACCGAACTCTTCCCGGCCTGGGTCGGCCCGATGACGGCGATTTGCAGGGGGTGGTCCGGCAGCCGCTCGAGGAGTTCACCTTTTTCCAAAAAGGCTTCGGCCAACCGCAGCGAGATCAGGTTGCTGCCGAGTTCAAGCGCGCGGGCCTGATCGCGTACGTTGCGCGCGACACTTTCATGACGCTGTTGGATCAGGCGAATGCAGGACAGTAGGGGGGCGGCGCTGTTCACAAACGACCCGGTTGCGGCAAAGCGCGAATTGTACACGATTGCGCTGCGGACGTGCTTTCCCTGAGCGGTGGGGTGGCCGTTTGTCATGGTGGAGCGCATCGACATCCCGATTCTTGTGCGGCGTATGTTGCCACGCTTTTGCGAAGTTTTAAAAGGCCGTCACGATGACGGCTATATGAAACCACTTGACGAAATCGTCGTTGTTCGTTTTGTTGTTTGAGCGCAAAATTAGGTGAATTGTTTCAAATATCAGAAACAATAGGTTCTTGGGGGAAAATATGCAGATCAATGGCGAATACCGTCTAGTTTCAGTGGGTGCCCTCGCGCTTTTTTCCTCCATCAACTTGCCCTGGTCTCCGCGCATCCTCGCGCAATACGATTACGCCACCGGCGGGGCCACCCATTCGTTCGATACGCTTTTCGGCGCTCGGCGCTGGGAATATGGCCCGACCGGCATCTTCGGCGCGTTTGCCCGCAACAATATCAACTCTCCCGGTTACCGATTGTTCCTGGTGCCTCACCGGGATGTCAGCGTGTTCGCAGCGCACCGCCTGTTCTGGCTCGCGGACTCCACCGCGGCCTGGCAACCCGCCAATCTGGTGGTTTCGACGGGGCACTCCGGCGACTTCCTCGGTCATCTGGTGGAGGTGTCGGGCCGTTGGGATGCGCATTCGAACCTTGCTTTAGAAGCAGGCTGGGCCACCTTGATCAAGGGCCGCTTCGCCCGCGATGCGCCGGGGGCGCCTGCGCCCGATAACGTCAATTACTTCTACGTGCAGTCGATGCTGCGTTTCTAACCGACATCAACACAGGATTTCACCAATGAACGTATTCCGACAAGCCGTTTTAACCATGGCATTATCGTTTCTGGCGCTGAGCCTCGCCCACGCCGAACCGGTGTTGCGCATGGCGACGACAACCAGCACGGATAACACCGGATTGTTGCCGGTCTTGGACGCGCCGTTCGAGAAGAAATACAAGGTGCGGATCGACGTGATCGCGGTGGGCAGCGGCAAGGCCCTCAAGCTGGCGGAAAACGGCGATGTGGACATCGTCTTCGTGCACGATCCGGAAGCCGAGGAGAAATTCGTCGCGGCCGGCTGGGGCGTGGATCGGCAAGCGGTCATGCACAACGATTTCATCCTGGTGGGACCTGCGGCCGATCCTGCCGGCGTCAAAGCGGCGAAAACCGCAGATGAGGCCATCAAGAAAGTCGCCGACGCGAAGGCAGGGTTTGTCTCCAGGGGGGATGAGTCCGGCACCCACGTCAAGGAAAAAGCGCTGTGGCAAAAAGCCGGCGTCACGCCCGAAGGCGATTGGTATCTGTCAGTGGGGCAGGGCATGGGGGCGGTGCTGCGCATGGCGGACGACAAGGGTCTTTATACCCTCACCGACCGGGGCACCTATCTGTCCGCCAAGGACAAGCTCAAGCTGCAAATCTTGTTCGAGGGCGATCCGCAGTTGTTCAACCCCTATCATGTGATGGCGGTCAACCTCAAGAAGCACAAGCATGTGAACTACAAGATGGCCAAGCGATACATCGAGTACGTCACAGGACCGGAAGGGCAGGCGACCATCGCAAATTTCAAGGTGGGCGGCCAGCAGCTCTTCTACCCGGATGCCCCGGATCGGAAGAAGCATTAGTTGTTGTGCTGCCGCGAACGAAGACCCCGCCACCGTGCGGGGTCTTTTTCACGGTGCCCCCGGGCGTCTTATTCCGAGCAGGTGTAACTCCATCGGTTCGAGACGATTTTCCCAGTTTGCGATGTCGGCTCTCGTCGTGACGTCAGACACGTATGGCGCGTTCTCGAAGGCCTCGGCCATCCGGTGGCCTGTTTTTCGGATATACCGGCGGCGTTGAGCGTTTCGGCGGACTTCACTGCCGACTCGCACTGCCAGCTTGGCCGGTAGATCACCACCGCCAAAGTTCGGGACTGTGTCCTGATCGAGGACTTGTTGCACGGCGAAGCATTAGTGGTGGAGCAGGCGGTTGTAAGCCGCCTGCTGGCCCTGCTGCGAGCCGCGATCGAACACTTCTTTCGCATTGTCAAGTTGCTGACAAGCCCCATAGCATACCTCGATTCCCCGCTGAGGCTTGGGGTGCGGTTATCCTCATGTCTTACCGGTTTTTCGCGATAGCCATCTTGGGTGGAAGAGTTTAAATTGTAAATCCCTAGTGCTTAGTCGCACGATCCGCGGCTTAGTGAGGCCTAAGCCGAATCAGATCGAAATGGTCACGAAACGCCTGGTCAGCCAAGTTCGGCGCGCTATCCTGTTGGCTATGTCTGCCTTTGCGCTCCTGGTGCAAGTCGCGCTAGCGGAGGATTTTGTCGATGAGTCCTCATGTGAAGGACAGGGTGAGGCGCACATCTGGGTATCGCCGCTGAGGCCAGAGGCCGGTGCGCCGCTCAAGATCATGGCCGTATCGACCGATGCGGCCATTTACGAACTGGTGGCTTTCGATTCCGAAGGGCGGCGGGTCCCGATCGAAATCGCAGCGCGCGGTGGGCCACCCTGGAGCCTGTCCACCACAATCGCCAATGTGAGTGGTGGCAGCTATCGTGTGGAGGTATGGCGGGACCGGCAGGCCGTGGCTTGTCGCCAAATCCACATCGGGAGGAGCGCGGCCGATTCCCGACCGGCGGCATCCGGTCGCTTCGGTTTAGGGTGGAATTTGGCGAGCGAAGCATACTTTTCCGCCTGGATCGAACAACTGTTCGATGCACCGCCCGAGGAAAGCCTGAGTTTCCCCTCGCTGGAACCCGCGCTGCGCAATCCGGCCCGCAATTTCCTTCACAATCACCTCGGTTTGGGCGAGGACAGAGCGCTTCCTGCCACACCGGACTGTGCTGATTTTCCTTTCTTTCTGCGCACCTACTTTGCATGGAAGATGGGCCTCCCCATCAGCTTTCGCGCCTGTAGCCGCGGCACATCCAAGGCGCCGCCGCGCTGTGGCCGTCCGACGATCAAGGAAGACTTTACCCAGAGCATCGCGCCACCGTCGATTTTCAACGACCTCACACGGGAACTGGCGGATGCGGTTCACTCGGGCAGCTTCCGGACGGCGCTTGACGATGACGCCACCGATTTCTATCCCGTCGAACTGAGCCGCGAGGCTCTCTGGCCGGGTACCGTCTATGCCGATCCTTACGGCCACGTGTTGCTTCTGGTCAAGTGGGTTCGGCAGACGGCGACGCGGCCTGGCCTTCTGTTCGCTGTCGATGGGCAACCCGATAATTCGGTGACCCGCAAGCGGTTTTGGGAGGGCACCTTCCTCTACGCTGATGTGCGCGGCGCCGGCCCCGGTTTCAAGGCATTTCGTCCTGTGTTATACACGACAGGCGACGCTGCGTCAGCGCGAACGCTGTCCAATGACGAGTTGGTGGATAGCCCGACGTTCTTGTCCTATTCCCTGGAACAGGAAAAACTGACGCCAGAGGACTTTTACGCATGGGTGGGCAAACTCATCAATCCACAGGGACTGAGCCCGAAAGAAGCTTACGAGGCCGCGCTGGATGCCTTGGTCGAGCAGTTGGAAACGCGGGTGACCTCGGTGGACAATGGCGAGGCTTATTTTCGCCGAAACCTGGGAGGCGTTATTCCAATGCCTGAAGGCGTCGCCATATTTGAGACGGGCGGTCCGTGGGAAGATTATTCCACGCCTTCCCGGGACATGCGCGTGATCATCGCAATGAACGTGCTCACAAGGTTACCGGAAAGGATGGTTCGGCACCCCGAATCATTCGTGATGGATGGCGAATTGCCCCCAGTCGTGAAAACCGAGATCGAACAATACCATGCGCAACGCATCCAGGAACGAAGCATCCAGTATACCCGCAGCGACGGTAGTCCCTGGCGGCTTTCCGTGGCCGATGTCCTTGCAAGAAAGCTGGCATTGGAGATGGCCTACAATCCCAACGATTGTGCCGAAATACGTTGGGGTGCCCGGGAAGGCACAACGGAATATGCCACGTGCAAACGGCATGCGCCTGCAGCGCAACGAGCGCGTATGCAGCAGTACCGTCCGTGGTTTCACGAGGCGCGGCGCCCGCCCCGCTGATCGTATCCAGGTCACAGCGTGCAAATGCGGACCGCCAACAAAGATGGGTTTTGCGTAAGCTGATTGGAAGCCTTTCCGTGAGAATCACAGCACTTTTTCTTGTCTTCATACTCGTCTTGACCGCCTGCGCCACAAAACCCAAGAGAGCCGTGACGCCTGCCCAACCACCAACCGCGTTGGTTCCTCCCGGCCCGGAGTTTGAAACACCCTCTTTCCCTAGAGGTTCCCTGAAGAATCGGATTTTGGCAGTTGCCAACAATGAATGGTTTTACTTCGGCCAACAAAAAGTGGTTTATGGGGAGGAAGAGGAAAGCATTCCTCATGTGGGCTATTGGGAAGACGAGGGTTACGCACACATGAATCGGGTCAACCTCTATTGGAAGGCCGTTAATATGCCTCAGCTCTCCGGTGCCGATTGTAATCAGGCATGGTCTGCCGCTTTTATCAGTTGGGTCATGCGTGTGGCGGGCGTCCCGGAGGAACTATTTCCGCCTGCAAAAGCACATTGGATTTACCTGTCGCACATCATCGCGAACGATCACAGCCCGGATACGATTTTTTATCCCCGAACGATCCGCGAATATAAGCCCAGGCCCGGCGATCTCATTTGCGCCAGCCGGGAATCCACCATAACCCCGGATATCAATGAGGTGCCGCGAGCCGGGTGGTTTGAGAACGCCAAACTCCATTGCGACATTGTCGTGGAAAGGAACGGACAGACTTTGTCGGCCATCGGTGGGAACGTGAGAAATTCCGTTTCGAAAAGTATTCTGAAGTTGACGCCCGAAGGCTACCTGCAGCCGACGCGGAGTCGGCGATGGTTTCTCATCGTCGAGAACCGGTTGGAGTAGGGTGTGAGTCATCCGGCAGAAGGGAAACCCAGGGAATTAAGACGCGGTCTCGGTCTAACCGATGCTAGCGCCATTGTGATGGGCACCGTGATCGGTACCGGCATCTTCTTGGTTCCTTCGACCATCGCTCGGGAGGTGGGCTCGGTTGCTGGGGTGTTTCTGGTCTGGCTGGTCGGTGGATTGTTGTCGCTCGCCGGCGCCCTGAGTTATGCAGAGCTCGGCGCGGCTTTCCCGGAGGCCGGCGGAGAGTATGTGTTTCTGCGCCGTGCTTATGGTCCGCTGTGGGGTTTCCTGTTCGGCTGGCAGCAGGTGGTCATCGGCAAAACCGGTGCTATCGCCAGCGTCGCCACGGCTTTCGCGATTTTCCTGGGCTTTTTCTTCGATGGCGTGCAGGGGGACTGGATACGCCTTGCAGTCGGCGAGGGGGCGTGGACCCTGACCGGCATTCAGTCGATCGCCCTCGGCAGTATTCTCATACTCACGGCCCTGAATTACCTTGGCATAGCCGTTGGCGGGGCCGTTCAAAGCGCACTGACGATTTTGAAGGTGGCGGCCATACTCGTTCTGGCGTTCTTGGCGCTCGGTGCTGGGGGGGGCGCATGGGCTCACTTCTACGCCGATCTTGAGCCATCGCCGGGTACCTCTGATCACTGGTTCGGCTTCGGCACCGCGCTTGCCGCCGCGCTTTGGGCCTACGACGGGTGGAACAATTTGACCATGGTCGGGGCGGAAATCCGCGACCCGCACACCACCATCCCGAGAGTGCTGATACTGGGCATGCTGGGTGTCATGATCGTTTATGCGTTGACCAACGTCGCCTATTTCTACGTCCTGCCAATGGATGCGGTGACGCGATCGGAGCGGGTCGCGCAGGATGTCGCGGTGGCTGCCGTTGGGCATTGGGGCGGGACGGCCATCACGCTGGCGGCCATTGTTTCCACATTGGGCAGCCTCAACGGAGCGATCCTGACGGGCGCCCGGGTCAGCTACGCGATGGCGCGGGACGGGCTTTTCTTCCGGCACATGGCCGACCTGAATCCAACTCACCATACGCCCGCCAAGGCGCTGCTCCTGCAGTGCGCATTCGCATGTGGCCTGATCCTGATGCTGGGGCATGATGAGCATGCCTTCGAGCGCCTTTTCAACTACGCCATTTTCGGAGCCTGGGTGTTTTACGGGATCACCGCGCTGGCGGTCATAGTGCTTCGCTATCGGCAACCCGATTTGACCAGACCCTATCGCACCCTGGGCTATCCTTGGGTTCCGCTGACTTTTGTGCTGGTCGCGGGCGCGTTTTGCCTGAGCATGATCGTCCGAAGGCCACAGGAAACCGGCTTGGGAATGGCCTTTCTCGCCGCCGGGCTCCCTTTCTATGGCTACTGGCGGTTTTTTGCCCAAAGGCGTAGCCCCAGTTGCGAAGGTTGATGAGGTACGGTGATGTCTACAACGATGCACATGATCCGGACAAGCGCCTGGTCCGATCCAATCCAACAAAGATGGGAGGAGTGATTGGCTCAATGCGTCCCTGCGCTTGGGAATATTCGGCTTGCCCGTCGCAATAAGTCAGCTTTACAGCAGCCTCAGCAGAGGGCGGTGCACCGGTTCCAAGCCTTGCTCACGTAAGGAAGCAGGGCTTTATCCAGAGGCAGATTTTGAGCAAAATGAGCCCGAAGAATCGCCCTAATAGGAATCAACGCCCATGTCGACCATTCATCACGCGCTGGTATTGAATCTGCATCAGCCTCCCGGCAATCTGGAACACTTGCTCGCCGAGAGCGAGTGGGAAGCCAAGGAAATCCTTTACGCTTACGACCGCATCCCGCGCTCGCTGTGGGGCTATGAGGACGTGGGACGGGTTCACCTGTCGCTTTCGGGCACCCTGCTCGAGACGCTATCAAGCCCCGAGTTCCAAAGCCGGGTATACGGCATCGTCGATTGCGGTTCGCTGCTCTGGCATCTCCAAAATCAAAGCTTTGTCGAGATACTAGGCACCGGTTATTACCACCCGGTATTACCCCTGATACCCGAAGCGGATCGGGAGGAGCATCTGGCCCGCTGGCAGAGCATGGCCCGGCATCTGTTCTGGCGGGAGAACTTCAACGGCTTCTGGCCGCCGGAAATGGGTTTTTCGATGGAACTGATCCCGTTGCTCCGCCAACACGGCTACCGCTATGTGATCGTCGACAGCGAGCATGTGGAGCCGGTCACGGCCATGCGCTGGGAGGAACTGCGCTACCGGCCACATCTTGCGCGCCACGGCGATGCCGAAATCACCGTCATCGTGCGCGATCGCGATTTGTCGGATGCCCAGGAGGCCGGCATGGAATTCCACTGGTTCGAGAAGGAAGTGGCGGATCGCACCAAGTGGTGCGATTTCGAGCCTCTGGTGGCCACCGCCACCGATGGCGAGAACGGCGGCTGGTTCCGCAACACCACCGAAGGCAGCAATTTCTGGAGCTGTTTCTACCGCGAGCTGATGGAAACCGCACGAGGCGGCGGGTCGGTCCGTCCCACCTTCATCACCGATTACATCGACCGGCACGGTGCGCATGGCGAGGTGATCATCAAGGAAGGCGCCTGGAATACCGGCTGGCATCATGGCCGCGATTTCCTGCAGTGGACCGGCTCGCAGATGCAGAAGGATGCCCTGGCACGCCTTCGGGAAGTCAGTGCGGCGTTTCACACGCTGCATTCGCAAGCCATCGAAGCCGAGCGGCATGATCCCGATCTCTGGCATGCCCTGGTGGAAGCACAATGGCGATTGCTGCGGGCGGAGACGAGCTGCAATTTCTACTGGGGCGAGGATTGGGTGCATCGCTGTGACGAAGACCTGGATGCGGCTGTAGCCGCGCTTCAGCGCGGCGAGGCTCAGGTTCCGGCGGTTTCCGCGAAGTGAACGTCTTTTCCTTCGGGTGTCGCACTCAGGTCGGGGGCAGCCGGTGGGCCTTTACGCGGTGCGCAGCCGCGTCATTTTGACGAAGCCGATTGCCGCCATCGGCAACAAAAAAGTCGCCACGTTGGCGGCAATGAGCAAGCCGCCGAGTTCGCTGTAATTTGCAGGCGCCAAGAGCGCTCCGGTGGCGTGATCCTTGACCTCCCGCGTGATGACGAATACCTGGTTCAGGTACTTGGTGCCCAGTTGGCCCAATGAGAGCGCCAGGTTGATGAACGAGGCCATCACGGCGAAAAAAGTCGCCTTGTAGCCGTGCGGCGCGGAGTTCGCGATCCAGACCAGCATCGGGATCATGGCGACCTGACCGAGCGGCGATTCCAGCGCGGTATCGATCAGCGAGATGAACCGGGCGTCCACCACCCCGCCGGTAAGCGCTGCAGTCCACTCGTGCAGTCCGTAGTACATGCCGATGGTGGGCAGGTTCAGCAGGCTGTTCGCAAGAGTCAGGAAGCCGATCACATAGGCGATCGACTTAACCGCCATGAATCTGCGGAAAAGGTACATGCCGATCAGCGCCAGGGTGCTCCCGATCAGGGACAGAACCGCTAGGAAATGCTGATCGAAACCGAGCCGGTCGATCATCCACCAGGTCGATGCGACACCGGGTGTGGGAACGGATCGGAAAACGAAGATCACCACCGCAGTGCCGACCAGAACATACCTTGCTTGGGGCTCCAGGACCCTGAGCAAACGGTTCATCAGGAAAAGCACGATGGCCATCGAACCTGCGAAGATGATCTCTTGGTTGTACGGCACCCCGGAGAGGCCGAAAGATACGGTAAAGACGACGAACAGGAGACTCCCCGCCAGAAGGCCCCAGTTCGGCGCCGGTGCGATGTTCCTCCCGTCCAGCACTTCGCGAACCCGCGTCCGGCTGAAACCCCGGGCATATAAACGGCGGGCCTCGCGAATTCTCAACATGCCGGCCAAACCCACGCCCAGAACCGAAATCGCCGGTATGATCAGTGCGATGGCGTAGACCTTCTGGTAAACGGCCGCTTTGACTGCCACCGGCATGGCTTCGACGCCGGCGAACAGGTAGAGGTTGATCAGGCCGATCGCGATGTTCCCGCCGACCAGGGCAACGCGACCTAGCGTTTGCATAGTGGTATGCATGCGCTTGAGGGTAGTGTCGCCAATCGGTCTGCCATCGGCCTCCATTTTCGGCACGGCCTCGACCGTCATCGCGTCAGCCACCACATCCTGGATCACATAGCCGACGGGCAACAAGAGGACGCTGAAGACGTACCAGACTTCAACGGGCATCAGGCTGCGCATGAACGCGGTTGAGCCGATCAGGCCGATCATGATGGCGAAGCTGAGCGCGATCAGGCCGGCTCCGAACACGACCAGCATGGCTTTCCAGCGCCACAGCAGGTCGACCAGATGGCCCAAAGGCATCTTCAAGACCCAGGGGATGTTGGCCCAAAAGGCGAGCGCTGCAAGAAACTCGGCCGAAAGCCCGAGATATTCCTTGACGAAAAAAGTGCCGACGATGTTGGTCAGCCCGGAAACGCCGTAGGCCATGTAGATCATGAGCGGCGGCAAGAAAGATGGCCGCAACTCGCGCCTTCGCGCATTGATGTTGCGATCGGCCCAGCCGGATAAGCGCTTGAACATTCGTTACTCGAACTGGCAAAAAAGGCAATTGTTATTCAATCCGGTATCAATCGCCAAACGGGAGAAAAAAGGCCCTGCAGGCGGTAGAGTCGGTAGGCGCAAAAATGCGTTTTTTTGGGTCATCGGATCAGAGATATTCCCAGGAGGCACGGTTCGGTATGCGTCGTGACAACCCGTCTCGCGACAGGTCCACGACGACGTTTGGCGGATGCGGTCGCCGGGAGATTCCTGGCCGTGGCGATGCCCCTTCTGCTTTCACCCCCCGCGACGCCGACCTTCCCGATCCCGCCCGATCATGTCATCGAATTGGCATCCGCTGCGCCGGCTTCAATCCCCACGCAGAAACTTGCGGCCGTAGGGTGATCCATGCGGGCGAGAGCGGAAGGCGAGGAGCTTCCGGGTGGGGTGGTCAAAAAGGGTGGCGATGGCCCAGGAAGTCAAGGACAGACGGCAACGTTTGGGGTATTCTAACGCCTAGGGCGGCGAGTGCCGCCTGACCTCCCCAGATGAGACAGGGGTCAACGCGCGTCACCGGAACCGTGACCGGCGCAACCGATCGCGAGTCCCTGTTTCCGGCCACATTCGCCTCGTTCAGGCAAGAAAATGCCCCACCCAATCAACCATCCCAAGGAGTACGACGATGAACAAGACCTGGGTTGTAACTGCGGAAAGCAGCCGCGCTAGAATCTTTGCCGTCGAAAACCGAATCAGTCCCTTGCGGGAGCTGGAGGATATCGCGCACGCGGAGGGTCGTTCGCGCGAGCAGGACATGGTCTCCGACCGGCCAGGGCGTGCCGTCGACAAGACCGGGGAAAACCGGCACGCGATGGACAGGCTGGTGGATCCGAAGCGCCATGAGGCCGAGGTATTCGCCAAACGGATCGCCGAGCGATTGGAGCGGGCGCGCGCCAAGGGCGAATGCGAGCAACTGGTTTTGATCGCCGCGCCCGAGTTCCTGGGGGTCTTACGCCAGAATTTGACCGCCAACACGGCGAAACTGGTCGGCAAGACGATCGACAAGAATCTGGTGCAAAAGACTGAGGCGGAAATCCGCCAATACCTGTTCGAATGAATATCGGCGTTCCTAGGGAAATCAAGGATCAGGAAAGCCCGTCGCCTTTACGCCCGACCGCGCCGCTCTGTTGATCCGCTCGGGGTCATCAGGTACGGGTACCGACGGGCCCCGGCGCTGACATAAGCCCGGTGGAAGACGCCTGGGATGGGCGATCTGGTTGACAAGATGAAGGCGCCTCTGGAGGCCGAATACGGCTTCCTGAAAGACCATATGCTGTTTACCTTCTTTCACCCGCCGGAGTCACGCAGGCGCTCACCGAGACCCTGCTGCTACGAAAAACCTGTGCCATCGCATACGAGACCGTAGGACGCAGCCGGAAGCCTGCCTCTGCTGGCGCCCATGAGCGCGGTGGCAGGCAACATGGCTGCGCTGGGGGGCGCCGTATTACCTGGCCTGCACCTATGGCGGTGAGGGCACGCAACTGGGCAAGGTGGTGGGCACGCGGTACGGCAAGGTCTTGATCATCGGCGATGGCGCAGCCGCCTCGCAGGCGGCGAGAACTGGGCGCCGAGGCCCTGGTTGCGGGCCCCGAGCCGGTGAAAGGCGAAAGATGCGTCGCGAAAGCGGATTGCGTAATGAGCGAGCGGATGGTGCAATCCATGTCGGCCGGTTCGGTGATCGTCGACGTGAACACTAGTCAGGGCGGCTGCAGCGAGGCGTCAAGGCCGACTTCCCATTCCGACCCGGTTTACGAGAAGCACGGCGTGATCCACTATTGCGTGACCAATATGGCTGGCGCCATCCGAACACCGCCACCTCGGCGCCGGCCGAAGTCACGCTGCCTTACATAGTACGGCTGGCGGGGAAGGGTGTGGATGCGTTGCGGGACGACGCCGGATTCGGCGAGTCCCTGAACACGTATCGGGGTTTTATCGCTTGCAGGCCTGTGGCCGAAGCCTTGAACAGGATGAATCGCTACCGCGATTTCGCCGGTCTCTAGGGGCGGTAGAACCTGCCTAAGGGTGTCATTCCCCGTCCAGCAGGTCATCCAGGGTGATATCCCGCATTTCCGGGGCGTGAATGTCGGTGTCGGTATATCCCAGATCGTCCACCTCCGCGACATCGAACGGAGCGCTCCAATCTTCGGGCGCTTCGATGGGTAAGAAACCCGACTCGAGCCAGGAGGCGAAATCGTATTCGCCGATGTCGCCGTTGAAATACTGGACTTCGATGGCATCGGCTTCCTCGTCGATCGCGACGATGCGGAACGTTCTGCCGGTTGTGGCGTCTTGATACCAGTTTTCCAGGATGGGGTCTACTGTGCTCATGTTTTTGCTCCACCGAGGCGAGCAGCGGGGCCGCTTTATCCCTCGACTCAATTCCGAACATGGTCAACCCGTTGTATATGTCATATTGAAAAGGATGTCTACTTGGAATTCAAAGCAAAACATCCATCGGGTTGGCCTGCGGGCGGATCGGCTCGTCGCAGGCCCTTAGCGCTCTCCGACCAGTTCGACTAATGCGTCCGCGAGGCGCTTTTTTTGGGCCTCGTCGGCAAGGGGTTGGTTGTGCGGGTCGCTGAGGTAAAAAATGTCCTCGGCACGACTGCCGATCGTGGAGATCCTTGCATTGAAAAGACGGACGCCGACGCGGGCGAAGGCTTGACCCACCTTCGAGAGCAGGCCAGGGCGGTCGGTGGCGATGAGTTCGAGAATGGTGTGACGGTTTTGCGGATCTTCGTGGAAATAAACCTGGGTGGGGACGGTAAAATGCTTGATTTCGCGGGCTTCCCGCCGCTGCACACGGATCGGCGCCGCGCCGGGGTTCAGCAGGCACTCGCGCAGCTTGCTGCACAGCTGCAGCTGACGATGGTGATCCTTGATGGGTTCGCCCGTTTGTTCCAGGACATGATAGCTGTAAAGCACGTGGCCGCTTGGGGTCGTGATGATCTTGGCGTCGAAGATGGTCAGGCCCAGCTGATCGATGACCGCCGTGCTATGGGCGAAGATGAACTCCTGATCGTGGGCGTAGAGGAAGATTTCCGCACTGCCCCGCTGACTCATCGGCCGCAATAATACCAAGGGCAGATCTTCGTCGCGGCAGGAACCGATTGCTACCGTGTGCCAGGCGATTTCTTCCGGCAAGTAACGCAGGAAATACTCGTCGGGGAATGCTTCCCAGACTTGATCTGTCGTCGGGTCGGGTATTCCCAGCTTGTGGAGCAGTATCCGGGCGTCCCCTCGCGCCGTCCTGATACTGTCGACTTGTTCCAGCGGTCTTTCGAGTCCCCGACGGAACGCCCAGCGCGTCGCGGTAAACAGCTCCCGCAGCAAGGCGTCCTTCCAGGAGTTCCAGAGATTCGGATTAGTGGCACGGATGTCGGCCACGGTCAGCAAATACAGGTGGTTCAGCGTGTTCTGGTCGCCCACCTGGATGGCGAAGTCGTAGATGATCTCAGGGTCGTTGATATCCTTTCGCTGAGCGGTCATCGACATCAGCAAATGATGGCGAACCAGCCACTTGACCAGTTTGGTGTCGTGCCGTCCGATGCCGTGGCGCCGGCAAAAGTCCTCGGCGATGGCCTCTCCGACCACCGAATGGTCGTCGCCGCTGCCCTTGGCGATGTCGTGCATGAGACCTGCGAGGTAAAGCAGTTCGGGTTTTTCAATGAGCTGGAAAATCCCGTTGCACAAAGGATGATCGGCCCGATGCTTTTCCAGGGCGAAGCGACGCAAATTGCGAACCACGAACAGGGTGTGCTCGTCCACCGTATAGACGTGGAAAAGATCATACTGCATCCGCCCGACTACCTTGCCGAACGCCGGAAAATAGTTGGCGAGCACGCCGTAGCGGTTCATCCTTCGTAGCTGATGGGTAATGCCGGCAGGTTGGCGCAGAATCTCCATGAACAGGTGGCAAGCGGCCGGATTGTTGCGGAAATCCTCGTCGATGACATGGAGATGCTGGCGAATGAGACGGATCGTGGCGGCGCGTATGCCTTGCAGGCTGGCGTTTTGCTGCAGCAGCAGGAAGATTTCCAACAGCGCCAGAGGCCGCTCGGCGAACACCTGCGGATGCAACGCCTCGATGTAGTTGTTGACGGCTTGGAATGAGGCGTTGATGGGTAGGATGAGCGCTTCTTCCTGGTCTTGCAGGACGACTTCGTTGAACAATTGCAGCACCATCTCGTTCAGCCGCTCCAGACCCATGACCGTCTGGAAATAGCGCTGCATGAACTGCTCGACGGCCTGGTTGATGTTTTCCTCGTGATAACCGAATTGTTGCGCCAGGTCCTTCTGATAATCGAACAGCAAACGGTCTTCGCAGCGGCCGGTCAATGCGTGCAGGGCGAAACGGACCTGCCACAGGAAATTCTGCGCCGCTATCAGTTCCGCGAATTCGGCCTCGGTGAGCCAGCCGTGCACGATCAGATCGCGTAGATTTTGCGAGTTGTAATGGCGCTTGATGATCCAGCCTATGATTTGAATATCGCGCAGCCCGCCGGGGCCTTCCTTGATGTTGGGCTCCAGGTTATAAGCGGTGTCGTGGTATTTGGCGTAGCGCGCTCGTTGCTCCGCCATCTTAGCCTCGAAAAAAACGCGTGACGGCCAGATGTATTCTGGGCCGAGGCGTGCCCACAGGGCCTCGAACAGCGCCCGTGAGCCGTACAGTTGGCGGGCTTCCAACAGGTTGGTCATCACCGTCTGGTCGTTCGCCGCAGCTTCCGCGCATTCATCCACGGTTCGCGCGCTTTGGCCGGGCTTGAGCCCGATGTCCCACAGGAAGTTGAAAAATTCGCTCAAGGCCGGCTGGTACGATGCCTGTTCGGTGTCGGCCTGGTCTTCGGGACTGTCGAGCACGACGAGCAGGTCGATGTCGGCGTGAAGGTGTAGCTCGCGGCGGCCATAGCCGCCCACGGCGACGAGCGCCAGGCGTTCGCACAATTCCCCGGTCAGCTGTTTCCAGGCGCCGATCAGCAGGCTGTCCATGAAGTCCGCACGAGCCCGGATGAGGTCGGTGATTGAGGCGCCCTCCCGAAACCGCCGGATCAACTCGGCGTTGTCGTTCTGGACAAGCGCTCTGTAATAGGCGATGCGCTCGGGCGAGGAAAACGCCGTTGCCTCAACCGGCGATCTTGAGGCGAGGCTGTTCAACCGCTTCCTCCCGGCGTAGCGTCAGAATTTCATACCCCTCGCTGGTGACCAGAACGGTATGCTCCCATTGAGCGGAGAGACTGTGATCCTTGGTCACGGCAGTCCAGCCGTCGGGCAGGATTTTGATATAGCGTTTGCCCAGGTTGATCATGGGTTCGATGGTGAAGGTCATGCCGGCCTCCAGCACGATGCCGGTGCCCGACTTGCCGTAATGCAGCACTTGCGGGTCTTCGTGAAATTCGCGGCCAATCCCGTGTCCGCAGAACTCCTGCACTACGGAATAGCCGCTGGTCTCGGCGTGCTTCTGGATGGCGTGGCCGATATCACCCAGGCGCGCGCCCGGCCTAACCTCGTGGATGCCCAGATACATGCATTCTTGCGTAATCTTGACCAGACGTTTGGCGCGGATCGAGGCTTCGCCAACGAAAAACATCTTGCTGGTGTCGCCGTGATAGCCGTCCTTGATGACGGTGATGTCTACGTTGACGATATCGCCGTTCTTCAGCTTTTTCGGCCCCGGAATGCCGTGGCAGACCTGATGGTTCACCGAGGTGCAGATCGATTTGGGGAAACCCTTGTAATTCAGCGGCGCGGGAATCGCTGTTTGAACATTGACGATGTAGTCATGACACAGACGGTCGAGTTCTTCGGTCGTAACGCCTGGGACGATATGTGGCTCGATCATCTCCAGGACTTCGGCGGCGAGGCGACCTGCGACGCGCATTTTGTCGATTTCGACGGGCGTTTTCAGGCTGATGCTCATGGCGGGATGGTAAGGTGATTTCACGGTATCTGCGCAGCGCCGGAGTAGGACGAACTTCGGGGCGTGGATTGTTGAATGAGGCGACTTATGGTATAAAGCCCAGCTCATTTTGGCAATAACACACACATATCGTCACATCCGGCGGGGTGCCGCGGCCCAAGGCCCGGTCGCCGGCTGGGATATGTGGAGGCTCAACCCTATCGGGACCGGCGATGCGCTGGTCTCCAAACCCTATTAGGAGTAATGAATGTCGACCGTAACCATGCGGCAGATGCTTGAGGCAGGTGTCCACTTCGGCCATCAGACGCGATATTGGAATCCCAAGATGGCCCCGTACATCTTCGGTGCGCGCAGCAATATCCATATCATCAACCTCGAAAAAACCCTGCCCTTGTTCAACGATGGGATGAAGTATCTGGAACAGATGGCGGCCAACCGAGGCAAGATTCTGTTCGTGGGCACCAAGAAAACCACCCGCAAGGTGATCGAGGAAGAGGCGACCCGCTGTGGCATGCCCTACGTCAATTATCGCTGGCTGGGCGGCATGTTGACCAACTTCAAGACCATCAAACAGTCAATTTCCCGAATGAAGGATCTTGAAGCCATGCGCGACGACGGCCGTTTACAACGCTTCAGCAAGAAGGAAGGGCTGGGTATGATGCGCGAGTTGGAGAAGCTGACGCACAGCATCGGCGGCATCAAGGACATGGACAAGCTTCCGGACGTTTTGTTCGTGATGGACGTCGGCTATGAAAAAAACGCCATCAGCGAAGCCCAGAAGCTGGGCATCCCGGTGGTCGGTGTCGTCGATACCAACAACAACCCCGTCGGCATCGATTACATCATACCCGGCAACGACGACTCCATTCGCGCGGTACAACTCTATGCGCAGAGCGCCGCGACTGCGATTCTGCAAGGCAAGGCTAGCGGCGTGAGCTTCCCGGCCGGCGCCGAAGATGAATTCGTCGAGATGGATGCCGTTCGGGCTCCCGTTGCCGAAGAGGAAATTTACGACGAATAGCGCCGCGGCGGATCTGGCGTCGTCAGGTTTCTTAGTGAACTCGCAAAACGCCTCCAGTCGGGGGCGTTTTCATAAGTCACATGATTAACAAGTTATTGATGAGGATTTCGAAATGAATATTTCTGCGGCGATGGTGAAAGAGCTGCGTGAACGGACCGGGTCGGGCATGATGGAGTGCAAGAAGGCGCTGGTCGAGGCTCATGGCGATCTGGAAACGGCCATCGAGATCATGCGCAAGGCGGGACTGGCCAAGGCAGACAAGAAATCCAGCCGGACCGCGGCGGAAGGCCGTATTTGCGTCAAGATCAGCGACGATGGCAAGCGCGCCGCGATGTTGGAAATCAACTGCGAAACCGACTTCGTCGCCAAGGCAGACGATTTCATCGGTTTCGCGAATGGCGTTGCTCAGTGCGTGCTCGATTCCTCGACGGGTTCGGCGGACGAGTTGCTCGGCAGCATCCTGCCCGGCACCGGCATCAGCATCGACGAGAAGCGCAAGGAGCTCGTCGCCAAACTGGGCGAGAACATCAACGTCCGCCGTTTCGAACGCTTCGTTGCGGCCGACGGCATTGTTGCCAGCTATCTGCACGGCAGCCGAATCGGCGTGCTGGTGGAGTTGACCGGCGGCAATCAGGAGTTGGGCCGTGACATCGCTATGCACGTGGCCGCCAGCAAGCCGGTTTGCGTGGACGAGCAGGGCGTGCCCGCCGAGACGATCGCCAAGGAGAAGGAAATCTTCACCGCGCAGGCGGAAACCAGCGGCAAACCGGCCAACATCGTCGAGAAAATGGTCGAAGGCCGGATCAAGAAGTTCCTGGGCGAAATTACCCTACTCGGCCAGCCCTTCGTCAAGGATCCCGACCAGACCGTCGGCAACTTGTTGAAGAGCAAGGGCGCATCCGTTGCGCGCTTCGCCCGTTTCGAGGTGGGCGAGGGCATCGAAAAGGAAGAAACCAATTTCGCCGAGGAAGTCATGGCGCAGGTGCGCGGCGCCTAAGCCCGCGTTTCCCCGCCGTTGGTTTTGCCAGAAGTCTTTTGTATCGAGAAGAACCATTGTTTTCGGTGTGGCGACGGCGTTGCGCCGTTGTCGGCGCCGAGCGGAAATTCAGCAGCGTATAAACCAGAATGAGCGCGCAAACTTACAAGAGAATCCTGCTCAAGCTCAGCGGAGAAGCCTTGATGGGCGAGCAAGCGGGCGGCATCGACCCCCAGACCATCCGGCGTCTAGCAGGTGAAATCAATGACTTGTGTCGGGCCGGTATCGAAGTCGGCCTGGTGATCGGCGGTGGTAATATCATCCGAGGTTCGGAAAAGGCCTCGGAAGGACTGGATCGGGTGACCGGCGACCACATGGGTATGCTGGCGACCGTCATCAATGCCCTGGCCATGCAGGACGCGCTGGAGCATCTGGGGCAGCCGGTGCGGGTAATGTCGGCGCTTAAGATTAATCAGGTGTGTGAGGATTACATCCGTCGCCGGGCGGTCCGCCATTTGGAGAAGGGCCGTGTGGTCATTTTCGCCGCGGGCACCGGCAATCCGTTCTTCACGACCGATTCGGCGGCAAGCCTGCGCGCCATCGAAATCAACGCCGACGTCCTGATTAAGGCGACCAAGGTGGATGGCGTCTATTCGTCGGATCCGCTCAAGGACCCGGCCGCGCGCTTCTATGCCAGACTGACGTTCGACGAGGCGCTGGATCAGCGCCTCAACGTCATGGATGCCACGGCGCTGGTCTTGTGCCGCGACCACAACATTCCCTTGCGGGTGATGAACGTGTTCCAGCCGGGTGCGGTGATGCGCCTGGTGCGGGGCGAGGAAATTGGATCACTGATAGTAACCGGGAAATAGCCATGATCGACGATATTCAGAAACGGACGGCGGAGCGCATGAAGAAAAGCATCGAAGCGCTCAAGCACGAATTCGCCAAGATTAGGACGGGCAGGGCACACCCCAGTCTGCTGGAACATGTCACCGTCAGTTATTACGGCAACGAAGTGCCGTTGTCGCAAGCGGCCAACGTCAACGTCGAGGACGCCAGAACGCTGTCCATCACGGCTTGGGAAAGAAACATGATCCCGGTGATCGAGAAGGCGATCCTGACCTCTGATCTCGGCCTCAACCCGGTGACGAGCGGCGCGGTCATCCGTGTGCCGCTGCCGCCGTTGACCGAGCAGAGACGGCGCGACTTGATCAAGGTGGTCCGCCACGAAGCCGAGAACGGTCGGGTTGCGATCCGTAACATTCGGCGCGATGCCAATAATGAGCTGAAAGCCGCCTTGAAGGACAAGCTGGTCTCCGAGGATGAGGAAAGGCGCAGCCAGGAGCAGATTCAGAAGCTGACCGACCAGCACATCAAGGAAGTCGATGCGCTGCTGGAGGAAAAAGAGGCGGACTTGCTCGCCGTCTAAGGGAGCGCATGGTCAACCCTTGCTTCCTCAGCCCACACCCACAAGACCCACTTAGGAATGGAAGTCGTCAATACACCAACCGGCGAAGCCCAATTGCCTCGCCATATCGCGATCATCATGGACGGCAATGGCCGCTGGGCCAAACAACGGTTCCTGCCGAGGACGGCCGGACATCGTGCGGGCGTCACTTCGGTGCGCAAAGCCACCGAATATTGCGCCCAAAAGGGTGTCGAGGCATTGACGCTGTTTGCCTTCAGCAGCGAAAACTGGCGCCGGCCGCCGCAAGAAGTCTCCGTGCTAATGGCGCTGTTCCTGACCACCCTGGAGCGGGAAACCGAAAAGCTGCATCAGAACAATGTCCGCTTGCGGGTGATCGGCGATCGCAGCGCTTTCGCGGCCGAACTTCAGGGGCGCATCGCCGCAGCGGAAAATCTCACGAAGGACAACACCGGCCTGAATCTTGTGATCGCAGCGAACTACGGCGGCCGTTGGGACATTCTGCAGGCGAGTCGGCGCCTGGCCGAGCGAGTGGCGGCTGGCGCACTGATGCCGGGCGAGATCACGGACGAACTGCTGGCAGCGCAACTGGCGCTGGCAGATCTTCCCGAACCGGATCTGTTCATCCGCACCGGCGGCGAGCAGCGGATCAGCAATTTCCTGCTCTGGCAGCTGGCTTACACCGAACTTTATTTCACCGCCACCCTGTGGCCGGATTTCGATGAAAACGCCATGGATCAGGCGCTGGCGGACTATGCGAGCCGGCAGCGCCGCTTCGGTTACACCAGCGAACAGCTGGAAAATCTTTCCATCAACCACGGCTTGCGTTGATTTAAGGCCGGCCCATCTCCAAAAACAAGAAAAAATCCCATGCTGAAAAATCGCATCGTGACGGCCTCGATCCTGGCGCCGTTAATCATCCTGGCCGTGCTCAAGCTCCCGCCTTTATGGTTCGCCGTCGTGTGGGGTGTGGTGATTGCCGTCGCAGCTTGGGAATGGACGAACTTGTCCGCAGTGGTCGCCATTCCCGGGCGGGTTGGATTCGTCGCCATAATCGCCGGCTTCATGCTGTCGGGGCCGAAATGGGCTGGGTTTGCGCTGGATTGGCTCCCCTGGGTGGTCGTCGCCTGGTGGTTCATAGTGGGCGTCTTGCTGCGCAGGATTCCGGCAAAACTGCTGACAATCAAATATCCCAAGGCGTTTCTGCTTTCGCTCGGTGGTTTTGTCCTGATCAGCGCCTGGATCCTGATGGTCTGGCTACGGACCAACTTCGGCGTGATGCAGGTGCTTTATCTCATGCTCCTGATCTGGCTGGCCGACGTCGCGGCCTATTTCGCCGGGAAAAAATGGGGTCATACCAAGCTCTCACCGGAAATCAGTCCGGGCAAGACGGTTGCGGGGCTTTACGGCGCGATGATCGCCGTCGCCTTGTTCGCGGTTGGCATCGGGGTTTTTAAGGGATTCGCTCCGCTCATGATCTTCGACTTCGTCATGCTGTCCGTCGTCACGGTCATCATTTCGGTGGTCGGCGATTTGTTTGAAAGCCTGATCAAGCGCGTTCGTGGCCTCAAGGACAGCGGTTCCATCCTGCCCGGGCACGGCGGCCTGCTGGATCGCATCGACAGCCTGATAGCCGCCGTCGCCGTGTTTTATGCCGGTTCCACGATGGGTGAGATTTTCCTCCAATGAAAAATATCTGCGTTCTGGGTTCCACGGGGTCCATCGGGGTCAGCACACTCGATGTCGTAAGCAGGCATCCCGATCGCTACAAGGTGGTCGCGTTGACCGCCAACAACAACCTGGACCGCTTGTTCGATCAGTGCCGTGAACATCGACCCGCCTATGCGGTCATGCTCGACGAGCTCAAAGCAAGGGAGCTGAGAAACCGTCTCAAGGACGCTGGGGTTGCGGGCATCGAAGTGCTGAGCGGGGTCAACTCGCTGGAAGAGGTCGCCCGCTTGTCCGAGGTCGACAGCGTCATGGCGGCAATCGTCGGCGCGGCCGGTCTGTTGCCGACTCTGGCGGCGGCCAGGGCGGGCAAGAGCGTGCTGTTGGCCAACAAGGAAGCCTTGGTGATGTCCGGTCCGATCTTCATGCGCGAGGTGGTTCAATTCGGCGCGGACCTGCTGCCGATCGACAGCGAGCATAACGCGATTTTTCAATGCATGCCGGCGAACTACCATGCCGGACGGTGCGCGCACGAAGTCCGGCGCATCTTGCTGACCGCTTCCGGTGGTCCGTTCCTCAACACGCCGATCGAGGAACTGACCGCAGTGACCCCCGATCAGGCCTGCGCACATCCCAATTGGGTCATGGGACGGAAGATTTCGGTCGATTCGGCCACGATGATGAACAAAGGACTGGAGGTCATCGAAGCCTGTCTGCTGTTCAATGTGCCGCCCGACCGGGTCCAGGTGATCGTGCATCCCCAGAGCGTCATCCACTCGATGGTGGATTACGTGGACGGGACGGTGCTGGCCCAGCTGGGCAATCCGGATATGCGCATTCCCATCGCCCACGCGCTGGCCCGGCCGGATCGCTTCGACTCCGGCGCGGAACCTTTGGACTTGTTCGCAGTCCGACAGTTGAATTTCGAACCGCCCGACATGAACCGTTTTCCCTGTTTGCGGTTGGCCTATGAAGCCGCCGGGGCAGGGGGGATTATGCCGGCCGTCTTGAACGCCGCCAATGAAGTCGCAGTGGCCGCGTTTCTGGATCAGCGGATCGCTTTTACCGCCATACCCGGAATCATCGAATACTGTATGCAAACCGTTATACCCCGCTCGGCGGATTCGCTAGAAGGGATACTCGAAGCCGATCATGAATCCCGACACACCGCCCACTCCTTCATTGCCAGCCGGCGAGCGCAGTAAGTAGCGATGCCGTCAATCGTGCACACGCTGTTCTATTTTCTGGTCGCATTGACGGTACTGATCGCCGTGCATGAGTTCGGCCATTTCCTGGCCGCCCGCAAACTGGGCGTCAAAGTCCTGCGCTTTTCCCTCGGTTTCGGCAAGCCCCTCTGGCGCTATCGGAAAGACCCCGACAGTACCGAATTCACCGTCGGTGCGCTGCCGCTGGGCGGCTATGTCAAAATGGTGGATGAACGGGAAGGCGAGGTCGCTCCTGTCGATCTGCCCTATGCCTTCAATCGTCAACGCCTGTCGACCCGCTCCGCTATCGTTTTTGCCGGGCCTTTGTTCAATTTCCTGTTGGCCATCCTGATTTACTGGGTCGTTTTCATGGCGGGCGAAACCGGCATGCGTCCCGTACTTGGACCCGTCGCCAAGGCCAGTCTGGCGGAGCAGGCCGGCTTCAAGGAGGGCGATGAAATCCTGTCCGTGGCCGACACCGCGACACCCACCTGGAATCTGGCAATCAGCGCGCTCTTCGAAGAAGTGCTCGATGAGGGAACCATACCCATCGAGGTAAGGACTGCCGAAGGCGAGCAGGCGGAACGTTTGCTCACGGTGCCCAGAGATATTGGTCAGCAGCCGGAGCTTCTGAATAATCGGCTAGGTTTCCAGCCGTGGCAACCGTCCTTGCCGGCGGTGATCGACAAGATGGAACCGAAGGGCGCGGCGCAAGCCTCGGGCCTCCAATCGGGCGACAGGCTGGTCAGCGTGGACGGCGTGGCCATCAAGGACTGGCAGCAGTGGGTTGAATATGTTCGCGCCCATCCCGAGAAGGAACTTAAGCTGACCGTAGATCGGGACGGAATTCAGTTGCCGCTGCAAATACGGCCGGCGGCGGTCGATTCCCCCCAAGGGAGAATCGGTCGTATCGGCGCCTCGGTGCGGATACCCAAGGATCTGATGGAATCCATGCAGGTCGAATACCGCCTAGGTTTCTTCCCGGCGTTCGCCGCTGCCTTGACCAAGACGGCTGACTATTCCGTGATGACGCTGAAAATGATCGGCCGGATGATCATCGGCAAGGCGGCCATCCAAAATCTCAGCGGTCCCATCAGCATCGCCCAATATGCCGGTCAGTCGGCCAGCCTGGGTTTGATCCAATTCCTGAAATTCCTCGCCGTCGTCAGCGTCAGCCTGGCGGTGCTGAATCTCCTGCCGATTCCGGTGCTGGATGGCGGTCATTTGATGTTCTATGTGATCGAAGCCGTCAAGGGCAGCCCGGTGTCCGAGCAAACCCAAGCACTGTGCCAGCAGATCGGTGTTTTCATCCTGCTTTCCCTGATGGCGCTGGCCTTCTTCCTGGATATCGAGCGGCTTCTGGCCTGAACGGTCCGCGACGCAGCGACCGGGCGGCTCTTTTTAAACCTCGCGGGCACCCCGTCCGCCAAACTAAACGGTTGAAACGATGAAGCAATCACTAATCTCTTTCGCCTTATGTGTTCTGGTCGCGTCTTCCTTGCCGGTTACGGCCGCCGAAAAAGCCGCCAAGGCGATCGAGGAATCTTTGAAACAGGCATTGCCGGGTGTCAAGCCGGATTCGATCAAGCCTTCGCAAATGGCGGGATTGTACGAGGTCATGGTCGGACCCAAGCTGTTTTACGTATCGGAAGACGGCAATTACCTGATCCAGGGATCGCTGATCGACATCAAGGCCAAGGAAGACCTGACCGAGCCCCGGCTGGCCGAGGCGCGCGTCGGCGCGCTGAACAAGGTGGGGCTCGACAAGATGATCGTGTTCAAGCCGAAAATCGCCAAGCACAACGTTTTCGTGTTCACGGACATCGATTGTGGTTATTGCCGCAAGCTCCATTCCGAAATCGATCAGTACCTGAGAGACGGCATCGAGGTCCGCTACCTGTTCTTCCCCCGAGCCGGCGAGGGTTCCGATTCCTGGAGCAAAGCGGTGTCGGTCTGGTGCAACAAGAACCGCAACGAGGCGCTGACCAAGGCGAAGAAAGGTGAAAACGTCGAAACCAAGCAATGCGACAATCCGGTAGAGCAACACTATGCTCTGGGAAACGCCTTGGGCGCATCGGGGACGCCGATGATCGTCACCGAAAAAGGCAATATCCTTCCCGGTTACGTCAGCGCGTCGCAATTGTCCAAGATTCTGGATCAGGAAGGCGGGAAATAATTCAAGTCTGAACACCAGACGAAAGCCGCCACCGGGCGGCTTTTTCTTGGGCGATGTCTGCTGATAATCGTTGAAGTGTATCCGGCTTGCCGCACCGAGCACCGAAGCTCTCTGGGCGGCAAGACCGGGTTCGAAATAAGCCCTCGTGGCTCCCACGCCGCGTGTTTCTCGCTGAAAGGTATCGATAGTCACCCACTGCGATTCCCATAGAGCCGAGCTTGTTAAGGACTTGTGGGGAATGGTCCGATAAGTGCCGTCATACAAGAGGCTGTGGTGGGCATCGCAGGGTCGGCATCGGGTCGCGCAGCGGGTTGATTCAAAAACTCTCAGGTTACCGCATGGCGCTCGCGCAGGATGCGGGCGGCTTCGACCATATGCTGCAGGGCCTGTTCGACCTCCGGCCACTGGCGGGTTTTCAGACCGCAGTCCGGATTCACCCATAGTCGCTGCGGGGCGATCACTTGGCAGGCTTTTTCCAGTAAAGCAAGCATTTCAGCCGTTTCCGGCACCCGCGGCGAATGGATGTCGTAAACGCCTGGTCCTATGTCGTTCGGGTAGTTGAAATCCTTGAAGTCGTCCAGCAAGGCCATGTCGGAACGAGAGGTTTCGATGGTGATGACGTCGGCATCCAGATCGGCGATGGCCGGCAGAATGTCGCCGAATTCCGAGTAGCACATGTGGGTGTGAATCTGGGTATCGTCCTTCACCCCGCTCGAGCAGAGACGGAAAGCCCGCACCGCCCAATCCAGATAAGCTGCCCAGTCTCGGTGCTTGAGCGGAAGCCCCTCGCGGAATGCCGGTTCGTCGATCTGGATGACCGCGATGCCCGCTTTTTCCAGGTCTTGCGTTTCGTCCCGGATGGCCAGAGCGATCTGCTGGGCGGTCACGCTGCGCGGCTGGTCGTCGCGTACGAATGACCATTGCAGAATGGTCACGGGACCCGTGAGCATGCCTTTCATGGGTTTTCGGGTGAGGCTCTGGGCGTCGCTGATCCATTCCACCGTCATCGGTTTCGGCCTCGAGACATCGCCGAAGATGATCGGCGGCTTGACGCAGCGGGAGCCGTAGCTCTGTACCCAGCCGTGCGCGGTGAAGGCAAACCCCCGGAGCTGCTCGCCGAAATATTCCACCATGTCGTTGCGTTCGGCTTCCCCATGGACCAGGAGATCCAGGCCCAGGCGTTCCTGCCGGTGGATGGCATCGCGGATGGCCGCCCGCATG
>DATIXD010000388.1:0-4810 GCA_035518875.1 Methylococcaceae bacterium | reverse complement strand
CGTTGCGCCCAAATTGACTGCCCCCGCAACCTGATACTGGCTGATCACCGAGGACACATCCAGGAAAACCGGGGCATCCCCGTAGCGTATTTTGACCATGTTAAAAAGCATCTGATTCTTCCAGGAATCGGAAATGGCTGCCGTGTAATCGAACCGGTCCCGGGGAACGGTTGGGGCGCCCATTCCCGCACAGCCGAATAGCACCAGGGATACGCCCATTGATATTATGATCTTGATTCGAATCATCGTAGCCTCCTATCCCCCGGCTTGCCGGGGAACCAACCAGGAACTGAAATACCAAAATCCAAATCCCAAATTCCAAATAATTTCCAATCACCAAATGACCAAAATCCGAAATAAATGCGTTTGGTCCATTCGAAATTGGAAATTGGATATTGTTTGAGATTTGGTGCTTGCCCTGCACCATCCCATCTATTTGAGCATGTCGTTTTATCGCCAATCCGATGGCCTGTCATCGCGAATGGCTTCTTTCATCGGTCTTCCCGGTAGGTACAGGGCTTGGAGATTGGTGCTTTGCTGCATAGCTAGCACTTTATGTTGCCAATTCTGCACACACTCTTATCATAAGCGGCCATAATGGCGCAGGGTAATGTCGTACTGCAATCCCTCTCAAACGCTCCTTAGAACACGATGCCCATCAGCTTTTTCAACAATTCTTCCAGCGGCATCATGGTAAGCGCCAGTGGCGCCACTGGCGCCAGTGTTGCCACCGCGAGCACGAGGATGGCCTCCTTTGTTACCGGTACGCTTCGCATGGTCTGCACCACCTCGAAACTATTGCCCATATCGGCGAGGGACTGAATGTCGCCGCTGCCAACCAACGGCTCATCGGCAGGCGCGCCGTCGCGCAGCCACTTGGCATCGAACTCGCGGACATAACGCTCGGCCAGCGTTCCATATTCGCGAATACCCTTCCGCTTCGCCTCGGCAAGCAGCGGCGTGAACAGTAAGAGAGGGCCGAGTACTAAGCAGAGCACAAACACGACGAGGACGACGATCTCGATCTTGAACTGAGGCAGTGCGGCCCCAAGGTGGAAAATACGATTGGCGATGAATCCGGCAAGTAATCCGCCGTGCGCCACCGCCAGCGGGACGAAGGCGTAGACTGTGTTGGAGAGGAATCCCAGGCCGCAAACCCGGTCGGGATGGGTGGGAATCAGGCTCAATTCGAGACGTGTCACCTGCCAGAGAAAGCGCGCCCAGATGAAGATCCGAAAATACCAGCGTATCAGCATGAATTGGAAGAGCGGCTGGCTGAAATAACCGTACCATACTCCGCTGAGCGAGAGTTTCAACCCTTTGCCGGTCGGCACCGCGTACCACGTTGCCGTGGCGAGCGTCGTGTAGTGACGCCAGACAATCAGGACCCCGACGACATAGACGAACAGGATCAGCAGCACCTCGGCGAGGACCGAATTGCGCAAGCGGAATGCCGACGCGATGGCGGCATCGAACCGAGGCAAAGCCCTTTCGGAAATCAAATTGCGCTCCAGGAATTGCTTCACGACAAAACGCATGCGCTGGTGAACCACAAGTTCCGCAATGATCAGCAGTGGCACAATCACCAGAAATTTGCAATGAACTTCCAAATCCAGCAAAAAGGGTACCGCGGCATTTCCTCCCAGCGCATGTCCTTCCAGAGCCGAAAGTATCAGGAGCGGCAACCAGGTGAGCAGCGAGATCACAATGATCCGTTGCTTCAACAGCTCCAGCGTATCTCCAGTGAGATGCGCCCGGCGCAGGAGTTGGAAGAGTGGCCCCCCCAGGACCAGTGAAAAGTCTGTAGATTTATCAAGATTGTCGATCGTCTTTTGTATCGTCATGAGAGCCTCGTCATGATAAAGACGTGGTACCGCCGGGGAGACATATCCAGGTAAAGTCCCCGTGATTGTAAGTCGCTCCCATCGCGATCATAACGCGTGTCACCGAGAAGATCCTCCAGCCGCCAGCGGGCATTGCCGATGTCCGTGAACGGCAGCCGGACGTAACACTGGCTCTGGTTGGGCGCATAGTTCACTGCTACCAACAGCCAATTTCCATCGGCGCCTTGCCAGGCAAAGGCCACGAAGCAATCCGATGTCCAGTTTCCTTCCCAGGCGGGGGCGCATTCGAGTAGCTGCCACCGGCCGTTGCGGACGACGGGATGGCGCAACACGCCAAGCAGCCTTTCGTAAAACTGTTTGAGTTTCTGGTCGATGGGTTCGTCCGGGCCGCGGCAAAGGTGGGGCGAAATGCGTTTCTTTCTCCCCTCAAATTGACCCTGGTGAAAGAACCGCAACCCGGGGGACAGGAAGGTAATTATTGCCGCGGCCTGATGAACCTCCGGAGAGAATGTGGTAGCTGCCCGCGGCTCATCGTGGTTTTCCAGGAAGCGAGCCAGCTTGTTCTGATAATCCAGACCTGCGAGGAAATGCTCGCGTACCGGCCGGGCATGACCCTCATGGAGCCTGTCGTAGAGCCGCTTGTCATAAGTGTAGTCGAATCCCTGCTGCTGCAGCGTCCACTCCAGATCCCAGTAGACTTCGGCCATGAAGCAGAAGCCCGGAGCCCGCTGCCGTACGCGCTCGGTCGCTTGGGGCCAGAAGGGCTTAGATTGGAGGCCCCAGGTTCGTTCGAAGACGTCCGGCAAGACCAGCATCGCCATATCGCAGCGCACGCCATCACATTGCCCGGCGATCTTAACAAGTTCCCCGATCATCGCTTCCTGCGTGGACGGATTGCCGTAGTTCAGTTGTAAGGTGTCCGGCCAGCCCGGGAAATATGGATCCCGCCCGTGGGCGAGAATCAAATCACCGCGCCTCCTCCTTGCCCGGGTATAGTTCTGAGGTGCTTTGCTCAGGTCGAGTTCGGTCCCGGAGATGTAATACTCAGGGTGATCCTCCACCCACGGGTGATCCAGACCTGTGTGGTTGGGGACAAAATCGAGCATCAAGCGCAAGCCACGTTTCCGTAGCCGCTCGCGAAGACGGGCCAATGCCACATCCCCGCCCAGAGCCTGATGCACCGTGTAGCCCGTGATCGCAAAACCCGAACCGGCGATGTCCTCTTCACGGAGGTCCGGCAGAGTCTCCTCGAATTCTTTTCGCCATTCGTGGTTACTGCGTGAAATCTGTTGTCCCCGCAGGCCGGTCTGCCAGACGCTCAGGAACCAGACCCAGTCAAAACCCATCTCGGCCAGGCGGTCCAGGGCGGCGTCCGGAATGTCGTCCAGCGTTGCAGGCCTGCGCAGATTGCGGGACAACTCCGTCCGTGTATTGACCTGAAACAGGGAAGGGTACTGTGATCGTTCCATGGTTTTTCTCCTTAAAGAAAACATCTTACTTACTGCGGTCGCTCGTTAGAAGACCGGACTTACATTAAGTGAGATTCGCATAAAGTATGTAACAACTCACCAGCAGCACCCAGAGCGGTAGGACCAGTAGAGCCCACTGAACATACCCGGTGCTCAAGAGGAGCAACAGCGCCAGCGCGTAGCCGAGAAACGCCATCCAACGGGGGAAGATCCGTGTGCGGATCGAGAGCGTGCAGGTTGAGATCATGAACACCCCCGCCATCTTCACGGCATAGACGTTTATGATGTGGTAAACTACGGTGCGGCCGAAAGTATAGGTGCCGGATTCCATCAACTTGCCGGGCGTCATTCCGTAGGCCGTCATGATACCACCCGCCACCCCCGCAGAGGCGAATAGCATGGCAAGAAACAGGAGCCCGCTGCCGAGGAACACGGTGGCAAAGAAACGGTCTTCGTATGCCCCGATGCGGTCCCGCAGCACACCAATGAACCAGAGGAAGGCGATGCCTGCGAACGGCAGAAGGTGAAGAGCGAGACTGACGGTTTTCCAACTACCGGAAAGCCAGGCCCCTGCATCCTGCGGATTGGAGGGGACGGAAATCCGGACGAGCACCAAACTGATGATGAACAAAATCGAAAACACGATACCGGCGATAGCGGCAGCACGCGGCGTCTTCAAGCCAGCCCGGATCAAGGCTACTTTTTCTTCCATGATTTCCTCCACGTGAACTGAACACTCATATTAATACAAACGCGTTAAATAATTTGTCGTTGCGAGGAATGAGTGACGAAGCAATCCCAAGAAAACGAGATTGCCACGCTCTTCGGGCTCGCAACGACACGTCGGTAGATTAAACGCGTTTGTTTTAGTACCCACATTGCGAAGCATCTCATTTACGGCGGCCGCGAGCCGCACCACTGGTCTTATCAGCCCGCGGTTTCTCCACTTCTGTGATGGCGGCTACCTTTCCGAGTTCGAGGACCTGCTCAGCCGTGGTGGTTTGAAACAGATGCATCGTCCGGGCAACGATCCCGGTCCATCCGGTCTGATGGCTTGCACCAAGGCCGGCCCCATTGTCGCCATGGAAGTACTCGTAAAACAGGAGATAGTCGCGCCAGTGTGGGTCTTCCTGAAACTTCTTACTTCCCCCATAGACCGGCCGCCGACCATCCTTGTCGCGCAGAAAGATGTTGGCCAAGCGCCGCGAAATCTCCTCGGCGACCTGGTACAGATTCATCTGTCGTCCCGAGCCTGTCGGACATTCAACAGTAAAATCATTGCCGTAGTAGGCGTAGTACTGAAGCAGGGCCCGGATGATCAGAGCATTGACGGGCATCCAGATCGGCCCTCGCCAATTGGAGTTGCCGCCGAACATCCCGCTGTCAGACTCTGCCGGGAGGTACGAAACCCGGTATTCCTGGTCCCCTACATTGAACACAAAGGGATGCTCGGCGTGGCAGAGGCAGAGGGACCGGATGCCGTAGGGGCTCAAGAAA
>DATIXD010000387.1:0-5817 GCA_035518875.1 Methylococcaceae bacterium | reverse complement strand
GTTCTTGAGCGGCAGAACGGCCAACGAGTGGATTACAGGCGGGTCGGTTCGTGCCAGCACCGAGCTGCGCATGTGGCCGACGTTGAGCCAAAAGAGCAGAACGACAATGACTATAAAGCCGACGATTGCCGCGAGGGGCCTGAGCCATTTTGGGGATGAAGATGAGGTTACCTTGGAGGTGACGGGCGCTATGAACCGGTACCCGCGCCTGGGGATGGTCTCAATGAATCGCGGGGTTTCGGCGGTGTCGCCGAGCGCCTCGCGCAGCCGCTTGATAGCGTTGTAGAGGCCGTGGTCGAAATCGACGAAGGTATCGGCCGGCCAAATTCGTTTCTGCAACTCTTCGCGGTTGAGAACCTGTCCCGGCCGCTCGAGCAGAAGTTGGAGAATTTGCAGGGGCTGCTCCTGCAGCTTGACTCTCACTCCCTGCTTGCGCAGTTCTCCCGCGCTGGAATCGACCTCGAAGGGGCCGAAGCGAATAAGGCTTGAAGATGCACGTGCAACCGCCACGAGCAACTACCCTCTCACATCGGCATAAGAGTGTATCACCACCCCGGAAAGCGGGATAGGGTCCCCAGCAACTAGCCACTTATCAACTGCTTAGCCAGACTAGAGGAAAAGCGAAGCAGGAGAGACGCAGGGGATTGATTTGTCCCGCGACTTCGTTGCACAACTTGCGGCGACGAGCACGGTCTCCGGGAAAGCCGGAATCGAGTTTGATCCAATTCGGTTTGGACGGTCACCCGTCCTAAAGGAGAACATATGAAGAACAACAGAGCGCGTTTGTTGCTGGCATTAGCCGCGACATTCACAGTGGCCCTTGCACCTTTGCAAGCCAACGCCGCCCACTGCTCGACGTCGTCCACCGCCGGACTTTGGGCCTACACCTACACCGGAACCCTTTTCGACCCAGTGAACGGTCCCCTTCCAGGGGCTTCCGTTGGCCACTACCAGCAGGACGCAGCCGGCAATGTCAAGGGAAGCCAAACCCGGAGTGTGGCTGGCCTTTCGGCTGTGGAGGACATCTCCGGCACGATCACCGTTAACCATGATTGCACTGCCACAGCGTACATCAATGTGTATATCGATGGAGTATTGCAACGCAGTGCGGTCATCGCCGTGGTTTATGACAGCAATCTCAACCACGCGCGCTACATTTTTGAGTCGGTGACACTACCCGACGGCACCAACATTCCGGTAGTGCTGACCATCGATGGCAACAGACAAATACCCAGAGAATGACCAACAGGGGCACCACAAAACAGCAAACTTGGCAGAGGGCGGAGGGGCAGGGGGGAGGGCTCTGCCCTCATCCTTCGTGCAGATTGGAAATCATCCGATCTTGGCAATGTCAGAGACTTGGCCACTTCTCCACCAAGGCTTGGGGGGCCGCGCACGGCAGACGCTGAGCTACTTGCAATTCTATAGCTTAGCGGGGCGAACACAGGAGCAACGGAGGAGAGAGCGCGGGGATTGACCGGGCAAAAGGTTTCTGTCCGTCGACAAGACTCGCCCTTTGAGGTATATAGAGACCTTGCGTTGGCCGGTTGCCCGGACAGGTACGCCAATGAGTACCCGTTTCATTTCGAGCGCGATTTCTGAATCGCTGGTGACACTGGCCCTCTCGTTGGCACTGGCAGCATGCGGAGGAAGCAGCCAACAACCGACACCGCCACCAATGCAAGATTTTAGTTTGTCGGCTTCGCCAGTTTCGGCTTCTGCGGTGACAGGGAACACCACTTCCGCAGTGACCGTCGCCGTTGCACCGCATAATGGGTTCAGCGGTTCGGTCGATATTACGCTGCAGGGGCTGCCCTCGGGTGTGGACGCATCTCCCGGTTCCTCCTTCGCGGTCCAAGCTGGAGGGAGCCAAGCGGTAACCTTTTCGGTGGCTGGTACCGCCGCCATTGGAATTTTTCAACTCACAGTCTCCGGGACGAGCGGAATTATTTCGCACAGCGCGCAAATTCTGCTGACAACTGAGCCGATCATCCGCGTGCTCACCTATCAGACTGGATCAATGCTTTATCTCGAATCTGACTTCGGCACGAACACGTCGCGCATCGGGCTGCAGACTGGTTGGGGTGGGTCTATTGTCGAGGTAAGCCTGAATGGAACGAACTTCGTCAACGAACATGACACCGGCCGCGAGGTGCAGGCCGCCCAGTACGACGGAAGCGCTCACTACGACGGTTGTGCGGGCTGCACCGGTGCGTGGGGCTGGAACCCGGTTCAGGGAGGTGACAAATACGATCAGGGTAGCCCGGTGCTGGCACAGACCGTTAGTCCTGACTCACTCTACATCAAAGCTCAGCCCGTCCAATGGAACCCCGACGATAAGGGTGGAGGTCCAGGCCAACCGGTAGTCGGCGACGTTTACGTCGAAGCCACAATCACTGCCGTCACCGATCATGCGTTCACCTTCAAGGTCCATTACAAAGTCACTCATTTTGGTTCCGACCAGCACGCCAACAGTATTCAGGAGTTCCCCGCTGTTTACGTCAACCTCGGGTTCGACAAATTTTTCAGCGACAGTAGCACCACTCCTTGGACCAATGCTCCACTCACATCCGTCACCATGCCGCAACTGCCTGTGTTCGGCCCGACGCTGTATGCCTGCGAGCAATGGGGAGCCTATGTTGACAGCAGCGATAACGGACTCACCGTCTTCGTCCCTGGCATGGCGCCCTACATCGGTGGTTTTGCCGCCGCCGGAGATTCCGGCCCATTCGGTTTCGGCACCGACTACTTCGCTCCCAGAACCTATTTCAGCCTTGGCCCCAACAGCGTTCTTGAAGGAGACGTGTACCTGGTTGCCGGAGACTACAAGCATGCCCGCCAAGTGATTTATGACCTGCATAACACTCTCCCCAAGAGGGACATCTTTACGCCCATTGGATCAGTGGACACCCCCGCTCCGAGCGCACAACTTTCCGGCATCACCAGCGTGGCCGGATGGGCATTCGATGATACGGCCGTTTCGAAAGTAAATATCTACGTCGATGGCGTGCCGGCCGGAACTGCGACTTACGGCGGGTCTCGGCCCGACGTCGCCACTGATTGGCCACATGCACCGTCGGCGATCGGCTACAGCTTTCCGCTCGACACCACCACATACCCTAATGGCAGTCACACCGTGGAGGTCAGGGCGGTTGATACTAGCGGCAATGTCGCGATTTTCCCGGATGTGGCGGTGGCGATCCAAAACTGATCGAACGGAGAATACGAAGTAGCGCAGAAAGTCAAATCCTGCCAACTGTCAGCCCTGTGTCACTCTGAATGGGCGTGGTGAGACTCCCTCTACTCACAACTGTTGTAATATCCCGTGGGTGTTGAAAAAGTCCGTGAAGGGAAGGAACTCTTTCCCCGTATCGCTGCAATCCAGTCTCATTCCATTTCAGCTAAGCGGCGGCTACCGTAGTAGGGGTTATCGGTCGGCCGAGGAACCGCACCAGCCGTTTGATATTCTGAGCCACCGCTGCCAGGAAGAACTGCTCCCGCACGAACTTCATTCTGCGCAGACGCAAGCGCCGCAATCCGATCTGATGCTTCAGTTCGGCGAACAAGGCTTCCACCTTCTTTCTTTGCCGCTGTGCTGTGGCGAACTCTGGGGTGTTGACCAACTCCCGCGCACGTTGTCGGGCGGGTTCGTTTTGGTGGATGATCAGGCCCCGGAAGGCAGCGCTGGTGCATTGTGGTCGGAGCGAGCACGGGCCACACTTTTTGTGTGTCCCGATGTAGTTGTAAGCGCGATTCCGATAAACCCGACCCCCATAATTGAGGGGCTGGCCAGCAGGGCAGATATAGCGATTATGTTCCGGTTCGTAAGTGAAACGCTCGGGACCGAAGTAGGGACTCCTCTTGCGATGGATACTGTCGCGGGTTCGCATGTACGGAGTGATGTTCCGATCTGCTAACCACTGCAAGAACTCGCCGTTCCCATACGTCGTGTCCGCCGCTACCGATTCCGGCACTCGTCCTTGCCACTCGGCGAAACGGGTCAGCATATCTTGCGCGGCCACCGTCTCCTGACTCATGCGTGCTGCCGTGGCCTGCACTCCGACGATCACAGTTCCGAGACCCCGGCCGGCAGGATTTATGAAATGGATTCTAGTCGGCCGAGGCAGCAGCACCAGGTGAGGGACGGTTCACTGTGGGGCGCGCTATTCGGGAAGGTGGCATCTTTCTTGCTTTGCTTAGCCAATCGGCCGCTCTTTGCTCGGCCTCGATGACCTGTTCCGGCGTCAGCATCTTGGTCATGCCTTTCCTCGTGAACCCGAGCTGCTCGAGCGCGATTAAGTACCACATGTAGGAACGAACCAGGTCCTTGGGGCCGGCTCGTCGTGCTCCATACAATTGGGCAAGCGCGAGCTGTGCCATGGGCACACCTTGCTCGGCCGCTTTCTGGCATTCGGCTACACCGGCATCATCAAGGGAAGTACCATGTTCAGAATTGCTCAGGAGGTGCTGCAACACCGATTGGGAAGTGGCATCCCGGCTCAGAGTCATGAACAGAAGCTCAAAGCGGTTTGAGACTCCCAGCTTGTCAAACACACGAAACAGGTAGTTCTTGATGGTGTGCTGGCTCAACCCTAAGCGTTCCGCGATTTCGCGGTTCGTGAGCCCCTCAGCCAGGCTGCGAACCACCTCCAGTTCACGCTTCGAGAGTAGGCTCAGCCCATTTGCGCCAATAGCACGGACTGTCGGGGAAGTCGCCAGGGCTTCCACCGCCAGCGACATTTCCTGGCTGTTGGCCCAGATCTGGCCTTGGTGTACGCAGCGAATACATCTGGTGAGGGTTTCGATGGATTCATGCCTGCTAAAGACTCCCCTTGCTCCCGCGCGGAACGCCTCGAGGATAGCTTCTTCTTTGGTCGAATCAAGGAGGATGATGGCCCGAATGCCGGGACAGGAGGCCCGCACTTCCCGTAAGACTTCGAACCCGCGACAGGGCTGCTCGTCCAGGTTCGAACTGAGTACCAGCACATCAATATTGCGTGCGACCGCGGCCAGGGTCACCCCGCGGGATTCTGAATCGCAGCCGATCACTTCCAGTTGGCGATCACGTTTCAGGGCGTCCGCCAGCAGTTGGGTATGAATTCGAGTATTGTCGGCGACTAGAACCCGAATCGTGTCACCGGCTGCGGGTTGGTCGTGCATAGCCTCCTCCAGATGGACATCTCCTCAGCGGAGCTTCGGGGGAAAACACGATCAAAAAGCCGTTAAAAACTCGGCCCTGCCAACAGACAACTATTCACTGCAACTGCACCGTGGGGGGATCGTTCGGGGGAAGCTCTAAAAGCGAACGCGGTAATAAGTTACCGCAATCGCGGTGTGAAGGCAAGTGCAAACGCTCAGGAAGTATGCAACGAAAGTGCCATAGCTGCAAAACGCTGCACAGTAACAAACCTCTGGTTACGGTTGGTGCGACACGTGAAGAGATGTGCGGAACGGGACTACATTAGAATCAATCACTTATGCAAGTCGTGCGGGATGACCGCCATCTCTCGATTGGGTGGGTTTCAGTCACCGATGAGGGAAGACCTTCTCTAAGCTGATCTTCCATCGATCCGGGAACTTGAACTCCGTCAGGCATGAGACGGGTTTCGCCGAGAGCTTGTACCACTTGCAGCAATCTGCATGCACGACTAATCTCAACACACTTCGGCAAGCCAGTGTATGCAGGTGAGTGCATGTTAGGTTCCCCCGAGCCGGAGTGAGCACAGCGTCGGAGAGCGACTTAGTAGCCCGATCGTGGTGTTGACGGTAAGAGAATCTGTGAGATATTGACTACAGATCCAGTAGAGATTAAGTCCT
>DATIXD010000386.1:0-3388 GCA_035518875.1 Methylococcaceae bacterium | reverse complement strand
CGCTGACGCTTCAATATCGCGACCCGGATGGTGGTCTTCACGGTTTGATCTTTACCATGTCAGTGGGCCGTGCGGAACTGCTTAAACGGCAACTCGTCGCACAGGGGGCGCACACCACGGTAGAAAATGAAAAATCTCCCGAGCAAGGGGCATCGAAGGTGTCTGAAACTACGGAGCAAAAGCCATGAGGGATCTTGATCGAGCCACTATCCTTTTCTGTTTGATGACCTCACTATGTCTCACCGGAGTTGCCTTGCAAGCTCAGGAGAAGCCGATCGGGGTCGAGGTAGAAATGATCCAATCCGACGAAGTTAAGCTGCCAGCCGAATTCCGGGTGGCGCTTTACGAGAACCTGGTTCAGCAACTCCACAGGAAGGGCGCATTCGAAAACGTTTATCGCGATGGCGACCGCAATGCTGCGGGCCGTCCGGACACGATTGTGCTGCACACCAACGTCAAGGGATTCAAGCAAGGGAGTGAGAGAACTCGCCAAGTCACCACGGTTGCTGGGGCAACCTCGATACGTGTCCACTGCCGGTTCAGCGATACGGAAGGGCACACCCTGCTCGAACGGGATATAGAGGGCAAGGTCCACTTCTTCGGCGGGAACCTCAAAGCTACCTCCGACTTCGCGAAGAAGGCCGCCAAAGTTGCGCGGGGAATTACCATTCCAGCGCATCCAAAACCAGCTGATCGAGGGGCGACTCTCAATCAACCGGCAGCGGCGTCAATGCTCTGACGTCAACGCTCCGGCGATAGTCAACGTTTTGACTGGTCTAGCTCATTTAACGCTATTGAGCTTCCGTAGCGCTTTAAACGTTTGAGATCAAATGGGTCTCCGCGCAACTGATTTGGCAATTCGGTTGCCGTAGGTGATGTACGAAGCTTTGAAGACTAAGAATTGGCGGCCCTCGCCGCTTCGAGGAGAAAATGATGAAGTTAAGTTACAAATTACGCATTCTCGTCATGCTCCTGGTGACGGGGTTGACCACGGCTGTTGCAGCGAGCGCTCAGGTAATTCAGGAACAGGGAGATCCGACCTTGGCTGCGCCAGTGGAGCCGTTGAGATCCGGCGTTACGGAAGAACATGTATTCGCCGAAATGGCTTCGCATAACGAACTTCGAAGCGCCTCGCTGTTTGACTACACCGCTTTTCGAACTTACCAAGTCGTCGACCCAAAAGGAAAGGTTCACGCGGAGGAATCCGGGCGGATGGAATACCATGCTCCGGATAAGAAGACCTTCGTCGTCACTTCCGAGAAGGGATCAGGGTTGATTCGACACCTGGCGCTTAACCCGCTGATCGCCAGCGAAATCGAAGCTGCCAGTGGGAAACAGCATCACGATAGCTCGATCACTCCCGCGAACTATAGGTTGCATCTACTCGGTGAGCAACAAGTTGGCCCCTATCGTTGCTTCGTCGCACAGGCCGTCCCCAAGCGGTTAGACAAGTATTTATTTGAGGGAAACATATGGATTGACGTTCAAGACTTTGCCATCGTCCGCATCGAAGGCCATCCGGCGAAGAAGCTTTCCTTTTGGATCGAGCGAGCAGACTTTGTCAGGGAATATCAGAAGATCGAGGAATTCTGGGTTCCGCAGAGGGATGAGACGTTTGTGCAGGTGAGACTGTACGGAAAGAAAATCCTGACCATCGACCACCACGATTATACGGTGAATGGCACCGGTAACAGGTTGATGAACGCAGACGCCGCGGGTAGTTTGTGAGCTTGCTTTTGCTCTCCATGATCAGAGGGCTTTCACCGGAATAGTGTCATCGTCTTCCTCCTGGACAAGCATTTCCTCCACCATGAACTGGACCGCCCGGAGCGAATGAGATTTCCGCATCTCCGTCTCACGCGGCAGATAACTGAACATCTGACTCTGCTGATGATCGGCGACCCGCATGCTCCACTCTTGACACGATCAGCTTTTGGAAGAGGAGTGGTTGTTCAGCGACCAGCTAAGGGGCCCAATCACGCATGAGACTTCAGGTCAAACCCGCACGCTTCCAGCTCTCGTTGCTGCTTGCACTGGCAGCGGCGCTTGCTCCTGTGTCTTCTCTGATTGCTCAGCAGCCCGATCCACACACGCTCGCCTCGGACGCCTCGGCCACGGTCCCCGACCCCGCTCCCGACGACAGCAGCGAATCGATGCTGCCCCATGATAGGGGCACGCGATTTTGGCTTTCCGGCCAGGCCAATTTCATCTTCCAGACTCATCCCCCGTTCCACGCGGACTACAGTGGCCCGCACAGTCTCAGCCCCAATTACGAAAAGGCTACCTCCCGCGTGATGACCCTCTATACTGGCGTGCGCCTCAACAATTCCACCGAAATCCTGGTCGACATCGAAGAGGCAGGGGGAGCCGCCCTGAGCTTAGGCTTCGGCCTCGCGGGCAACACCGATCTCGATATCGTCCGCAATCCACTCCTGAGCAACAAGCCTTATCTCGGCCGCGGCATGATTCACAAAGTCTTTGCCCTCAGCAAAGACAAAGTCGAGAGCCAGCGCAGCTACCTGTCGCTCTTCGACGAACTTCCGCGCCGCCGCCTCGAACTCCGCTTCGGTAAATTCAGTCTGCCGGATTTCTTCGATGTGAATTCCGTCGGCTCCGACACTCATCTCCAGTTCATCAACTGGACCACCGATAACAACGGTGCTTGGGATTACGCCGCCGACACTCGCGGATACACCGTCGGCCTTACCGCCGATTACGAAGATCGCAATTGGGGCTTCCGTTTCGCCGAAGCACTCATGCCGAAAATTGCCAATGGAATTGATTTAGTTTGGAAACCCTGGCAGGTCCACGCCGAAAACTTTGAGTATGAATTACGCCGTGGCCTGATCCCGAAAAAATCCGGAGTTGTCCGTCTCCTGGCCTACACCAACTACGCCAACATGGGAATCTATCGCGATCAGATCGCGCTGGCCGAGGAAAAGCATGTCACGCCCGACATTACGGACCATCCCTGGCACATCACGCGCAAATACGGCTTCGGCGTGAATCTTGAGCAGAACCTCACCCGCAACCTGACCGCCTTCGCCCGCTTCGGCTGGGATGACGGCAAGACCGAATCCTTCGCCTATACCGAGGTCGATCAGACCTTCGCCGAGGGTCTGGGAGCGGACGGTGCATGGTGGCATCGCAAACGAGACCGCGCCGGCATCGCCTTCATCTCCAACGCAATCAAGAAGGACCACCAGACCTATCTCGCGGAGGGAGGCCTCGGATTCCTACTCGGCGATGGCAAACTAAACTACGGTCGCGAAAATATTCTGGAGGCCTACTACACGGTCCATGTCTGGCGTGGAATTTACCTCGCCCCTGGTCTGCAACACATCAACGATCCCGGTTACAACCGTGACCGCGGCCCCGTCCTGGTCCC
>DATIXD010000385.1:0-15599 GCA_035518875.1 Methylococcaceae bacterium | reverse complement strand
GTGCCAGTGTTCCTCGAATGCCTCTCGGGGCATGAACCCCTTGCCCATCCGCACATAGGGATCCTCGAAATAGACGTAATCCTGGTCGACCGCCAGAACCACCACGTAGTGACCATTTGCCCAGTCTTCGGCTGCCGAGATGTCCGACTCCTTTCGACTCCTCCAGGCCTGGCCCAGAACGATCACGGGATTGCCCTTCGCCGTAGCCTGTTCGAGCTCACCGAGGGTGAGATTCTCCTTGACCTCGGCTTGAAATCCCAGGGAATGGGCAACCCGCACGATATCTTCGGGATAGGTGCCGACCTCCGGCGTGGTATGGAGAAGCTGAATGAGTTCATCTTCGTTCAAGTCCCTGCCCCAGTAGCTCAACACCGTCTGGAGGGCCGACGCCCCGCAGGAGTACTCGGTGCTCTGGCGGGTTTGCTTGAGAAGACGGAATCGTTTCATGACAGCTGCCTGATGTTGGATAAAGTGTGTTCATCGCCCTTGTATTCTTCTGGCCCCGCCTGCTCTTCCATTGACCCGGATAGTTGCAGGCGAAGCCATCGTACTCTCTCCTTTGCTCGAGTAAAGACGCGATACCCATTTTGTGACCTATCGTTCGTCATAGCCTGTACCGGCGAGCATTGTTGCGGGGAATGCGCAATTACGGCCACGCGACGCCCATTGGGGTTCAGAAATTCAGACCACGGAATCGCCGTGGGTCCGGCGTCGGTCAGAAGTAGGCCGTTGGCGGTACGGTCCCCGACTAGATGATCGCGCTATCCTCTTCAGGTCCGGAGTCAGCACTGTCCGCATGCATGTTGTAAAAGCTTTCAATGTGAATCTCGGCGTCCTCGGGTTTGACGACACGGGCGAGATGGAAAAGGGCATCGCCTTCGTTGACGATGGGTAGATTGTTGCGGCCGATGGCGATGCCGGCGAACGGCGTCTCGACCGGCGTCTCGCGTTCCCCGAAGGGGTCGGCAATCGTGCCGAGGATATCTCCGGGTTGGACTTGTGCGCCCACACCCTTGTACATCCGGAGCACGCCGCTCTGGGGCGCTCGCAGCCAGGAAGAAGATTGAACAATGAGCGGCTCCAAATGGCGCACTCGTGCGCCGGCACCACGCAGCATCCTGAGATGGCGCATCACGTTGAGTATCCCCCGTACCCCGGCGCGGATTGCTACCTCCTCGAAGCGGAGCGCTTCTCCCGCCTCGTATAGGAGAACGGGTATTCCACGTTCGACTACCGCCTGGCGCAACGAGCCGTCGCGAAGTTGCGATGGGACGAGCACCGGCACCCCGAACGCCCGCGCCAATTCAAGGGTTGCCGGATCATCGAGTTTCGCCCGGATCTGCGGCAGATTGACGCGGTGGATGGCCGCTGTATGCAGATCGATGACATGGGTGCACTTGGCCACGATCTCCTTCATGAAGGCGTCAGCCAGCCGGGCTGCCAAAGACCCGCGCGGTGACCCGGGAAACGAGCGGTTGAGGTCGCGGCCATCGGGCAGGTAGCGCGAACGGGAGACAAATCCGAACACGTTCACCACGGGAACGCACAGAAGGGTCCCCCGCAAACGTTCCAACCCTGAATGGCGCACCAGCCGGCGGATGATCTCCACGCCATTGATCTCGTCCCCGTGGAGCGCCGCCGAGATCAAGAGACATGCACCCGGATAGCGTCCCCGAACGACGTGCACCGGCATAGTCATCGGGGTGTGGTTGGATAGGCTAGCGATCGGCAATTCCAGTGTAGCGCGCTCGCCGGGCGCAATCTCGATGCCTCCGATGATGAACGGCTCAACCATTTCTTACCTTATTACCTTACACATGTTTCCGGCATCGCTTGGCATGCCTCTTGATCAGTTCAATCATTAGGCTCGCGATTTCGCTGACAGTCGATAACTTCGGGGGTATGTATCATTTGTCGGTCCGTCCCTATGGAACGGGGGTCGAGGACCGAAACAACCAGGGCATCCGTCGCGACCTTCAGCGCCGCTCTTCCGCGTAGAATCTGGCGCTGCAACCATATTTCTACCGCCGCGCGCGAACCCGGCCGGTCACATAGGACTGCGCTGGGTCAACAATGTAGCGACCGACGATGGCCGCCCTCCCGAGGATGAACCGGAACAGCATGTTGTCACGGTCGGTGAGACTAGTTTCGATACGCCACGCCTCATTGCCGATCCGAACCGTCGTTTCGACGATGTAGCGCAGCTCGCAGTGTCCCCCCGAGTCCCGAATCCAACGCCGATCGGCGATGGGAGCGACGCACCAGACCTCGGGTACCGAGCGCTTTTGCAAGGGATGAATTCCTATGCGTACACAGGCGCAACCATCCCTGTCGACTGGCTCTACAACAAAGGCGTGCAGAGCGGACGTCTTAGCACCGGTGTCCAGCTTGGCCTTGAGGGCGGGAATGCCGAAATCCGGAAGCGCCACCCATTCCTTCCAACCAAGTAGCGGGAGTTCTTTGTCCTTCATGGTTTGCTTTTACGCGACACCGCTATCGACTCGCCGGGGTGTGGGGGGGCTTGGAATGCGAGTCGATATCACAAACTGCGCGTTCTGGGCCAAAAACAATAGGAAATTCAATGCGCTTTGTCGTGTATTTCGGCCGAAATCATGCGCTAGGGGTGAAATATCGTCAAGCGGTGAACGGAGGTCGACTCGTCGATTGCATCATGCTACCTCAGCGTCTGGCGAGTTTTCGAAGAAAACCTTCAGGATCCGGGACAAGGCGGTGAGTCATCGCGGAGCGAGAAGCAACGGCTTCGAGTTGATCGGAACGCCCGGGCTTAAGCGCCTGCCATTCTGTCGAAGGTTGAAACCGCTCGGCGTGCCCGGTCGAGGCGACCTCTACCGCCAGTCTCTTCCTTCATGGATTCCCAAAACTCCTGGCCAGGTGATATATCTTCACTTAAATGACGGTAGGGAACTTCGAAAAACTGGTTACGTTCATGGTTCGACAAGCTCACGGCGAACGTAACCAGTTGGATTTTTTTACTACCGTTCGCACTGAGCCTGTCGAAGTGTGGAGTTTTTCGAGGTTCCTAGTAATGATTTCGAGTCACCGGCTCTGGCGTGGCCGCGACTCGGTTCAACCGTTATTTAACTGTCATTCTACGCTGAACAGATAACTGTTAAAATGATATATAGACCAGTTGAGTCTTGGTCAGCTAATTCTCCGCCCTATTCCCCTTCGACATGCCTCGAACAGCATACGGATTGGAATCGAAGTATCCAGGAATAAATGCTGGTTCCCAAACGGTCGAGTCAATCCCCCCTGGATTTGCCCTCATGGCTATAAGAAATCTGATCATGCTATTTGCCCTTAGCATCATGGTCGGCTGCGGTCCGTTGCGTCCACGCAATCCACCGCCCGAGCGGGCCGAGTCGCAGGTGGAGATTCCGGGCATGCCTGGGGTCAGGGCCTGGGGTGACGAGTTCAGCCCAATATTTCAGAAAGACCTGATCGAATCGATTCGTCAGGAACAGCGCAGTGGTTTTTTTCAGGAAGGCGGCACGGTGGACATCCTGGCGATTTCCGGCGGCGGTGGGGATGGCGCATTCGGTGCAGGGCTCTTGTGTGGATGGTCGGCGAGCGGCAACCGGCCGAATTTCAAACTGGTTACCGGCATCAGCACCGGGGCCTTGACCGCGCCCTTCGCCTTTCTTGGGCCCGCCTACGATGAGAAACTGAAAAAGGTCTATACCACTATTTCCTCTGCCGACATTCTCAAGTTTAAATCCTACTTTGGCATGCTGCAGAGCGAGGCGATGGCCCGCAATGATCCGCTCGCCAAGCTCACGACTCAATATGTGGATGAGCAAATGCTCAAAGACGTCGCCGCCGAACATGCCGAAGGCCGTCGGCTGTACATCGGCACCACGGCTCTGGATGCGCAGCGGCCTGTCATCTGGAACATGGGCGCCATCGCTGCTTCAGGCCATCCGGAGACGTTGAACCTGTTTCGTTGGGTCATGATCGCCTCAGCCGCTGTACCGGTCGCCTTCCCACCGGTCTATTTGGCCGTGGAAGCGGGTGGTCGGCGCTATGACGAAATGCATGTGGACGGCGGAGTGACCAATCAGGTATTTCTCTACGGCCCGATGTTGAAGCCGTTGGCCGCCGTCAAGGAAATGGGGTTCGATCAACCTCGCCGTCATGGGCGCGTGTTTGTCCTCCGCAACAGTCGGATTAAACCTGCCTTGCAAACGATTAGGCCCATCATGCGGTCCATTGCCCCGCGCGCCGTGTCGACCCTGATCAAGGCACAAGGTATCGGCGACCTCTACCGCATCTACGCCACCGCCCAGCGGGACGGCGCAGAATTTTTCCTGGCTTATATTCCGGACGAAATGGATACCAATCGAACCGATGAGTTCGATAACCACGTGATGAATGTACTGTTCGAGACGGGTTACAAGTTCGCTCGCCGCGGCTACCGCTGGCAGAAGCAACCCCCGGGTTTCACCCTGCAGCCCGATGTCTCGGAACCTCCCTTACCAATCCGGCTGAGAACACTTTCAACGCCATGAAGATCGCCATCCTCTGCAAAGATCAACACCTCTACTCTCACGTAAGACTGGCCGATGCGGCTCGTCAGCGCGGACACGAAGTCGTGTTTATCCACCCACAGCAGTGTTACATGAACATCACCACGCTGCAGCCGGAGGTCTACTACCGCGGCGGCGCCAAACTGGAAGGCTTTGATGCCATCATCCCGCGGATCGGCGCGTCGATAACCTCCTATGGTACGGTATTGCTTCGTCAGTTCGAGATGATGGGCGTGTATTCGCTCAACGGGTCCTTGGCCATCACGCGCTCGCGGGACAAAGTCCGGGCGGTACAACTGTTCTCCCGCGCCGGCCTGCCTATGCCGGTCACCGCCTTTGCCAAGGCTCCAGACGATACGGCCGCTCTAATCAAGCTCGTCGGTGGCGCGCCTCTGGTCATCAAGTTCGTGGAAGGAACCCATGGGCTCGGCGTTCTTCTTGCGGAAACCAATGGTTCGGCGGAAAGCACGATTAGCGCGATGCGGGCCCTGGGGGGCAACATGCTGCTGCAGGAGTTCATCAAAGAGGCCAAAGGTTCGGATATCCGGTGCTTCGTCATCGGCGAGCGGGTGGTCGCGGCGATGCGGCGACAGGCGCAGCCCGGCGAATTTCGCGCCAATCTCCACCGTGGCGGCACTGCCGCTCTCATCCGACTGACCCCCGAGGAACGTTACATTGCGGTCAAGGCCGCCCGCGCGCTTGGGCTCAATGTTGCGGGTGTCGATATTCTTCGCTCTGCCCGAGGACCCTTATTGCTCGAGGCCAACTCATCGCCCGGTTTGCAGGGAATCGAGGCGGCGACCGGTAAGGATATTGCCGGCATGATCATCCGGTTCATCGAAGTGCATGCCAAGCGTCGCAGGCGAAGGAGCGAAGGTTGAGCATGGAAAAACTGCGGCTTGATCAGACGGTCGCGAAGGGGTTGACGCGCGGTCCGAAGTCCTGGTGAGCTTAGGGACTCACGGCTCGACTTGTCGCCATATCTGAACTGTTTTATGGGAGAAATCGAACATGACCAAAATCAGCGAGAAGGAAAAAGAACGCATACGGAAAGTGGCCCAATTACTCTATGATGGGGCTCACCGTGTCAGGATTCTCCGTTCCATTGACTGGCCTGTGTCGGTCAAACAAGGCTTCTTTGCCAAAAGTGCCCGAGAATTGCCGGAGATCAGTTATTCGGGCTTCGATGCGGCGCCCACCATCGAGATCATCCGCGAAGTGCGCCGAATGATCATTCCGATATCTCCCGTCGACCTGTGGCTGGAGCGGCAGGCGAATAGCATTGAAACCGGCGCGCGCATGTTGGCCGGCATCGGCACCCCGGTGTTTTTCGAGCATTCACGGCAAGTCTACGGCGAGCCGACCGCCCCCTTGCGCTACCATCCCGCCACCTCGCTGGAACTCGCGCAGAGTATTCATGAAGTCATCGACCAGCTCGCTCGCATCGATCTGGGTGCCGCACCATCTGCCCATCTTTCCGCCGAGGACGTCGCGCGGGAGATCGAAGCGGCGGTGAGCCGACATTTCGCGGAAGATGCGCCTGAGGTGACACTGGTGGATACCCTGTCCGCCAACGCCCTGGCCACCGCAGACCGGATTCGTATCCGGCGCGACGCGCGATTTACCGACAGGGATGCAGCCCAACTGCTGAACCACGAGGCTTATATCCACGTGGCCACATCGCTCAATGGGCGTACCCAGACCGACCTGCCGATTCTGGGAGCCGGGCATCCCAGCACCACCCGCACCCAGGAGGGTCTTGCGGTGTTCGCGGAAATCATCAGCGGCACGATGGAGCTGGATCGTCTGCGCCGATTGGCCGACCGCGTGTTTGCCATACAAATGGCAATCGAAGGCGCGGATTTCCTCCAGGTGTACAGCTACTTTCTGGAACGCACCGACAATCCCGATCAGTCCTTCGAAAACGCGAGGCGCGTGTTTCGGGGCGGGGTGATGACCGGCGGCGCGCCGTTCACCAAAGACGTCGTTTATCTCTTCGGCCTGTTACAGGTCACCAATTTCATCCGTGCGGTTTTCTCCGCCGGGCGGTCCGACTGCCTGCGTCTGCTGTTCTGTGGGAAACTGGATCTACAGGACATCCCTGCGCTGTGCGATTTGGCGGCCATGGGGCTTTGCCGGCCGGCACGTTACCTGCCGCCCTGGGCGAGTGACCTGCGGTCCTTACTGGCATTGCTCACCTACTCTACGTTCATCAACAAGATCGACCCGGCGCCGATAATGGCGGTGGCTCAGAGACTGTTGGAAAATGCGCCCGTTGTCGAGTTCCCGGCCAAAGAATGAATAGCCAGGGTCATTAGCAAATCAGCGCGAAGAATTTGTCGGTACCCAGAGGCCAAATGTGGTCTGCAAAAGCCGCCAACGCTGGTGTTCCCGCAGCGGCCTGCCCCAGAAAATTTGTACACGATTTTTTCTCGCGGGCAAAATGGGTCCTGTTGACCGGATGCGTGTAGCTGCGGACTGCATGCTGCACGCCCCGGTGCTGGTCTTCGGCGGCTGCGTAAGTCTCAGCCTGCGGCACTTGGCTACTCATTGCTGGTCAGGAATGCACGAATTGTTCTTAGGTGCCAAAAATTAGTAACTCCTTCGCTCCGCTTGTCGTTGAACCAGCGAAGACGCCGCCGAATCGTCCGGCAAGCCGTACCCGCCTAATCAGCTTCGCATTTTTAAGTTCCTAATCTCTGCCGGCGAGACCCTTCCGGTCGACGAGACCTTATCGTAAACCTCGTCGAAGGCCTGCCGGCAATAAGGCAACTGCTCCCTAAGTCTGTCATAGTCGCTGTGATCGAACATTGCCCGGAAATCTGCTTGACTCAACGTCGTTTTGGCATACAAAGCCTGATAGCCGTGATTTGCCAGCACGAATTGTTCGAGCAAAGGCAAGGCAGACCGGTTATCAAAGTCTTGTTTGCGGGGCACGCCATAGGCCCCGATATCGACAAATAATTCATCCACGATGCCATCTTCATTCCTCAAGGGGTGAATGAATCCGAGGTGCCTGGCGTTGTCGTGAACCGCCATCGGCGAGAGCCATAACGGATAAAGATTGTAATGGTCGGAGAAGTACTCGATCGATTTTTTCAGGTAGCGGATCGGCATCAGCATGTCCTGGAGCACTTGAAACTGGTCCCGCAAGCTTCTCGTCGTTGCCGTTTCCGTATATTTCAATAATTCGATGCTTGGAGGCAATGCCCATCCGAGCGGCCATCTGAATAGTGGGTGATTGCCGAAGGGAATGATTTCTTCCATCGCCCAGAAATAGCTTCGCGTATGACGATGAAAGTAATCCCGTAGGGGCACATACTCGACCCCCTCTTTTTTTTCCCTGAGGTAGCCTTGCACATGCTTGTAAAACCAGGGCTTGTACCATCGGCCGATGGCATTTATCGGTCCATCGGCTCCTAGCTCATCGGTCATATTGGCACGCATGATGACAGCGGTGTCCCGACTATAAATGATTCCTTCGACGAAATCGTTCCTATCGGGATCTCTGCACTCTCGCTCAAAAACCTCAACTATTCCATCCAGGGAATTAACCGGCTGATAGTGGATCCTGACATATTTGCTTGCAGGGATGACTTTCAGTTCCGCTGCGACCAGAAAACCCAGGGTGCCGTGGCTCCAGGGTATCAGGTGAAAAAGGTCGGCATTTTCGGATTGGCTGCAACGGAGCAACCTCCCTTCTGCCGTCACGATATCGAAGGATTCGCAAGTATGTTGGAACAAGCCGTACTTGTGGCTGCTGGTTTCCACGCCGAATCCCATAATCAAACCGCCTACCGTCAAGCCATCCAGCTCCGGCACCACCGGTAGCGTCCATCCTCGGGGCACAAGCTCCCGCGAAATCTGCCCCATGGTGGCGAGCGGCTCCACTCGGACGATCCCACGTTTTTCATCGAGCTCTAAGATGTCATATAGACTGACATCGATCTTACGATGGGAGAGCTTGTACTTCGGGACCAAATCACTCATTGACTTCCAGCCCGATCGTCCCGTACAGAGCTTTTCCCTGCAGCCATCCCTTTTCCAGTCCTCGACTTGTTGAATCACGCCCCGGACTCTTTGTTCATGCCTGGCGGGCGCACTCCGTAGGAAAAACACGATCCGGTTGCGGAGCATGAGGTATGCGCTGTAGAGCGCCGAAATGGGCAACAGGACGATCGTCGCGAATAATCCGCGGTGATGAGTGAGGACGTATTCAAACAAATGGCGATTCCCGTCGCCATCTCCGGATGGAAGAAAGCCCGCCTTCATCTACCCGACCGGCTCATTCTTTTCGTCGCAGTGGTTCTGGTCCGCTCCAGGTAATCCTCCCACTTGCGGGCGGTCAGTTGCTGGAAGAGGGGTACGACCGGATTGAGTTCGATCGGAGGCGCATCCCAATACCGATCATATCCTTCCTGTTCCGCCTCCAGGGCAATCCCATCTTCCGCCAGCAAGGGTTTCACAAGGAGTGGACTGGCTATGCGTAGCACCACTTCCGTCAGCCATCGCGGCATCTTCAGGGAAGTTAACGGGATCTTGAACGCATCGAAATAGAACAGAAAAAACACCCGGGTCAGACGTTCCCCAATCGGCAGCAGGAAGCACCAGTGTTTGATCTTGCCACCGGTGTTGGACCACTGGTAGGGGTATTCGTAACATAACTCGATCGAACGCGTATTGACCCGTTCTCGATCGACAAACCTGCCAGAAATCCGCCCGCCTCCCATGAAGCTGTCATAGGTCAAATACACCCGATTCTCGTCGCTCTCGTAGTGGGTCAGTTTGGCATCGGTAAACGGCCGGTATTTGCGGTGTAGGAACGCATGCGCGAAGTCACAGACGTTGTCAACCACCATGGAATGGTGGGTCTGCCAGGTGAAGTCGGCCATCACCCGTGCCCAGCGTTGATCTCCCTCCAGTTCGGGGATAAGGGGTATGGTACGCTCCTCGGCCACATCGGGATTGCCGGGAAAAATCCAGATGAGACCGTAACGAACGGCAACCGGATAGGTGCGCAACTGAGTCTTGAGCAGTGACTTGCCGAAACTATCGTGGGAATAATCGACCAGCCAGCCGTCCCGATCGAAAGTCCAGCCATGATAGACGCAGCGCAGCTGGCAATTCTCTACGACGCCATGGGTCAGTTTCAACTGGCGATGGGGGCAGCGATTTTGCATCGCCGCGAGCTGTCCGTCTTCGCCTCGGTAGAGTGCAATCGACGTATTCCAAAACACCACCTCCTTGACCTGCCCCTTCTTGATTGCATTGTCGTATTCCACGGCGTACCAGCAATCGGGGTCCAGGCCCGCTGCCCGGGCCTTTTGCCGGGGGTTATTTGCCTCTTCAAAACTGGGTGGCGACCGCAAAGCGGTTATCGGCGCATTTCTCATAGTCGGGTCTCTCGGGTTTATTCTGTTCGGCTGTTCTCGCGATTGTCAGAGGGGACTGAACCAGGAAATCAGGACTTGCCCTTGGACGGCCTGATCACGCCGCGGCGCACAAAATCCTCATAGGCATCGTACACCGCCTGAGCAAGACTGGTGGGTTGATAGCCTAGCTCCTGTTTCGCCTTGCCGTGATCAGCCCGGCGCTGCATGCGCAGCAAGCGCACGGCAGCGGGTGTAAAACGGCGTGGCAAATGGGGAAACGCGCGATACCAGGTCTTGTCGGCCACCTCGGCTAGCGCGGCCATCAAAGGTGGCGGCAGTCGCAGTCGTGGCGGCGGGCAGCCCGTCACATCCCGGAAGAGCGACATCAGGTCGTCCACGCTGGCGAAAGCAGTGCTGAATATATACTTCTGTCCGGAACGCCCCTTCTGCATGGCCAACACATGGCCCTCGGCGATATCGGCGCCGGAAACGAATTCGAAGCCGCCCGGGATGTAAGCGCCAAGGCGGCGGTGCGCATAGTCGATCAGCACGCGTCCCATGCGCGATGGAACATAGTCATGTGGGCCGAGTATGGCGCAAGAAGTCGCAACGACCACATTCAGGCCATTGGCATGCGCACGCAGGCATTCGTGCTCCACCAAGTGTTTGGTGAAGCCGTAGGGCAGATGCCTTTCGAATGGATAGAACGGCATGTCTTCGTGGCTGGGACGATCGCGCTCGTGACCGGTAGCGCCGAGCGATCCCGAAACGACCACCTTATCAAGACTGTGGCAAGCGGCTGACTGGAGTATGTTGATGGTGCCACGGACATTGGTGTCGAACACTTCGCGCTTGTGGGCCGCGTCGCCCTCGATCGTTGAAACCATCGCGGCGCAATGGTAGATGCGAGAGCAACCCTGCACGGCGGCGGAAACCGCTTCGGGATCGCGCAGATCGCCGAACATGCGTTCCACATCGAGACCGTCGAGCGCGCCAATATCGCGTCCCTGCCGAATCAGCACACGCACCGATTCACCATCGGCCAGCAATCGCCGCACCAGATTTGCACCGAGGTGACCGGTCGCCCCAGTGACCAGTACCCTTCCGCTATTCATGACACTGCATCCGGGCGACGGCTCCGCATCGCTTGAGTTTGTGTCCCGGCCTTTACACTATCGGTCACGATGCTAATGGCTCGGCTCGGGCAGTATTTTTCCGCTGCCCTCGCCTTTTCGAGAAGGGACGCTGGAGGCTTGTCATCCAGTATCTTCAGCTGACCTTTTTCATCTACCTGAAAGACTTCCGGGGCTTCAGCCATGCAATTCGCATGTCCCTTGCACAGATTCCAATCCACGAGAACCTGAAACCTTTGGCCAACCTCTTCGCTGAATTGGTCGGCGGTACTTGGCTGGCCGGCGCCAGATTTCAGATCGTGCCTCTGGCGGTAGCGAATCGGACAGGGGGAGCCGGGTTCGACCACCATTTTCCGGTAATCGTCCTGATAGCTTTCCGGGGAGTTGACCAGCTCGAATTCGTAACGCCTGAGCAGAACACTGATAATGGCCTTTATTTGAAAGAGGGCAAACGCGTTTCCCGAACACTTGTGCTTCCCGCCGCCAAATGCTTGCCAGCCATACAGGTTTCGGTCCTCCGCCCGCTCGGGCGTATACCGATCGGGGTCGAAGGTGTCCGGGTCGGGAAACAATTCGGCAATGCGGTGCGTGACGGAAGGCGCTACGCAGACGTATTTGCCGGCCTTGACGACGTAATCTTTGACCTGCAAATCCCGCATGACTTTGCGCAGCAGAAGGATCAATGGAGGATGTAGCCGCAACGCCTCCTTAATGACGTTTTCCAGTTTCGGCATTTGTCGTAGCGATTCAAAAGTCACGCCGCCGTATGCGGCAAACAGATGGTCGATCTCCGCCACAACCTTTTGCAAATGTTCGGGATGGCGCAGCAATTCGATGAGCACCCAGGCGGTCGTTCCGGAGCTGGTGTGATGGCCCGCAAAGATAGTGGCGATCAACATCCCGGTTATTTCATGGGGGGTCAGTTTGGTGCCATCCTCATAGCTGGCGTCAATGAGCATCTGGAATACATTGGTGCTTTTCTCCTGCTTGCGAGCCCGTTTCTCCATGATTTGTTGCACCAGCTCCTGCAGTCTGGCACGCGCCTTGTTTCGGCGTCGAAACACGGGCAAGGGAAGATTGGGGAAAATGTAGGCGATAGGCTGAATACCCTGTTCCAGGTCGCGGTAAATATCGGCAAACTCGACGTTCAGTTCGTGCCTGAATTCCGAACCGAGCAAGCAATGGCTTGCAGTATAAATGGTCAGTTCTTTGGTGAATTCCAGAAGATCACGCTCCCCGGAGCTGTCCCAAACCTGAAGCAGGTTTTCGACTTCTCCCACAATGACCTCGGAATAAGTCCGCATCGGTTTGTCGCGCAGCGCCGGCATCAGCATCTGCAACTGCTGGTTTTTCCTCTCGATTGGCGCGTCGAACACGACACCCCGACCGAAGATCGGCGTCATGAATTTGTAGGCGGGGCCTTGATCAAGCACGTCATCGGGGGCGCGATAAAAGGCTTCGCTGGCTTCGCAGCCGGTCAACAGCACCATCTCTTGATGGAAAAGTCTGAACTCTCCAACATCCCCAAATTCCTTGCGAAGCTCCATCATGAAGGCATGGGGATTCTTGCCGAAAGTGAAAATATGTCCTGCGAGAGGCAGACCGCCCGAGAGTTTGGGGGGCCTCTTAAGCTTTTGTTGGTGCATTGAATACCCAGGATCAATAGCGGGAGCGACTGCGAGTTGATAATATGACCCCTATTATCCGGCGAGCAGTGCGCGCGTGAAAGAGCTTTTTGATGAGTTCCCAGTATTTTGAAGAATGCCGAAAGGAGTAAAAGATGCCTGCTTATCCTCGCGAAGAATTGGAGGACATGGTCGAACGCTGGCTTGCCGCCAATCGCAACGCAGAAAGAAAGGGGGACTGGGCAAAATACCTGGGTCCCATGTATACGGAGGACGCCGAATACAGCTGGAATATGGGCCCGAACCGGGAGTTCGTCGCCAAGGGAAGAAAACAAATCGAAGACTGGGCTCTCGGTGTGCACATGGAAGGCTTCGAGAAATGGCGCTATCCCTACGAGAAAATCCTGATCGACGAGAAACAGGGAGAGGTTATCGGCATCTGGCGCCAGCTTGCGCCGGTAAAAAGGGCGGACGGCGGCGATTATGAGGTGTCCGGCATTGGCGGTTCCTGGTTTCGCTATGGCGGCGGCCATCAGTGGTGCTGGCAGCGTGATTTCTTCGATTTGGGCAATGTGAAGGCTATGTTCATGGAACTGGCGGCCGACGGCAAACTGGAGCCCTCAGTGAAGCGACGACTGAGCAAACTGGCAAAAGGACAACAGCTGCCGGGGGTTCACCCTATTCATGAACCCGCGGGTTTCGGCAAGAAACTGAGAGAAATCTGGTCCATGGCCCGCATTGTGCTATTCGGAACATAAGCTGAACGCCGGGAAATCACCCGGCTTGGGCAATTGAAAGTAGACCCGCAAGCAGTTTTCCAGCACAATAGCTTTCACATTGAGCCAAATCATTGGTAGAAAAACAAAAAAGGACACGGTTTAGTGATTAGGCAGTCACCGGAGATAAGCGCCCGCTTACACCTCTCCATTCACGCTTCACTTGCTTGACAATGCGGACAGTGCTCCGCTTTGGCAAATCTCGCATGTTGTTCCCGGCAGTTTCGCCTCACATCGGATCCGGGACCTCGTTGCAACCGATTCTCCGACTCCCCCGCCTGATTAGTCCTCGTCTATCCAACTATCCGCAATCAACAAAGTCCTTGAAACGCCCAAACGATAAAATCTTAGGCGAGACAGCGGAGTCAACGCTGCCTTCTCTCCCTCACCGAGAGGTCATGGAAGCCAGTCGCCGGGCCTTACGCCATCTGCTCAACCTGCAGCGTCCAGGCGGCGGCGATTGGGAAGGGGAAATGGTCTGGTGCACCATGATTCTTGCTCAGGCGGTCATTGTCCGCACGACGATAGGCCGCCCGTACGCCGAGACAGAAAAGCAGCTTATCGTTAAGCATTTCCAATGCGCTCAGCATAGCGACGGTTCCTGGGGCATGCACCCGGAGTCGCCCGGCTATGTCTTTTTCACGACCCTGGCCTACGTAGCCTTGCGGCTTCTGGGCATTCCCGCCGACACGCCGATGCTCGCCCATGCGCGCCATTGGTTGCATGGACAGCCCGACGGCGTAAAAGCCATCCCCAGTTGGGGGAAGTTCTGGTTAGCCACGTTAGGACTGTACGACTATGACGGTATCAACTCCCTACCACCGGAAATTTTTCTGCTGCCGGAATGGTTGCCATTTCACCCCCGTCGCTACTACTGCCATACGCGCCAGATCTACCTGGGACTAGCGTTCCTTTATGGGATGCGGTTTTGCGCGCCTTTGCCGGATTCATTGCGCGATGCGTTGCGCCAAGAACTCTACCAGGAGCCCTACGAGACGATCGATTTCGCTTCCCAGCGCAACAGCGTCGCACCCAGCGATGCCCATGTGCCGGTAAGTTCTTTGCTGCGCCTGGTCTACAGCTTATTGCGGACCTACGAGCACTGGTACAGCCCAACACTGCGGCGGAAAGGCCTCGACCAATGCTTCGAGCGCATCCTATACGAGCAGCGCACGACCAGCTACCAGGGCATCTCCCCCGTCAGCAGCCTGCTCAACTGCCTCGCGATCTTCGCCCGAGACCCCAACCACCGGGACCTGTCACCCAGCATCGAGGGCATCGAGGCATGGCGCTGGGAGGATGAGGCCGAAGGAATCCGCTACGTGGGGGCACGCTCCAACACGTGGGATACCGCCTTTGCCGTCCAGGCGATGCTGGAGGCGCCAACTGCGGTCGAGGGCACTGGCGAGGCACTCGAGAGGGCCCACGCGTTTCTCCAAGGTGCGCAACTAACCGAAGAACTACCCGATTACCGTGCCGCCTGGCGCGATCAGGCACTCGGCGGCTGGTGTTTCTCCGATGGCCAGCACCGATGGCCGGTGAGCGACTGCGCCGCGGAGGCATTGAGCGCACTGCTTTCTCTCTACGATCATCCCGAATTTGCTGTCGCCACTCCCCTCGATGATGAACGTCTCCGCCAAGCGGTCAGCTTCATCCTGTCGCGCCAGAACGCGGACGGCGGTTTCGGTACCTACGAACGGCGCCGTGCGGGCAAATTGCTTGAGATGATCAATCCCTCCGAGATGTTCGGCCAGTGCATGACGGAACTCTCCTACATCGAGTGCACGAGTTCGGCGCTTGCTGCTCTCATGCATTATCGTAAAACTCATGCCGATCTGTCCGGTGGCCAGATTGATCGTGCCGCGCGTAGGGCCTTGGAGTTCCTGCGCCGAAGTCAGCTCGCAGACGGGTCCTATCCCGGGTTTTGGGGTATCAACTACACCTACGCCATCTATCACGTGACCAAGGGGCTTCGGATGGCCGGCGTGCCGGCCAGCGACCGAGCCCTTCAGACCGCAGCCCGCTGGCTTCTTGAAAAACAGCGCGGCGACGGCGGTTGGGGAGAACATTACTCGGGGTGTTTGGAAGGCCGCTACGTCGAGAATGCGAAGAGCCAGGTGGTGATGACAAGTTGGGCGCTGCTCGC
>DATIXD010000384.1:0-6237 GCA_035518875.1 Methylococcaceae bacterium | reverse complement strand
GTCTTTGATGGCGCCGGCACGCTTCTCGGCCGGGTAAGCCGAAACCCCGCGCACGCGGAACAGGACGCTGCCGTCGATCTCAACCGGAGCTGTTGCAATTTCGGCTTCCGCAACGGCGGCACGAGGTCCAACGTCGATTTCCTTCGCAGCAATGCGAGAAGGCCCCGTCACAGCCAGCGCCACTAACAGCCAAAACGCCGGTAGCCGTCTAAACATCATTGTCGAATCACTCCAAGAACGCATTTCCTTGTTTCTAGCAACCGGGGGGCTCGATCGTCACCGACCCTGCTGTCCTTGTTGATAGCCCTGCTGGTAGGCGCGTTGCTCTGATTTCTTGTGCTGATCGTACAGATACCCTCCCAATAGACCCGCTCCTGCGCCAATCGCGGCACCCATCCCAGCGTTGCCGGCGATGGCGCCAATGACAGCGCCCGTTGCGGCCCCGCCCATGGTTCCGGTCGTCATCCGCTGTTGCGTATCGGACATGCCAGCGCATCCGGAGATACCCACGGTGAATACCACCAGGCAAAAGAGTTTTTTCATAACTGTCACCTCTTCAATATCAAACTGCCACAATGCAGATCACGGCACCTAATCAATCTTTGCATGGCCAGGTTTCGATCAGGAATTTCATCATGGAGTCAACCGTGCGCTCTTTCAAATATTGAGGATGGGATTGGGCCCACCGGATAAATTGAGCGATCGCCTCGTTGCGTGACGGCTTCGGGTTAGGGGGACAAACCAGTGGAGTTAGACCTGGCTCGCTGTAAAAAGCCTCCTGATAGTGGTAAGCCCCAACCAGGTAGCCCTGACAAAAGTGGGTGGCTGCTACGTACAGCGGGTCCGTTGCGGAGACCGTACATAACTCGACGATGTCCTGGGTGTTGCGCGCCAGGAAATTGTCTTGCGTCACGGCCTGGGACTCTATCGCCAGGCAAGTTAATGCAGCGCCTGCAACGCTGCCCCATCGACGAATGCGGGTGCTCATGATTTGTCCTCCATACGTTACCGAATGCTTGCTGGCCAGTTTGTTCTGGCCCCATTTGTTGGTGCGGGCTTCAGAATTCTCCAGCTGCACTCAGGCCGAAGCTGTGGCTACAGCCAAATTTGCCCAAGTATCAAATACCGCTCGAGACCGCAGCATATTGCCCCGTTTTCTCCTCCCGCGAAAGGCCCTTTTTCTTGTTTCCGAAAACATTTAGCTCCTCGCAGATACGCAACGCTCACAGTAATATATCTTATATAACTGCCAAAAGAGGAAGATTAAAAGTATGGCCACCGATAAGAAAAAACCTCAATCCAAAGTTGTCGAAGCCAAAAAGAACATACCGGTTTTCCGCTCACGGGCAGAGCGTATCGCTGCCGGCAAGACATTGCGCGACACTGTGCCGCGCGAGAGCCACGCCGGTTGGAAACCGCCGGCCAAGCGCCGCGATCCCATCGACGTTCTAATTGAATCCAACCGGGATCGAATGTCCGAACTGGTTCCCATCCGCTATGGGCGCATGCTGCGCAGTCCTTTCACCTTTTTGCGCGGCTCCGCGGGACTGATGGCTTACGATCTATCTTCCACGCCGAATACCGCCATACGGGTACAGGCCTGCGGGGATTGCCACCTGCTCAATTTCGGCCTGTTTGCCACCCCCGAGCGCAATCTGGTCTTCGACATCAACGATTTCGACGAGACCCTCCCCGCGCCCTGGGAGTGGGACGTCAAGCGGCTGGCGGCCAGTTTTGCGGTGGCCGCACGCGACAGTCAGCACACCGACGAGCAAGCCCGGGACGTCGCCATGGAGTGCGTTCGTGCCTACCGGGAAAACCTGCGGGCATATTCGCAGATGAGTCCGCTGGAGGTCTGGTATGACCGCCTGGATGCCGAAACCCTGATCGCCATGGCGCCCGATGCCAAGACCAAAAAGTACAGGGAAGAGATGGCCGAAAAGGCCCGTGGAAGGATCGCCGACCACCTCTTTCCCAAAATTGCCGCGTCGGTCGGTGGACATCCTCGTCTGGTCGATCAGCCGCCGGTGCTTTTTCATGTCACCGACGAGGACCATGAGGAAAGGGTCCGCGAGGGGCTGGAAGCCTACCGATCATCCCTGTCCGACGAGCGCCGCGCGCTGTTTGACCGCTATCGCTTGGCAGACATCGCAATAAAAGTGGTCGGCATTGGCAGCGTGGGAACGCGCTGTTACGTCGGGCTGTTTTTCTCCGCGGAAAATCATCCCCTGCTCCTGCAATTCAAGGAAGCCTGTCCCTCTGTGCTTGAGCCCTATGCGGGCAAGAGCGTGTATCAAAATCACGGGCAGCGCGTCGTCATGGGACAACGGCTGATGCAATCCTCCAGCGACATCTTTTTGGGCTGGTGTCGGGGTCGGCGCGGTTACGATTTCTTCGGACGCCAGATGCGGGACATGAAGTTTTCCCTCCCCCTCGAAGGAGTTTCGGCCAAGCAACTGAAGCGGTACGCCGAATTCTGCGGCTGGACCCTGGCCCGCGCCCACGCCAAGTCCGGAGATGCGGCGACCATCAGCGGATATCTGGGTAAGTCGGATGCCTTCGATCAGGCCCTCGGCGAGTTCGCCCTGGCCTACGCCGACCAGACCGAGCGCGATCATGCGGCGCTGGTCGCCGCGGAGCGGACAGGTCGCATAGAGGCGCTAGTAGAAGAAAATTTGTGAACCTGATGGGCCTTGCAGCCGTGATGTCCCAGTGGGGCAAGACCATCGAGTGCGTGGCGGGATTCGGGCACTTTGTGATGTCGAGGGCTAACGGCGCGGCGGCACGGGCTTGTGCGATCTTGTTGGGCGCCTCATTGGTGGCCTTTCTCACCGGATGCAGCGGTATCGGGCCCGGCACGGTATCACGCGATCGATTTGATTACACCGCTGCGATTTCGGATTCGTGGAAAGACCAGATGCTGCTGAATCTGGTGAAGATTCGTTACGGCGACGCGCCCGTCTTCATGGACGTCGCCTCCGTCATCTCTCAGTATCAGGTGCAAGGCGCGGTGAGCCTGAACGGTTCCTGGTTCAACAGTCCCAGCATTTATCCGGCTCTAGTGCTGGGTGGCGCCGGCACCTATTCGGATCGTCCCACCGTAACGTATAGCCCCCTAGTCGGCGAGCGTTTCGCGCGCAGCCTGATGACGCCGATCCCGCCTTCCGCCATCGTTTCTTTGATCCAAGCGGGGTACCCGGCAGACATGGTATTACGGCTCACCGTCCACACGATCAATGGCTTGCAGAATCATTTCGGCGGGATGGCTCGCGCCAAACAAGGGGATGCGGGGTTCTATCGGTTGACCGAGTTAATGCGGCGAGTGCAATTGAGCAACGCAATTGGTCTTCGTCTCAACAAACTCGACGATCGGCAGTCCACCTTACTTATTATTCGGGGACAGACGGACGAAGAAAGTAGCGCCGATTCCCTGCAAATTCGAAGGTTGCTGGGCCTGAATCCGGCGGCGACGGAGCTGAATATCGTGTACGGTTCAGTGGCCAAGAATGACCATGAAGTGGCCATCCTGAGTCGTTCCATTCTCGACGTACTCATTGATCTGGCCTCTTTCATTGAAGCGCCCCAGAAACACGTCGAGGAAAAACGCGTCAATCCGACGATGCCGGCCGAGATTTCTGAAGGCGCACCGCTGCCACCTTTACTTCGTATCCACAGTTCATCGACCAAACCGGAGGATGCCTTCGTCGCGGTACGCTATCGGGATCACTGGTTCTGGCTGGACGATCGTGACATGTTCTCCAAGCGCATGTTCTCGTTCCTGATGTTCATCTTTACCTTGGTCGAGACCGGCGAGAAAGCGCCGGCCCCTTTGGTGACCATACCGACCGGTTAATCCAGATAGCCTTGGATGTCAGAATTCTATTAACGCTTTCAGGCAACCATGCTGAAGCCCCGAATCGTCGAGTCGCAGGGTGAGCAGTCAGTGCCTCACCGATGTGACGGTTCGCGCACTGATTCACCAACGCGACACTCCGCGGCTGCAATCAAATCGTCCGCGTCCTAACGTTTACCCGTGTCTTGCTCCGTCTCACTGGTTGACGAGTTGCCTCCACAAGCGTAGTTTCCGATTGGGATAGGCAGCGGAGCAATAGAAGTTCTCAGCAGTTATCCATAGGCTCAGGGATCATTTTCCGAAGGCGGAAACCGCGCGGCGAACAACCGAGAGACAGGAGCAAGCGTTCGGCTGCCAGGCTGTTTACCTTGGGGACGTTTCGAACTCAGTAACCATCACAATTCAAGAATAAGGAGAATATCGTGAACAGATTGCTGATACGTTTCGGATGGATCATTCTCATCGTTACCGGGTGCCAAGAGGCGCCTGTGGTGGCCGGCTTCCCGGGCGCGGCCCCCAGTCATGCGCGAACCGCGGCCGTGTGGGGAAACGATGACCGGACAGTGGGTGCAGCCGTCGCGTGGCTGCAAGGACACGGCTTGATTGTCATCGATCAGGGTAGGATGCAACGGGTTCTCGCGAAAAACGCCTCAACGGAGAAACTCCCGCTGCTCGACGAGGCGGCGATCCGCGCTGCGGCAAGCGAAGTGGGTGCCGACACCGTGGTTTTTTCCGACCGGGCAGGCGACGTGCGCCCGCCGATGGTGTCGGTCAAGGGCGTAGATGCCCGAAGCGGCCGGGTTATCTGGGGCGGCAATGCGCGGTACAGTTCAGTTGACGGGCTCCCGACCACCGAAACCCTGACCGTGTTGACGGATCAGGTCCTGATGAGCGCTTGGGGCCTCCAGCCCAAGGAGGACTGAGCCATGATCAGACGTAGCTTTGCCATGTTCGGCTTCGGTCTCAGCGCTTTGTCGCTGATCGGTTGTACGGTGACTGGCCGCTCAACTGACACGCCCCGTACCGCAAACGAGCAGCTGATTTTGGATCAGTCGCTCGAGCAAAGTCTGGCGCATGCCCGAATTCCCATACCGCCCGACATGACGGTAGCTGTCGAAACGGTCGGGCTGAGTCCCGACACAGTTCCGGACAAAGGCTTCGTACAGGCAGGGATTGAGCGGTGGCTGGGGCGCCAAGGGCTGAGGATCCCCCACGACAAACAAGAGACGTATTTGCTGCGAGTGATGATTCATGCTTTCGGAACCAATACCAGGGGATTCTTTCTCGGCATACCCCCCGTACAAGGAGGCCTGTTTCCCATATCGCTGCCCGAACTCGCCATCTTCAAGTCAGAGAACCAAAGCGGCTTCACGCGCTTCTCGATCGACATTTACGAACGAAGCAGCGGCCGTTTTTTGATGTCGACTCCAACGCATGAAGGCTACACCTACGCGAAGGGTTCTACGGCGTTGTTCTTTATCACCTTCGGCTCGTCAAACCTCAACCCGCCGGCGCCGTAGAAGCGCCTGAGGGCTGCGGTCTGGTAGGCTTCCCGCTTTGGGTATGCCCCGTGACTGGTGGGGATCGTCACTCCGCCGAGGGGCCTACGGGGTCGCCTGCGGTCTCTGCGCGGCAGGGGTCGCAGGCGATCTCACTTCCCGGCGATGGCGATTTATGATCACCGGACCGCTTCGGGGCAATGTTGTTGAATTAGCCACTGGCCAGCCGCTTGGTTTTTTCAAGTAGCCATTTGTTGACCGGTTTTTTGCAGACCCGCGGCTGTGAGGGTCGGGGTGTTTGGGAACGGTAATAGCGAACGCGGGCGATTTCGTGCAGGAGTTCGCTGAAGATGACCAAGGCCAGTTCAGGACATTTGGGCGTTAGGACGAAGGCTTCTTCGGCCAGTGTAATCATGGCGTGTTTGAACTGGGGCTCGGCCCCAGACGGATGATCAGGATCGGTCATCAGGGCCATCAAGGTTCGCGCGATGACGGCCATGATCAGGATGGCAAACAGCTCCTGACGAATGCCGTTTTCGGTTTGGCTATGGAAGGTTTGGATGTCGAGAGACGTTTTCTCGTCACGGTAATGGACTTCCACCGCCCATCGGCGGAAGTAAAGCGCGATGACGGCGGGCGCGGGAAAGCGGGTCTCATCCTGCAGGTTGGTGAGGAGCACGGAGAGTTCACCCTCGGGGCTGGTCATACGAATCGCACGCAGCGAGATCGGTTGGGCCTGTGGCGGTGTGAGCGTAATCGTGGCTTGGGGCTGACCGGATTGCACGAAGGCTTCGACGGCGGGAAAGGTAGCTGAAGCAGGACACCGAATCAGCCAGTAACCGCGGTAGTGGCGGTGCAGGTAGTCGATGAGGTCATAGCTCGGAT
>DATIXD010000383.1:0-2409 GCA_035518875.1 Methylococcaceae bacterium | reverse complement strand
CCCAAAGAGCAAACCACGGCCAGCAAAGATACGGATCAAGACGAACTCGCCCTATTCCGCGCCAGCCTGCGCATCGACAAGCGGGATTTCGTCAAGTCGGCGATGAATCTCAATGAGGAACAAGGCCAAAAATTCTGGTCTGTGTACCACCAATATGAGGCCGACTTGATGAAATTGAACGATAAGCGGTTGGCGAACATCAAGGACTATGCGGACAACTTTCAAAGCTTGACCGAAGCAAAGGCAGATGAACTGGTCAAGCACGCCTTCGAATTCCGCAAAGCGCGGACTGCACTACTTGAAAAGTACTACAGCAAAATTGCCAAGGCGACATCAAAGGCCGTGGGGGCGCGCTTCCTTCAGGTCGAAAACGTCTTACAGGGCGTTACCGATGTTGCCGTTGGCGCCTCAATTCCTTTGATGCCGAAAGATTAGCCAAGCTCTTCGCCTTGGTGATTGTCACCCAACGACCACCGGCTGAAAGCCGGTGGTCGTTGAGTTACGAACTGGAAGTCCTGATACGCGTCGCCTGAACCTTCGTACAGTCTGTTTCGGAAGTCCCGTCATGTCATGCCTCCATCGATAAATTTGCCGGATCGATGGAATCCATTTTTTCGAGCCTACCTTACTATGCGTAGAGAATATCTCCGCGATCCCGCCTTTTCTCCTATCGGGTCATCGATACGGTCTTATTGGGTGTTGCACGGCTTCCCGGACCCTTGAGTTGGGTCTACCATTTTGACCTTCTGCATGGCATGAGTAACCTCAATCAGCGATCCAATATCATGAGACCTGCTGGGATCGCGGGACCACTATCTAACGGCCGTCGTCTAGTGGGCTTAGCCATCGGGCTGGCGGGCGTGCTGTTGATCGTCTATCTCGACGGGCGCGTGCAGCACGTGCGCGGTCTTCCAAGCCTGAGCCAGGACATGAGCTATGGGCTGCTGTTCGCGGTGGGGCTCCTGACCGGGTTTCACTGTGTGGGCATGTGCGGCGCGATGGTGTTGAGTTACACCACGAAGATGGCCAGCGGGGGACGCCTGTCCCATTTCGCGCATCTACTCTATGGTGCCGGCAAGACCCTGTCTTACACGACGATTGGGGCCGGATTCGGTTGGCTGGGTTCGATCATCGCCTTTACGCCGGTGTTGCGGGGCGTCATCGGCATCGCCGCGGGTATTTTCCTGGTTTTGTTCGGTTTGGGCATGTTGAACCTCTTGCCCGCATTAAAGGGCTTTGGCCTGAGGACGCCCCGGTTCCTGTTGCGGTTCATCGGAACGCAATCGCGGAAGTACGGCCACCCTTTCATCATCGGATTGCTGAACGGCTTGATGATCATCTGCGGTCCGCTGCAGGCGATGTACATCATGGCGGCCGGCAGCGGCAGCGCATTGCGCGGGGCATTGATGCTGTTTTTCTTTGGACTGGGAACACTGCCGATGATGATGGGTCTCGGTGTATTCGCAGGCATGGTGTCGAAGGAACTTACACCGAAATTGATCAAGGCCTCGGCGGTCATCGTCGTCGCCCTGGGGGCGCTGATGTTCAATCGGGGGCTGAAGATGGCCGGTACCGGCATGGATTTCGATTCCCTGAGGTTTAACGCCCTGTATGCCATGACCACGCAATGGAATGAATGGCAGCAAAAAGCAGAGCTTGCCGGCATCGAGTTGCCGGAGTTGCCCATTCCTGATCAGCCGGCGGCCAAGGGGTCGGCTCCGGCGCAGGAAATCCGAGCCGTTATGACGGGCACCGATTTGGATCCGGACGAGTTCACCGTACGACTCGGCGTTCCCGTGCGCTGGACCATTGAGGTGCGCGAGATCATCGGTGATAACGGGCGGATCATTATCCCGGAATGGGGTCTCGACCTCGCGCTGCATCCGGGCGAGCAGACGGTGGATTTCACTCCTTTGCAGATAGGCATCGTGACTTGGCATAGCCGATCTGGCGCCACCTTGGCACGATTTCTTGTCGAGGATCCTCGGACCAGCATGACACACATGCACTGACGGTCGAGAGCGCTCGGATCGCCTTGATCATTCTCAGAATCAAGAAAGCGCGTAGCCGGCAGGCTACCGGTCAACGCCTTCGCAGCAAAAGCGGCCGTCGGCCACGTCTCTTCAATGGGTCATCCCCCTACTTTTGTTCACAACTCCACGGCTAACCCGCTGGGGACGCGTTATTTTTTCTAACTATCTGAATTTCAGAGTCGCTTTTCGCGTACGTTAAGGGCGCGGAACAGCGCCGCATCCGCTTCAAACCCGCTCGTCTCCACGTAAGGCAGCTTCATACCAGTGTCCGCTACCATTCACGATACGAACGACCGACAGCATCACCGGCACTTCGATCAGAACACCGACCACAGTTGCCAAGGCCGCGCCGGATTCAAACCCGAATAGACTCACC
>DATIXD010000382.1:0-15118 GCA_035518875.1 Methylococcaceae bacterium | reverse complement strand
TGTGGCGAATGCAGCTGTCACGAATCCCCTTTTTCAAAGCCTAGAAGAAGACTTGAGGCTTGCAAGGAAGTATTGCGGCACAAGCGGGTTTACCATCGGATTTGCAGAATGACCTGTTACCCGAGAGGAAGGTGGGATGCTCGCTGGCTGGGTCTGGTTACTCGGGATAGTGGCCGTTTCGGTGGCTTATTCGGACCTTAGATGCTCCACCGCTTCCCTGTATCATCCGGAGGATCGAATGGGATGGTTCCGATCAGGTTCAGATAAGACTTTACGAGTAGGCGTGACCGACGGATGACTTCTCTATCCGTGACTTAGGCGATCGCCTCAATAAACCGGGGCCACCTTACGCTAACCCCAATGGTCTACGCCGGTCGTCTTGAACTTTCTGCAACCGGCTAGCAGAATGTCGTCCTACAAGCCGACCCGTCGGTCGGCCAATACAAGTTAGCCACCCAGCGGGGTTGCCTTGAACCACTACGATCCTGAGCGCACGCCCGACCCTGTGGCGTGGCTCGAACTCGATGAACAGGAGCGAATCCTCCTCGTCGAACAGTATCATCGTCGTGCGCGCATTAAGCTCCCGAATCTCAAGCTGCACGCCACCTTTCATGTAATCGTAGAGAACCAAATCGCAGCAAACTTGGAGCCGGTGATCCAAGCGATGGCGCGCCTGAACAAAGAAGGGCTAACGCGACATGATGCTGTTCACGCAGTTGCCTCAGTCGTCGCAGAACACGTCTACGACCTCCTCAATACGAATGCGAAAGACGATGCCAGCACCGCCCAAGCTCGCTACAACGCGGCCGTCGAAAGGCTCAACGCGAGGAATTGGCGTGGTGGCTAACCAATAAGGATTGAGACGATCCCGAAGGGACGTTTCAATCCTGTGGTCAAGAATCCGGGAATCCGTCCCAGGCCCTGAATAAGGGATTGCCTTTCGGGTTGGCGGCCGGGAGCGCGCCGGCAAGATCGGCGCAGCGACCGATGAAAGCGCAAAGTGCCAAGCCGGCCCAGGGCTGATTTTCCCATCACTTGGGTGTTGGTGTTAGCATAGAAAAGTCCGAAACCAGCCGAGCGGTTCCGGGTATCTGCGCATCCCGCCCATGCATGCGCTCCAACAGCCGGGTTGATCGCAAGTGAACGCTGTAAATTCGATCCAGGGCGTAACAGAGCCGATCGGCGTCATCGCCGAGGTTCATGGACCGGTAGTGGTCATCGCCTGCCACCGATTGCCCGCCTTGCGCCAAGCCCTGTGCGCACGCCTCGACCACGAAACCTATTTGTTCGAGGTGCATCAGCATCTCGACGAGCGCCATGTCCGCGCCATTACCCTGCACAGAACCTCAGGCCTTCGGCGCGGCATGCCCATTTACGATTTGGGTGCGCCGCTGAAGGTGCCCGTGTCGGCCGATTGCCTCGGAAGGCTCCTGAACATTTTCGGCAAACCCCTGGACGGCGGCGAGCCTTTACCGGCGACGGAATTCCGCAACATTCACCGCAAGCCATCTCCCCTGCATGATGCCCTGGGCGTCAGCGGCGTTCTGGAAACCGGCATCAAGGTCATCGACCTGCTTTGCCCTTTCGTCAAAGGCGGCAAGACCGGCCTATTCGGCGGGGCTGGGGTGGGCAAGACGGTTCTGGTGATGGAGTTCATGCATGCCATCGCCGCGATACATAAAGGCGTTTCGGTGTTCGCTGGCGTCGGCGAGCGCATCCGCGAGGCCCATGAACTGTGGCGTGAAATGGAAGCGGCCGGCGTGATGCCGCAGACTCTGATGGTGTTCGGCCAGATGGACGAGTCGCCCGGCGTGCGTTTCCGCATCGCCTTGTCGGCATTGACCTACGCCGAATACTTGCGCGACCGGCTGCAAAAGGAGGTGCTGTTCGTGGTGGACAACGTGTTCCGCTTCGTGCAGGCGGGCAGCGAGATTTCCAGCCTCTTAGGCCGGATGCCGGCTACGGTCGGCTACCAGCCCACCCTGTCCACCGAGGTGGCGGAACTCGAGGACCGTATCACCACCACCCAGGCCGGGGCCGTCACCTCGGTACAGGCGGTTTACGTGCCGGCCGACGACATGACCGATCCTGCGGTCAACGCCATTCTCGGTCACTTGGACACGACGGTGATCCTGTCCAGAACGCAGGCGGCCAAGGGCATTTATCCCGCCGTCGACCCTTTGCTTTCGGGCAGCAAAATGATGGACCGGCACTCGCTGGGCGAGCGCCATTACACCGTCGCCGAAGGCGTCCGCGAGCACCTTGCGCGCTATCACGAGTTGGAAGACATCATCACCATGCTGGGTCTGGCGGAACTGTCCGAGAAGGACCGTCGTATCGTCATACGCGCCCGCAAGTTGCAGCGGTACCTGACCCAGCCGTTCTGGGTCACGGCGGCGCATACCGGAATCAAGGGCGTGTCCGTGCCGCTGGAGGCGACCTTGCATGACTGCGAGGACTTCATGAGGGGCCGTTACGATGACTTGCCCGAGGCGGCATGCTATATGCGTGGCATGATGGGGGGCGGGCCATGAGGGATTTCACCCTGGTTCTTCGGGACTCGACTTCGATGCGACGGATCGAGGGCGTTCGCTCCTTCGTCGGCGAGGACGATTCAGGCAGTTTCGGCGTTCTGGCCGGCCATACCCGCTTCATGACCTGCCTGAGCTTCGGGCTCGCCCGATTCAGCGATGGGCCGGAATCGTGGCATTACCTGGCGGTGCCGGGCGCCGTGCTCTATTTCGCGGACAACGTGCTCAACCTCAGCACACGCCGCTATTTCCTGGATGATGATTATGAACGTATCACCACCGCACTGCAGCAGCAATTGCTGGCGGAGGAAGAAGAACTGCGCGGCATGAAGGAGAGCCTGCAACAACTGGAGCAGGAAATCCTAAAACGCATGTGGAAAATCGGCCATGAGGAGATCATCTCATGACAGATCCCGACGAAGAATTGCGCCAACGCATCGAGCGCCAGGCCAAGCGCATGCGCAAAGCCAAAAGAGAACAGCCGACCCTGCTGGGGCAGACCATTTATATCGGCACGCTTGGGCTCTTGTTCATGCTGCCCGTGGTCGGAGGCGCTTACCTGGGGCAGTGGCTGGACGAGCTTTGCGCAGGTTATTCCATGCGCTGGACGCTGAGCTTGATCGTGATAGGCATCGTCATCGGCGCAGTGAACGTCTACCTGTTCACCAAGGAGTAGGCCATGGTCAGGGAGGGTTTATCCATTACCACGCTGTTCGCAGTCGGTGGCGTCAAAATTACCGTCACGGTGGCGACCACCTGGGGGATCATGGCGGCTCTGGGCATTGCAGCCTGGCTGGTGACGCGCCGTCTGAGCTTGGAGCCGGGACCGGTGCAGACCGTAGCGGAGGGCATCGTGTCCACTATTGAAGATGCCGTTCGCAGCGCCGCGCCGGAACACGTGGAACAACTGCTGCCGTTCATCGGCAGTTTGTGGATATTCTTAGCATTAGCCAATTTGAGCGGACTGATCCCCGGGCTGGACTCACCGACCCGCGACCTGTCCGCGACTTCGGCGCTGGCGATTCTGGTATTTCTGTCGGTGCACTGGTTCGGCATCCGCGCCCAGGGATTCAAGAATTATCTGCGCCATTATCTGAGTCCCAGCCCGATTCTGCTGCCCTTTCACCTGATCAGCGAGGTCACCCGCACCATCGCGTTGGCCGTCCGCCTGTTCGGCAACATGATGAGCTTGGAAATGGCTGCCATGTTGGTGCTGATGGTCGCCGGTTTTCTCGCGCCGGTTCCCCTGCTGATGTTGCACGTCATCGAGGCCCTGGTGCAGGCTTACATTTTCGGAATGCTGGCGTTGATCTACGTCGCTGGCGGTATTCAAGCGCACCAATTGGGTCAACAACAAGAGGATTGATTGATGAGCGACATGACCTGGTTTACCCTGCTTTCCTCCGTGTCCGCCGTGTTTGCCATCGCGCTGGGCGTCAGCCTGCCGGCCTACGCGATGGGACGCGCCATCGCCAGTGCCCTGGAGGCCCTGTCGCGTCAGCCGGAGGCGGAGAAATCCATCATGCGCATCCTGTTCATCGGCCTGGCGATGATCGAATCGTTGGCGATCTATGTGCTGGTGATCGTTCTGATCATCCTGTTCCGTAATCCGCTGCTGGAATATTTGCTGAAATAACCGGATAGCCCATGGTTGCAACAGGATAAGGAGTTCTCGTGTGGAATTGAACTGGACGACCTTTTCGCTGGAAATCGTCAACTTCCTGGTTCTCGTCTGGATATTGAAGCATTTTCTGTACAAGCCGGTATTGACGGCGATCGCGCAGCGCCGAGCCGCGATTGAAAAGAATCTGAACGCAGCCCGGGCGTCGATGGATGAGGCACAGTCCCTGAAAAGTCGCTACGAGAGCCGGTTGGCGGATTGGGATAAGGAAAAGCAGGCGGCTCGCGAAACCTTGCACAGCGAAATGGCCGAGCAACGGGAGCGTCTGATGGCTGCGTTGTACGCCGAACTCCAGAGCGAGCGGGAAAAGGCTAGGGCAGTGGAGGCCAGGCAACGCGAGGATTCCCTGCGCAAGTATCAGGAAATCTGCCTGACGCAAGGCACCCGTTTCGTCTCCAGTTTGCTGTCTGATCTGGCCGGCCCTGAACTGGACGCGCGCCTGTTCGATCTCGCGCTCGCGCATATCGAACGTCTGCCCGCCGAGACGCTGGAGTCCATCCGGCTCGCTGGCGAAGGGCATTCCGGTCAGGCCCGGGTCGTCAGCGCGTACCCGCTGGACGAGGCGCGTCGGAGCATGCTCGCGGAAAAGCTCGAACGGGTACTCGGTGCTCCGGTCACATGCAGCTTCGGCGAGGATGCCGCGCTCCTGGCGGGTCTGCGTATCAATCTGGGGCCCTGGATTTTCCATGCCAACCTGCAGGATGAGTTGAGAAGCTTTGCCGAGTGCGTAAATGACACCGGTTAAACGCCCCATGATTTCCGACTTGCTCGCCCGGCAGTCGGCTTGGGTGGAGAATTACCGACTCGCCTTGCGTATCTCCGAACAAGGCAGTGTGGTGTCGGTGGGGGACGGGATCGCCTGGGTCTCGGGGCTGCCCTCCGCGGCCATGGAAGATGTCCTGTTGTTCGATGACGGCAGCCAGGCGATGGTGTTCAATCTCAAACGGGGATTACTCGGCGCAATCTTGCTGCATGCGACCGAAAGTCTGACCGCCGGCACCGCCGTTCACCTGGCCAAACGGCCGTTGAGTGTTCCGGTCGGAGACAGCCTCCTCGGGCGTGTCGTCGATCCCTTGGGGTTTCCGCTCGACGGCCAGCCGCCTATTTCCGGTAACGGCCGCCAGTCCTTGGAGCGGGACTCGCCCAGGATCGTCAGCCGCGACTTCGTTCACAAGCCGCTTTACACCGGCGTCAAAATCATCGACACCCTCATCCCCATCGGCAAGGGTCAGCGGCAGTTGATCATCGGCGACGAAGGACTGGGGCGGAGTGCACTGGCGATCGATGCCGTGATCAATCAGCGCGGCAAGAACGTCTTCTGCGTCTACGTACTGATCGGCCAAAAGCGCTCCGCCGTCGTCAACGTCATCGACATCCTGCATCGCTTCGGCGCGACGGAATACACCACGGTGGTGGTGGCCGAAGCCAGCGCCCTTCCGGGGCTGAAACATCTCGCGCCCTACGCCGGCTGCGCCATCGCCGAATACTGGATGGACCGGGGGCGGGACACGCTGGTCGTTTACGACGACCTCACTACCCATGCTAAAACCTATCGCGAGCTTTCCCTGCTGCTGCGCCGTCCGCCGGGGCGGGAAGCTTATCCCGGCGATATTTTTTCGGTACACGCCGAGCTTCTGGAACGCAGTACCTGCCTGAACGCGGCCTCGGGCGGCGGCACCATGACCGCCCTGCCCATTGTGGAAACCCAACAGGGAGATATCACCGGTTATATTCCCACCAACCTGATTTCTATCACCGATGGCCAGATCTATCTGGATCAGAATTTGTTCTCGGCCGGTTTCCGTCCCGCCATCGACATCGCCCGTTCGGTTTCCCGTATCGGCGGCCGCGCCCAACATCCGCGCATCAAGGACGAGGCGGGCCGGATGAAACTCGATTATCTCCAGTTCCTGGAACTGGAGGTGTTCACCCGCTTCGGCACGCGGCTGGATGCTTCGGTGGAGAAACCCTTGAAACGGGGGCGCTTGCTGCGGGAAATCCTCAAACAAGACCGGCTCGCACCGTTGCCCGTCGAATTTCATCTGGCCTGGCTGACCGCTTTCAACGGGGGGTTATTCGATGCGATGGAGCCGGAGCAGATGGCCGGAGCGTTGGCCCGGCTGGAAAGCCGCTTGGCAGCTTCCGGATTGAGTCTGGATGACGATCATGAAACCTGGCGGCGGGCAGTGACCGCCGGGTTGGAAGGCTACCCGGAACCAGCCCCATGAGCCGCCGTCTCGAGTTGGAACGGCGCGTCCGGCAACTGGGTGAGATCGGGGAAATCATGCGCGCCATGAAAAACCTCGCCCTGATGGAAACCCGCAAGTTGGCGCGTTTCCTGGACGCCCAGGGTCAGGTCGTGCACTGCATCGAATCGGCCGCGGCCGACTTTCTGAGTTTTCATCCTTACCTGATTCCCGCAGCTCAACAGGAACGGCAGGCGGTTCTCGCCATCGGTTCCGAGCGCGGCTTTTGCGGCGATTTCAATGAAGAAGTGCTGACCGAACTCGCCACCTACCCATCCGGCGAATGCTCGGTCATCGCCGTGGGCAGCAAGCTGTGCGCACGTCTGGAAAAATTTCCCGGAACCATCGTGCCGTTTGCCGGCCCCACCATAGCGGAAGACGTCGCCGCAACGCTTTATCGGTTGGTCGGCGAGATCGGCGGGTTGCAAAAATCAGGTGAAAACTTGAGGCTCACGGTGCTCCATCATCGCAATGGCGAGTCAGGGATCAGCCGCAAGTCCTTGTTGCCGCCATTCGTCGACAGCGCGCCGGCGACAGCCCAGTTTGGCCAGCCCCCTTTCTTGTATCTCACCCCCGAACGGTTTTTCGCCGAATTGTTGGATCATTACCTGTTCGCGGCCTTGCACGAGATTTTCTATGCCTCGTTGATGGCGGAGAATCAAAGGCGCATGCAGCATCTGGAGGGTGCCATCCATCGCCTGCACGAGAAAACCGACGACTTCGCCCGCCGCTGCCGTGCCTTGCGGCAGGAAGAAATCACCGAAGAAATCGAGGTGATTCTGCTGAGCGTTGAAGGCGCGGGCTTGCAGCCCGTTCTTCCCAAGGATTGATGCGGATAGTCCGCTGAATTTTGTGTTGCCGGGACATGGCCGATTATCATGTTCCAGTTGCTAAACTAGCACTCATGTAGCCGCTACCAACACCACGCTTCGGGAACCCCAATTATGCGCGAATCCACCCCCAAGACCGTTTATCTCAAGGATTACACGCCGCCGGAATATCTTATCGGCCAGGTGGAACTGACGTTCATCCTGGATGAGGAAGACACCCGCGTGGTCTCGCGCCTTCGCATGCAGAAGAACCGCGAAAGCCTTAACGACAACGCGCCGCTGGTGCTGGACGGCGAGCAGCTGATCCTGGAATCGATGAAGCTGAACGGACAGCCGCTCAAGGCAAGCGGGTACGAACTCACCCAGGAGAGCCTGATTATTCCCGGCGCGCCGAAGGTGGACGTGTTCACCCTGGAGATCGAAACCCGCATCAACCCCAAGGCCAATACCGCCCTGGAGGGGCTTTATCTGTCCAAGGACATGCTCTGCACTCAGTGCGAGGCGCAAGGGTTTCGTAAGATCACCTATTTTCTCGACCGTCCCGACGTGATGGCCAAGTTCGCCACGACCCTGATCGGCGACAAGTGGAGCTACCCGGTGATGCTGTCCAACGGCAACGAGCTGGCCAGAGGGGAGCTGCGAAAAAACCGCCACTGGGTGAAATGGGATGACCCGTTCCCCAAGCCCTGTTACCTGTTCGCATTGGTGGCCGGGCGGCTGGATCACATCGAGGATACCCATGTGACGCCGTCGGGCCGCGAGGTGAAACTGCAAATCTACGTGGAGCGGCACGACATCGACAAGTGCGCCCACGCCATGGAATCGCTGAAGAACGCTATGCGCTGGGACGAGGAAATGTACGGGCGGGAGTACGACCTCGATCGGTACATGATCGTTGCGGTGAGCCATTTCAACATGGGCGCCATGGAGAACAAGGGACTGAACATCTTCAACACCAAATATGTGCTGGCCCGGCCCGACACGGCGACGGACGCGGATTACGAGCACATCGAAGGCGTCATCGGTCATGAATATTTCCACAACTGGACAGGCAACCGCATCACTTGTCGCGACTGGTTCCAGCTCAGTCTAAAGGAGGGCTTGACGGTATTCCGCGACCAGGAATTCTCGGCGACCCGCACCTCGCCTGCGGTCAAGCGCATCGAGGATGTGAACACGCTGCGCACCCGGCAGTTCGCCGAGGACGCAGGGCCTTTGGCACACGCGGTTAGGCCCGATTCCTACATCGAGATCAACAACTTCTACACCCTCACGGTGTACGAGAAAGGCGCAGAAGTGGTGCGCATGATCCGCACCCTGCTGGGCCAAGTCGGTTTCCGCAAAGGCGCCGACCTGTATTTCCAGCGCCATGACGGCCAGGCGGTGACCTGCGATGATTTCGTCAAGGCGATGGAGGACGCCAACGGCGCTGACCTGAGCCAGTTCCGGCGCTGGTATAGCCAGGCCGGGACGCCCGAGCTGTACGTGGCGAGCGACTACGACCTGAGGAGCCGAAGTCTGACGCTGACGGTCAAACAAAACTGTCCGCCCACGCCCGGACAACCGGCGAAGGAGCCGCTGCACATTCCCCTCGCCGTAGGGCTGATCGCGCCGGACGGTTCGGATTTTCCGCTGCAGCTGGAAGGTGAGGCGGAGGTATCGGGTGAGACCACGCGGGTGCTGGACGTCACCCAGGCTGAACAGCGCTTCCGCTTCGTCAACCTGCCGCAAAAGCCCATCGTCTCCGCCCTGCGCGGCTTTTCCGCACCCGTCCGGCTGCATCAGCATCACAGCTACGAGGAACTGGCGTTCTTGCTCGCTCACGACAGCGATCCCTTCAATCGCTGGGATGCGGGGCAAAATCTGGCGGGCCGGATCATCCTGAATCTGGTCGAGCAGTTGATCGAGGGCGAGCATCCGAGAAAGGCCGACCCGCATCTGGCTGAAGCCTACTGCAAGGTGCTGAGCCAGCCCTTCGACGATCTATCCTATCTGGCTTTGCTGCTGACCTTGCCATCGGAAGATTATGTCAGCGCGCTCATGAAGATTATCGACCCCGACGCGGTGCATGCGGCACGGCAGCTGGTCAAGAAGGAAATCGCGACGATCCTGGAAGCGGATTTGCGGCGCTTGTACGGGGCGAACCATTTGGACGAATCCGGCCATTTTGATGCCGGCGCCATCGGTCGGCGCAGGCTGAAGAACACCTGCCTGGGGTTCCTGGTCGAACTGGACAGCGCGGAAACCCATCAATGGTGTACCAGGCAATTCCGCGAGACGCGCAACATGACCGACCAGATCGCTGCCCTGTCCTGCATCGTTAACAGCGGCAATCCGGAAAAAGCTGCCTGTCTGGACGAGTTTTACCGGCAATGGAAGGACGAAGATCTGGTCATCGACAAATGGTTTGCCCTCCAGGCAACGTCCCACCTGCCGGGAGCCCTGGAAACGGTACGGAGCCTGCTTGAACACCCGGCATTCGATCTGAAAACCCCGAACCGCGTCCGCTCACTGATCGGCGCCTTCTGCCAGTCCAACCCGGTCAACTTTCATGCGCTCGACGGCGGCGGCTACCGCTTCCTAGGCGATCACATCATCACTCTGGATGCCATCAATCCGCAGATCGCCTCGCGCATGGTCGGTTCCCTCACCCAATGGCGGCGCTATGACGAAACCCGTCAGAGGCTCATGCGCGAGCAGCTGCGGCGCATCTGCGAGGCCGAGGGCATTTCCAAGGATGTCTACGAAGTGGCGACCAAGAGCCTGGCGTGAAGTGCAAGTAGGCTCAGGTCGTCGTTCTGGGTGGGAGCAAAACCGGCGAGTATTTCACCCGTAATAATCCCTGAGCTGCACCCATAGGACCGCGGAGAAAGGCATCATCGCGCTGCCGGTCTGGACGAAAGTTCGGCACGGCGTCCCAAGTCTCATCAGGTTGAAGGCAAGGGTTATCGTCGGGAAGGACCGGGGCGGCTGGCCCGTATTTCCGAGCGCCAGGCGTGCCGCGACCCCAGAATCAGAGTGCCGATCGCCCCGTAGGTCAGCGCGTGGATGCCGCGATCCCGTCAGCTCACCAGACGAAGCCGACCGCGAACCGGGCCGTCAACGAAACCGCGATCCGATCGAACCGGTTTCTCTGTTTGAAATCGAATGAGAGTCAGTGGGGATTCCGCCGGCTTCGCGAGGCTTCATCGAAAGCTATGCCGTGCGGTTCAGAAAATCACGAAACCAACGCGGGTTCATCAAGAGGACATAGATCAGAAACGCTTCGCTGACCGGAAGAAAAAAGACGAGGTAATGGATGACCAGCAGCGCAATGCAAAGGAGCAAACGCAAGAACAGCGCCGTATGGGACATGATTGAATTCCGTTCGTTGGGCTCTTGCTGATGGTTCGTAAGGCAAGGCTACTCTATCATACAGAGATGTATGCTTGCTTTCGGCTTGTTCAACCCCGGTTGCTGTCGATTGAGCGCGACGGGTGAGAGATCGGCCGCGGAACGTGGTCGACCGAATGACAGGCTTTGAGTAGCATCAGTTAACCATCAAACATGAAGACCGTCATGCACAGGCAAACGCAGTTCAGCATCTGGTATTTCATCCTCACCGTGCTGGCGGTCATGTGGCTGCACGAGCTTTGGGTCGCCAGCCAGCAGGTGGAGCACATCGCCTACAGCGAGTTTCAGCAGGCGCTGAAAAACGGCGACATCGAGGATGTCGAGATTTTCAGCAATACCGTCCGGGGCACCTTCAAACAGCCCACGGCGGGTGGCCAGAAGCAGTTCATCGCGGTTCGGGTCGAGCCGGATCTGGCAAAAGAGTTGGACCAATATGGCGTGAAGTACGGTGCGGTGGTGGAAAGCACCTGGCTTCGCGATCTGCTTTCGTGGGTCATCCCCGCGCTGGTCTTTTTCGCCCTTTGGATGTTCCTGTTGCGCCGGTTCGCCGAGAAGCAGGGCATGGGCGGGGGGTTCCTCTCCATCGGCAAGAGCAAAGCCAAGGTCTACATGGAGACCGATACCAAGGTGAGCTTCAACGATGTCGCCGGGGTGGACGAGGCCAAGGAAGAGTTGAAGGAAGTCGTCAATTTTCTGAAGCGGCCGGCGGATTACGGCCGCCTGGGGGCCCATGTGCCCAAGGGCGTGCTGCTGGTGGGGCCGCCCGGCACGGGCAAGACCCTGCTGGCGCGCGCCGTGGCGGGAGAGGCGGGGGTTCCCTTCTTTTCCATCAACGGTTCCGAATTCGTGGAGATGTTCGTCGGTGTCGGCGCCGCCCGGGTGCGGGATTTGTTCGAGCAGGCCCGGCAACAGGCGCCTGCCATCATCTTCATCGACGAACTGGACGCGCTGGGGCGGGCGCGCGGCGTCGGCGCCTGGGGTGGGCATGACGAGCGGGAGCAGACCCTCAATCAGCTGCTTTCGGAGATGGACGGATTCGACCCCAGTGCGGGCTTGATCCTGCTGGCCGCCACCAATCGCCCAGAGATTCTCGATCCGGCCCTGCTGCGCGCGGGCCGCTTCGATCGCCAGGTGCTGGTGGATCGGCCTGACAAGATCGGACGCGTGCAAATCCTGCAGGTGCATCTGAAAAAGGTGCGACTCGGCGAGGACGTGGATCCGGAAAAAATCGCCGCCTTGACCCCGGGCTTTTCCGGCGCGGATCTCGCCAATCTGGTGAACGAGGCGGCCGTGTTGGCCACGCGACGGGCCGGGGAGGCCGTGAGTCTGGATGATTTCACGCGAGCGGTAGAGCGGATCGTGGCCGGACTCGAGAAGAAGAACCGCTTGTTGAACCCCCTGGAGCGCAAGGTGGTCGCCTACCACGAAATGGGACACGCCCTGGTCGCCTTGTCCCTGCCCGGCGTGGATCCCGTGCACAAGATCTCCATCATCCCCCGTGGCATCGGCGCTCTGGGCTACACCATCCAGCGGCCCACCGAAGACCGTTTCCTCATGACCCGGGAAGAACTGGACAACAAGATGGCCGTACTGCTGGGAGGACGCGCTGCGGAGCGGATCGTGTTCGGGCATCTGTCCACCGGTGCCGCCGACGATCTCGCCAAGGTCACCGACATCGCCCGCAGCATGGTGATGCGCTACGGCATGTACGAGAAGCTGGGGCACGTCGCCTATGAAGCCGAACGGCCCGCCTTCCTCGGCGTTCCCACGGTTCCGGAAATGCGGCGGGAATTCAGCGAGGAAACCGCGCGGGAGATCGACTGTGCGGTGCGGGAAATCGTGACCCGGGCGTTCGACGCCGCGACCTCGATCCTCGAGCAACGGCGGGACTGGCTCGAACGCGGCGCGCGGTTGCTGCTCGAAAAGGAGACGCTCATCGAGGAAGATCTGGCGCCATTCAGGTCGTCCGTTGCAGCGTGACGGCCGGGGTTCCGAATAGGGCACGATTGAACCGAGTCGAGTCGACTTGGAAATTTCTCGGGGGCTGCGTCGAGTGGAATCCATGCTCGTGTCTGCAACGATGACGAATGCACGCTGGCGTTTGCGGGGATTGTTGCTGTTCGCACTCGCGACGACGGCGGTCGTTACTCTCCGGCCGCCCGTGGGCCAGCCCCAAGCCTACCATCACTTCGCAGATGCGCGCGCTTTCCTCGGTCTGCCCAATTTCCTTAACGTCATCTCGAACCTCCCTTTCCTACTGGTGGCAATGCTGGGACTGGCCGCCCTGCGCCAGCCTCGGCCCGGCGCCTTCGTCGAGGAAACCGAACGGGTACCCTGGGCGGTGTTTTTTCTTGGCTTGGCGGGGACCGGTCTCGGTTCGACCTGGTACCATCTGGCGCCCGACAACGCCCGTCTGTTCTGGGACCGTCTGCCGATGAGCCTTTCTTTCGGCGCGTTACTCTCCGCCCTGATCGCCGAGCGCGTGAGCGTTCGGGCCGCCCTGGCGCTGGTGGCGCCCCTGGTCGCGACGGGAATCGGCACGGTGTGGTACTGGCGTTTCAGCCAAGCGGAGGGAGCCGAAAACGTGCTGCCCTATTTCGCCTTTGAGGGCGGTACGATCGTGGCCCTCGTGTTCCTCGTGAGTTTTTCCCCGCCTGCTTACACGCGTGAGGCGGATCTATTGCGCGCGGGAGTGCTCTATGCCGCAGCGGTGTTCGCCGAGTTCCTCGACCCGGCCATCTTCGCCGTCGGGCGGATGGTCAGTGGCCACACGCTGAAGCACCTTTTGGCTGCGTTGGCCGTTTATCAGCTCGTGCGCATGCTGCGCGCGCGTAGCGCTATTTCGGGAGTATCCGCTTGAGTTTGCCCAATACCGCCGGCAGTTCCGTGCTCAATCCCGGCGTGCGGCCGCGCGAGGCTTGGGCCTGGGCCATGTACGACTTCGCCAACTCGGGCTATACCACGGTGGTCATCACCGCTATCTTCAACGCCTATTTCGTGCGCGTGGTGGCTGGCGACACGCCTTGGGCAACCCTGGCCTGGACGGTGACGCTGGCGGTTTCCTATCTGCTGCTCATCATGCTGGGTCCTCTGCTGGGCGCCTGGGCCGATCTGCATGCCCGGAAGAAACGGCTGCTCACCTTTTCCACCATAGGCTGCGTGATCTTCACCTGGACTTTGGCGCTAGCCGGCCCCGGCGACCTGGCAGTGGCCATGATCGCCCTGGTGCTGTCGAACTTCTTTTTCGGCGCCGGCGAGAACCTGATTGCCGCCTTCTTGCCGGAGTTGGCCGGCGTGGACCACCGCGGCAAGCTTTCCGGCTGGGGTTGGGGGCTGGGTTACGTGGGCGGGCTTACGACCCTGGGCCTTTGCCTCATCTACATCCAGTGGGCGCGCGGCCAAGGCCAGCGGGTCGAGGATTTCGTCCCGGTCACCCTGCTCATCACCGGCGCCATGTTCCTCCTCGCCGCCTTGCCTACGCTCTTGTACTTGGGTGAACGTGCCATGCCCCAGACCGCGGCGGCGACCGGGCTCATCCGCGAGACCCTGGCCCGGCTCGCCCGAACTTGGCGCGAAGCCGGCCGCTACCTCGATCTCCGCCGCCTGCTGGTGTGCATCGTCCTCTATCAGGCGGGGGTCAACACGGTGGTCGCGCTCGCCGCTATCTATGCCCAGCAGGTATTGGGCTTCGGCGTCGAGGAATCGCTGCGCCTCATCCTGGTGGTCAACGTCAGCGCGGTTCCGGGCGCGGTCGCGCTGGGTCATCTGCAAGACCGCATCGGCCACGCCCCCGCTTTGGCGCTGACCTTGGTGGGATGGCTCGGCGCCATCGGCTTGATTTGGGGTGCGGAGGGTACCCTGGCGTTCTGGATGGCCGCCAACCTGGCGGGTCTTTGTCTGGGCGCGTCCCAGTCGGTCGGCCGGGCCTTCGCCAGCACCCTGATCCCGGCCGCGCGGCTGGCCGAATTCTTCGGCCTGTGGGGCCTCGCCACACGGTTCGCGGCCATCCTCGGACCCTTGACCTACGGACTGGTGACCTGGCTGACGGCAGGCGACCACCGGCTGGCCGTGCTCATCACCGGGGTCTATTTCCTACTCGGCTTGGCAGTATTGACGACCATTGATGCGGCACGAGGCCGCCGTACCGCCCTTGCGGAGGAATGACGGTTCGATCATCCATCAAGACCGGATACCAGAAGTCCGCCCATCGCGAAACCGTTACGGCGAAAGTTTCGGCAACGCCTGTTGCCGCAGCTTCGTTGCCAGGACTGCGAGGCGTTCCTTGAGGGCGGGACTTCGAAAATCGGTACGGCGGCTTACCTCGAGCAGGAGATTCAATGAGCCCTGGTCGCGAGTTTCGGATAGCCATCTAATGGCCTGCTCACCGCGCATCTCGTCCGTGACCCCGGCGGCCCAGGCCAACAACACCTCGGTTGC
>DATIXD010000381.1:0-3420 GCA_035518875.1 Methylococcaceae bacterium | reverse complement strand
GGGGGCAAGAGCAAACGCTCAGGCTGTCCTGGCAAGGGTATGAAGCCGAAGTGTCGGTAGAAAGACGGGGACGGCTCATCCTTCGCATCCACGACGATGCCGGCAACTGCGAGCACGGCACTCCCCCGCACCACTTTTTGGCAAGCGTCGGCTAGCAAGATCGAACCGAGTCCTTTGCCCTGGAAGTGCCTATCGACAGCCAAGCGGAACAGCAAAGTCACTGGCACCGGCTAGCGGGGCGGCTTGCGCACCAGCGCTATGCGTATGAGCGGCGGCCTTGTCGAGTAACCGCCGAGCTCGAAGGTCGCAGCGGATGTTGAGGCGGCTTTCTTTGATCGTCGCGGTATTCATATCAACCTCCGGAAATCTAATGCAGCTTATTGCGCGCCGATTGTACGCACATGACAAGATCATAGCGGGCGATCCATGAAAGCTTGGCGCCGGTCGCACGGGAGCAGCAAGGCCCCCGCAGAAGAACATTTCCGGGCTCCTGATTAAACTCCGCAGAGCCCGCCCACCCTTTCTGATTCTTCTTGGGACCCCTTCGGGGCCTGTCACACGGATCGGAAACTACCGACTCTTCGCACAGTCTCACTTTTGACGCCAGCTTCGGCTAGGTCTTTTTGTACCGCTTCGGTCGACAGGCCCCATGTAAGTGATATGGGTAAAGACTTGCCGCAGACTTGTGATGATTTAATCCAGCAGTACCGAACCCTGCTGGATGTCTCTGAATCCATCGCCGCGCACCGTGACCTGCGGGACCTGTTTCACGAACTCGCACTAAGCCTGCATCGTGTGGTCCACTTCGAGCAGATGCGATTGATTCTGTACGATGTGGAACGGAACCTCATGCGCGTCCATATCCTGGAAACGCCCGCCCACAGCCGTGATGTTTTAGACCGCGAAGAGCTGCCCGTAGACGAATCCCCAGGGGGATGGGCTTGGCAAACGCAACAGCCGTTGGTGATCTCGAACATCGAGACGGAGACCCGATTCCCCGCCGTCAACGCCATCATGCGCCGGCAAGGCTTGAGGTCGTATTGCGTCATCCCGCTCACGACCGCGCAACGGCGATTGGGCGCGCTCGGATTCGGGAGTTTACAGGAAGCCGCCTACGATGAGGCCGATCTGGAATTCCTCCGTCAGGTGGCCAAGCAGGTCGCCGTTGCGGTGGACAACGCGCTGAACTATCAGAGTGTGCAGGGCTATCAGCAGGCACTGGCCCATGAGCGTGACCGCCTGCGCCTGCTGCTCGAAGTGAACAATGCGGTGGTTTCCCACCTCGAGTTGAAGCCGCTGTTTGCAGCCATCACCGCAAGCCTCCGCAAGATGATCCCGCATGACTACACGAGTTTGGCGCTCCATGATGCCTGCAGCAACCGGTTATGGGTACACATTTTGGATTTCCCCGAAGGCAAGGGCTTGATCTACGAAGGCATCCCGGTCCCGATCGAGGATTCACCGGGCGGATTGGCCTTTACCCGGCGGCGACCCGTGGTGATCAACGCCGACGAGTTGGAACAGTTTGAGTCCGAGTTCGTAACGAACTTGATGGCCGAGGGTGTCCGATCGATCTGCAGCTTACCGTTGATCACACCGAGCCGCATCCTGGGTACCTTGAATCTGGCCAGTCTCCACGATGACCATTTTATGCACGACGATATGGAATTGTTGGCTCAGGTGGCCAGCCAAATCGCCATTGCTCTGGAGAACGCCTTGGCCTTCCGCGAGATTGACGATCTCAAAAACCAGCTCACCAAGGAAAAGCTCTACCTCGAAGACGAGATCCGCACCGAATATCAGTTCGAAGAGATCATCGGGGAGAGCCCGGCCCTGAAGCGCGTTCTGAAGCAGGTCGAAACCGTCGCGCCCACGGACTCCACCGTCCTGATCGTGGGGGAAACGGGAACCGGCAAGGAACTGGTCGCCCGGGCGATCCACAATCTGAGTGGGCGTCGCGAGCGAACCTTCGTCAAGATGAACTGCGCGGCGATCCCCATGGGCCTCTTGGAAAGCGAATTATTCGGTCACGAGAAAGGTGCCTTCACCGGCGCCGTCGCGCAAAAGGTCGGGCGGTTCGAGTCGGCTCATCGAGGCACGTTGTTCCTCGATGAGGTGGGAGACATCCCGCTCGACATGCAAGCCAAGCTCCTGAGGGTATTACAGGAACAGGAATTCGAGCGCTTGGGGGGTACGCGAACCGTCCGCGTCAGTGTCCGGTTGGTGGCGGCGACCAACCGCGATCTCGCGCAGATGGTCGTCGACCAAGAGTTCCGTAGCGACCTTTACTACCGCCTGAATGTCTTTCCCATCACCACGCCCTCCCTGCGCGAACGTTCCGAAGACATTCCCTTACTGGTCCGCTATTTCGCGCAGCAGCACGCACGGCGCATGCGCAAACGCATCGAGACGATCCCGGCCGAGACTATGGCTTCCCTGTGCCATTATCACTGGCCGGGCAACATCCGCGAGCTCGAAAACCTGGTCGAGCGTTCCGTCATTCTGTCCCAAGGGTCCGACCTTCAGGTTCCGCTTGCGGAATTGAAAAGACAGGCCGTGCCTGCTTCCGATGGGGTAGCCACCTTAGAGGCCATAGAGCGGGAGCACATCCTGCGCGCCCTCCAGGAGGCCAATGGAGTGATCGGAGGTTCTTCCGGCGCCGCGGCCCGCCTCGGCCTGAAACGGACGACCTTGCAGTCTCGAATGAAAAAGCTCGGCATCTCCCGCTACTCCTAAGGCCGATATCTCGGCGTGTGCCGAAATGTCGGCACGACGGCTTCGGCACCGCCTCTCTTCGTCAGCGAAAATCTACTCGCGTCAAGATGTAAACCTCATTCGATTTCAGCGACTTAATCGGCTTCCGCTCGCTTGATGGCCAGTTGGAACGCCGATTGCCATGGAGAAGGCAAAGGCCAACTGGGTGCACCGGATTTATCCAGGCTGCCGAGTAGGCCGGACTTCCCTGTAAAAAAGCCAGTCGGCTCAAATCGTATAGAGGTATCAGTTATGAAACGCACGATCATCTTGACGGCCATCGCAGCACTAATTTCCGGCGAAACGGTCGCTTCAGATCCGAATCCAGGCACAAGGTTCTCAGAACTTAGTGGAATGCCAGCGAGTCCTCATCAGCGGCAAGTGTTGGGCGTAAGTCGGAACAAGCCGGAACGCGCCGGGTTCGGCCGTTTCGATCCCGTGGACTCCGATCCGGAATCCGGGACACAATCTTCTCCGACCTATAAAGGACTGCCTGCAAGTCCCCACCAACTGAAAGTGCTTAAGCGCCGGTAAGGGAAAAGCAATCATGAACTTGGAACTCTCTGACAAGCTTGCGCTGGTGACCGGCTCGACAGCGGGCATTGGTTTAGCGATTGGTTCGACCCTGGCCGGTGAAGGCGCGACGGTGATCATCAATGGTCGGTC
>DATIXD010000380.1:0-4991 GCA_035518875.1 Methylococcaceae bacterium | reverse complement strand
GATTCAGGATTTCAGTCTATTCCAGGCGCCGCTAACGGCTGTTTCCGTAGCATGGGGCCCCCACCGATCCAAATGCCGCAACGCCTAAGGCCAGATCGCCCGGGTTTTCGATGTGCAGGTAGCCCGGAGTTAGCGTTGGGGGTTCGGCCTGGACAATTTTGGGATAGACTCGTTCTCCCGTCGGCGTCGAGCCAGTTTACGTGGGGCGTATCACGGATGCTTCTATGTTCTTGGTAAAGCGCGTTTATGAATCACCCGACTCCTCGGACGGCGCACGCTTTCTGGTGGAGCGCTTGTGGCCCAGGGGAGTGAAAAAGGAATCTTTGCAGATGACGGCTTGGGTGAGGGAAGCGGCGCCGAGCGATGCGCTGCGGCGCTGGTTCGGTCACGACCCGGCGAAGTGGGAAGAGTTCCAAGTCCGCTACTTCGCGGAACTGGACGGCAAGCCCGAAGCCTTACACCCTCTGATGGAAGCGTCCCGCCAAGGCAATGTGACGCTGCTCTACAGCGCCCACGACATGGAGCACAACAGTGCCGTGGCGCTGAAGTCGTATCTGGAAAGACGCTGAGACGTCCGTCAAATCCGTCGACAGCCTTCCAAGAACGCTCGAAAATGCATGGGTCGCCTGTATCGAAGCCGCCGGTTCACCGTCATCGGCCGGGTTCCGAAGCAAACCGCCTGTGAAAGACATCTGCGGCTCCCCGCGAAATCCGCTTCAGCGGTATCGAGAAAGGCAAGAATTGGCCTTCCGGACAGAAAGTCCATTAGAATCCACCGGCGATCACGCCGTGTGGTCACCGAAAAAGGAGAATTTTCTTATGAATGCCACGAACCAGAAACCGGCCCGCCATCTGCTGGCTTTCCTGCTTTTGCTCATCTGCGCTTCGTGCGATGCGACCGGCCCCCTGCCGGCAGTCACCCAAGCCTCGACCCGGCCCACGCTGGCCCCGATGATCGAGAAGGTGCTGCCCGGCGTGGTCAACATTTCCACGACCTCCAAGGTGCAGGTTGAACAAAATCCCCTCTTCAACGATCCCTTTTTTCGCCGTTTCTTCGACATCCCCAACATGCCGATGGAACAGGAGCGCCAGAGCTTGGGTTCCGGCGTGATCGTGGATGCCGACAAGGGCTACATTCTCACCAACAACCATGTCATCGAACACGCTACGCAGATCACCGTCACGCTGCGCGATGGGCGTCACGTCGAAGCCAAACTGGTGGGCAGCGATCCAGAGACCGATATCGGCGTCATCCGCATCAAGGGCGAACATCTGACGGCCGTAAAGTTTGGTGACTCCGACTCGTTGCGGGTCGGGGATTTCGTGGTCGCCATCGGCAGTCCGTTCGGATTGAGTCAGACCGTGACCTCGGGTATCGTCAGCGCATTGGGACGCTCCGGGTTGGGGATAGAAGGTTATGAGAATTTCATTCAAACCGATGCCTCCATCAATCCTGGCAATTCGGGCGGCGCCTTGGTCGATCTCGACGGCATGCTGGTCGGGATCAATACGGCCATCGTCGGGCCCGCGGGCGGGAATGTCGGCATCGGCTTCGCCATACCGAGCAACATGGCCCGCGATGTCATGGACCAACTGGTCGAGTACGGCGAAGTCAAGCGCGGCCAGCTCGGTGTCGGGGTCCAAGACATCACCCCCGAATTAGCCAAGGCCCTGAACTTGAGTCGTACCGGAGGAGCGCTCGTGTCTCAGGTCAGGCCGGGCTCGCCCGCGGCTAAGGCCGGGCTGCGTTCGGGCGACGTGGTGGTCGCCGTGGATGGCAAGCCGGTCGCCGACGCAGGTAGTCTGCGCAATACCATAGGCATGCTCCGCATCGGCACCGAGGTCAAACTGGACGTCCTGCGCGACGGCAAGGAGTTGAGCGTTTCGGCGGTCATCGCCAAACCCAAACAGGAAAGGGTTAAGGCGAGCAAACTGAGCGGCCGACTGTCGGGCGCCGAACTCGGACCGATCGAACCCGATCATCCGCTGGCGGGCCAAGTGGAGGGCGTTGAGGTTATCGGTGTCGAACGGGGGAGTGCGGCCTGGACTGCCGGCTTGCGCAAGGGCGACATCATCGTTTCGGTCAATCGCGAGCCAGTCAAGGACACGGACGGATTCCGCGCGGCGGTGGAGGGAACACGCGGGCCGCTTCTGTTAAACGTACGCCGGGACGACAGCGCGTTGTTCATCGCCATCGAATAGCGGGCGGCAGTAAGCCTCCCCACGACAACTCGTGCAGTTTCCCATGCCATGCATGGCGATACCGCGAAACACCTTGGCATGGAAATGCACGAGTTGTTTACGTCGTTGGCTCTAAGCGTGGCTCAAAGAGCCCAGAAGCCTTTTGCCGTCCCGCCTTGACAGGCTAAACGATACCCGCTATCGGCATCATCCCCCCAGGGCGGCTGTTGCCGCGTCGATATACTCCACCGATTCCTTGGCATGTTCAGTCGCTTTAGTGGCATCGCCTGCCGTGCCTTGCCTAATAGCCGCCTCGAGGCTCTTGATAGCCTTCGCCAAATCGGCAAGCGGCTTTGGTGTTTGCGCCATTTTGACATGCTCCAAGGCGGTTTCGGCATGTTGCACCAGTGTTTTCGTGTCTCCCTTTTCGCCCTGCATCACAGCGGCATTTACATGCTCGCGCGCTTGTTTCAGGTGGTCTGCCTGTTGCGCTTGAGCAAAGCCGGAGTAAGCCAAAGCCAGTGTCGTTACCAACGTTACAGCGATAATGATGGGTTTCATCTCACACCTCGTTAATTTATTGATCGCTAATGAGGCACCACCACGCGAAAGAGACGGTTGTTAGACAGGTAGTGCCTGGGATTAGTCCGCCACGTCTCGATTCTACAATCTACTGCTCGTAAAGAAAGCAAAGCTCTATTTGAATCGCCCTCACGACAGCTCTCTTCCGGTTAGAGAGGGAGTTTTGGTGGCTCGACTTTCTTTACGATTAAGGCAGAGAGCTCTGGCTCGATGAAAGCTTGCTTAACGCTCAGCGTCGGTCACAACGGTGTGCGCCGCTTGACCTTTGGGTACTCCCGCATACACTGGCGCCAATAATAACGGTAACGGACATGACGGGTGGCTAATGGGACATTTCGGGCGTCGTAAGCTGGCACTCGTGCTTATTGGTTTGATCGGTTTGATAGCGGTGCTGGTGATCAACGTCACCCCCAAGGATTCCCGAATCTCCCATTTTTTCAGCCCCTCCCGAACAGACCGGGCTTTGCAGGTCTCGGGTAACATCGAGGCCCATCAAAGCGTGCTCAGTTTCAAGCTGGTCCAGTCGCGCATCGTCGAGTTGCCGTTCAATGAAGGCCAGTGGGTCGAAACCGGAACCTTGCTGGCTCGGCTTGACGATTCCAACTACCGGCAGCAACTGCGGATCGACCAAGCTTCCTTGGTTGCGCAACAGCAGCAACTGGCCGCCACTTTCAGGGATCTCGAGGCTGCGCGGCAAACGGTGGCTGCCGATCAAGCCGACCTGGCGCAGAAGACACTCGATTTCGGACGCTTGCAAACCCTCTGGCAAAAGGGGGCTACCTCCAAGCAGAGCCGGGACCTGGCCGATGCGGCGCTGAAGGAGGCCCAGGCTGCTTATCTTCGCGATCAGGCGATCGTGGCGGCCCGCCAACAGGCCATCGAGGTGGCCAAAGCCAATGTGCAATACGCCAGCGAGGTCTTGGCTTTGTCCAAGATTCTGTTGGACTACACCGTGTTGCGGGCGCCTTTCCCGGGCGTCATTCTGGTGCGGCAGACCGAACTGGGCGAGGTCATGTTGCCGGGCACCCCGGTGGTTACCCTGGCGGATCTGGACCACGTTTGGCTGCGCGCCTACATCAACGAAACCGACCTCGCAAAGATCCGCTGGGGGCAGCGGGCGACCCTGCGCACCGACAGCTATCCCGACAAGCGCTATGAAGGCCGAATCTCCTTCATTTCTTCGGCGGCCGAATTCACCCCGAAGAGCGTAGAGACCCACGCCGAACGGGTCACCCTCGTCTATCGGATCAAGATCGACGTGGATAATCCCGATCATGAACTCAAGCCCGGCATGCCGGCCGACGCGACGATCGAGTTGGCACCTTTCCGATCCGATGAATGACTCACCCCAAGCCATCCAAGCGGAAGTACTCACCAAGCGCTTTGCCGGCATCACGGCGGTCGATCGTCTGAGTTTTACGGTTGCAGCCGGTGAGATCTTCGGCCTGGTCGGCTCCGACGGCGCCGGCAAAACCACCGTCCTGCGCATCCTCGCCGGGGTGCTGCCGGCCGACGAAGGGACGGCCATCGTGGAGGGATTCGATGTGATACGCGATCCGGAGTCCGTCAAGCGTCACATCAGTTACATGCCCCAGCGGTTCGGGCTTTACGAGGATCTGACGGTCGATGAAAACATCCGTTTCTATGCCGACTTGTTCGGTATTCCGCGCCGTCAGCGCGAAGAACGCGCCGCCCGCCTCCTGACAGCCTGCGGCATGCTGGAGTTTCGAGGTCGTCTGGCGGGACACCTGTCCGGCGGCATGAAGCAAAAACTCGGTTTGACCTGTGCGCTCATTCATACCCCTCGGCTGCTTCTGCTCGACGAACCGACCACGGGCGTTGACCCGGTGTCACGCAGGGACTTCTGGCGTCTGCTTTATTTGCTGCACGCCGAAGGGGTCACAGTGGTGATTTCAACCGCTTACCTGGACGAAGCCGAACGCTGTCATCGCCTGGCGCTGCTGGATCAGGGCCGTCTGCTGTTTTGCGACACTCCTAATCGACTCAAGAGCGAGTTGTCCGGCGCGGTGATTGCCGTCATTTCACCCCGGCCGCGCGAGGTACGCGACGAACTCGTCCACGCGACGGGTGTTTCGAGTTTGGTACTGGTCGGCGACGGCGTCCATCTAGTCGTTGACGACGCCGAACGCCGTCTACCCGAATTGCGCCAACGATTGACCGCCGCCGGATCACCGTTTGAGCAGATCACACGGGTGACGCCGACGATC
>DATIXD010000379.1:0-8193 GCA_035518875.1 Methylococcaceae bacterium | reverse complement strand
CATGGTCATGATCACATTGAAAATCAACGGCAAGGTCCACAAGGTGGACGTCCCGCCGGATATGCCCCTGCTCTGGGTGCTGCGCGACGTGGTCGGCCTGACCGGCACCAAGTTCGGTTGCGGCATCGCCCAGTGCGGCGCCTGTACCGTACACGTGGACGGCGCGCCGACACGGTCGTGCGTGACGCCGGTGTCGGCCGTCGCCGGAAAGAGAGTTACGACCATCGAAGCGATCGGCGAAACGCCGAGTGGCAAGAAGGTGCAGAACGCCTGGCTGGATCTCGATGTCGTACAATGCGGCTACTGCCAGTCGGGCCAGATCATGTCCGCAACCGCATTGCTGGCGAGCAATCCCAATCCCACCGATGCCGACATCGATGCGGCCATGGCCGGCAACCTCTGCCGCTGCGGCACCTATCCGCGCATCCGCGCCGCGATCAAACAGGCGGCGCAGTCCAAATCCACCGCTGCAAAGGGAGCCTGACCATGAGCCTCGAACAACTGCAGTACGTCGGGAGAGCAGATTCTGAGCCTGTATGCGAAGCTGGTATGTCCCGACGGACCTTTCTGAAAGCCAGCGCGGCTGCCGGTGGCGGGCTACTGCTGAGCTTTAGCCTACCCGCGCTGATGCGTAATGCCGAGGCCACCGCTATCCCCACGGCAAACACCTTCGCGCCCAACGCCTTTATCCGCATCGACCGTCAAGGGCGCGTGACCCTCGTCGTGCATCAGGTCGAGATGGGGCAGGGCACCTACACCTCCCTGCCGATGCTCCTCGCCGAAGAGCTGGAAGTGGATTTGGCACAGGTCCACCTCGAACATGCGCCGCCCGACGATAAGCTCTATGCCAATCCGGTGCTCGGGTTTCAGGTAACCGGCGGCTCGACATCGGTCCGTGGCGCCTGGGAACCGCTTCGGCGTGCCGGCGCCGTCGCTCGCAGTATGCTGGTGTCCGCCGCGTGCGCGACCTGGAAGGTCGATGCGAATTCCTGCCGTGCCGAAAAGGGCCAGGTGATCCATGTGTCAACCGGCCGCCAGCTCAACTACGGAGTCCTCGTCGATAAGGCTGCAACCTTGCCGGTGCCGGACCAGGTCACGCTCAAGGAGCCTAAGGACTTCAAGCTCATCGGCACCGCCGCCAAGCGCCTCGACAGCCGCGACAAGGTCAACGGCAAGGCGCAGTTCAGCATCGATGTGAAGGTCCCCGGCATGAAAATCGCGACCGTTGCCGCCTGCCCTGTGTTCGGCGGCAAGCTGGCCGGCGTCGATGAAGCCAAGGCGAAGGCGGTTAAAGGCGTGCACCAGGTGGTGCGCCTAGGCGACGCCGTCGCGGTGGTCGCCGATCACATGTGGGCAGCCAAGCAGGGCTTGGCCGCGCTCGACATCCGCTGGGATAATGGCCCGAACGCCAAGCTCAGCACCGTCGATATCGTTCAACAGCTTGAAGCGGCCTCGCAGAAGCCGGGGGTTGCCGCGCGTAAGGAGGGCGATGTCGCCAAAGCCATGGCCGGCGCCGCCCGGAAGGTCGAGGCGGTCTACCAGGTACCGTTCCTCGCGCACGCCACAATGGAGCCGATGAACTGTACCGTCCACGCACGCAAGGACGGCTGCGACGTGTGGGTGGGCACCCAGGTTGCGACCCGCGCCCAGGCCGCCGCCGCGCAGGTGACCGGCCTTCCGCCCGAGAAGATCCGGGTGCATAACCATCTGCTCGGCGGCGGCTTCGGCCGGCGGCTCGAGGTGGATTTCATCACCCAGGCGGTGCAGATTGCCAGCCAGGTCGATGGTCCGGTCAAGGTGATCTGGACCCGCGAAGAAGACATCCAGCACGACATCTACCGGCCCTACTACTACGACCGGCTCGCTGCCGGTCTGGACGAGCACGGCACGCCGATCGCCTGGAGCCATCGTGTCACTGCGTCCTCGATCCTTGCGCGCTGGTTCCCGCCGGCGTTCAAGGAAGGCCTCGATCCGGATGCCGTGGAAGGCGCAGCGGATCTGCCCTATGCCCTTCCGAACGTTTTGGTGGATTACGTCCGCCAGGAGCCGCCGCCAGGTATTGTCACGGGTTGGTGGCGCGGCGTCGGACCCACGCACAACATCTTCGTGGTGGAGAGCTTCATAGACGAGCTCGCGGCGACCGCAAAAAAGGATCCGGTCCAATTTCGCCGCGACCTGCTCGGCAAGTTGCCGCGGGCCCGGGCGGTGCTCGACCTGGCTACGGAAAAGGCCGGATGGGGGCAGCCATTGCCGAAGGGCCACGGTCGCGGCGTGTCTGTGCAACACGCCTTTGGCAGCTATCTGGCGCAGGTCGCCGAGGTGACGGTTTCCAAGGGTGGCGAGGTGCGGGTTCACCGCGTGGTCTGTGCGGTGGACTGTGGAATGATCGTGAACCCCGACACGGTGAAGGCGCAGATGGAAGGCGGGATCATCTTCGGGATCACCGCCGCCCTGTTCGGCGAGATCACGATCAAGGACGGCCGCGTCGAGCAAAACAACTTCAACGACTACCGCCTGCTGAGCATCAACGAAGCGCCGGTGGTGGAGGTGTATCTGGTGAAGAGCGCCGAAGCCCCCGGCGGCATCGGCGAGCCCGGTACTTCTGCGATCGCGCCGGCGGTGACCAACGCGATCTTCGCGGCGACCGGCAAGCGGATCCGGAAGCTGCCGGTGAAGTCGGAGCTACTGCGTTCTGCGTAGCGGCGCGTTTACAGCGCAGGCGCAACGGCCCTTCCGACCAGTTTGCCCACATCCCAGGCTGCGATGGCCCATTGTAAGATTTCATCCGGCGGACCGGTTTGCAGCTCCTTCGGCGGGGATTGGTTGAGTAGGTTCAACAGAGTGAAAAGCGTGCGCGAGGGATGGGCGTCATCGACGGGGACAGCCCCGGACTGCTTGCTCAGTTTGTTGCCTTGGGCGTCCGCGACCACGGGGATATGCCGATAAGACGGCGTGGGCAGTTTTAACAGGCGTTGCAGATGGATTTGGCGGGGCGTCGATTCGAGCAGGTCGATGCCTCGCATGACTTCGGTGATTTCCGCCCGATGATCGTCGATCACCGTCGCCAGGTGATAGGCGTGAATGCCGTCCCGCCGGCGCACGATGAAATCCCCGACCTCGGCGGCAAGATCCTGGCGGAATTCCCCTTGCATTGTGTCGGCGAAAGCAATGGTTATGTCACCCGCTTTGACTCTCAGCGCGTGCGGCTGGCGAAGGTCGCGGCTTTGGCCTCGACAAACACCCGGGTAGGCGTTGTGGTCGGAGTTCTGGCGGGTCAGGGCGGTGAGTTCCTGGCGGGTGCAGGTGCAGGGATACAGCAGTCCGTTTGATTCCAGTACTTCGAGGGCTCGTTGGTAGGCTTCCAGATTGCGGCTTTGGAAGACCACTTCGCCATCCCAATGAAGACCATGCCACTCCAGTGTACGAAGGATACGGTCGGCAGCCGAAGGAATGGTGCGCAGCGAGTCGACGTCGTCGATCCGCAGCAGCCATTCGCCGCGGAGCGAGCGGGCCTGAAGAAAACTGGCGAGGGCGGTATATAGTGAGCCGAGGTGCAGGGGACCGGTCGGCGACGGGGCGAAACGCCCCCGGTATTGACCGCCCTGCGGCGTAGGGTCGAGATCGGAAGAACAGGAGGCCGACAAAGTCGAACCGAATCAGCCGACTTGTTTCTCCCGGATTTCGTCCAGGGTTTTGCAGTCTATGCATTGGGTGGCGGTGGGTCTGGCTTCCAGTCGACGAAGGCCGATTTCCACGCCGCAGGTCTCGCAGTAGCCGTAGACGCCCCGCTCCAGGTTTTCCAGAGCTTCCTCGATTTTCTTGATCAGCTTCCGTTCCCGATCGCGAGTGCGCAATTCCAGGCTGAACTCCGATTCCTGCGTGGCGCGGTCGTTGGGATCGGGGAAGTTGGCCGCCTCGTCTTGCATGTGATGTACGGTGCGATCGACCTCCCGCATGAGTTCCCTTTTCCAGTTCTGTAAAATGCGGCGGAAATGCTCGGTTTGCGCCTCGTTCATGTATTCTTCGTCCTCCTTGAGCGGGTAAGGCGTGAAACTGAAAGGCGTGATTTGAATTTGAGTGGCTTTCGCGCTGGACATCCGTAACTCCTAAAACCAAGAGCGGTAAAAATCCGTAATTAATAGCAGAAAGCGGCTAGGGTCGCAATATTATGAGCAAGCGGATGACTGTGAGATGGGGATCGATTGTGCTCCGAGATTACGGGGATGAGTGATTCATGCTGATCGCGAAGCGCATGGGGAGCATCAAGTCATTCCAGGTGATGAAACTCCTCGATCGCGCCCAGGCTTTGGAGCGGGAGGGCCGAGATATCGTGCACATGGAAATCGGCGAGCCCGATTTTCCGACGCCAGCAGCCGTAGCGGAGGCGGGCGCTCAGTTCATCCGTGCCGGCAAGATCAAATATACCTCGGCTTCCGGATTGCCCGAACTGCGGGAGGCGATAGCGGATTACTATCTGCGGCGATACGGCGTTCGTCCGCCCCGCCGCCGGATCTTCATCACGCCGGGCGCTTCCGGCGCGTTTCTGCTGGCGATGGGGGCTCTGGTCAACCCCGGCGATCGTGTCTTGCTCGCCGACCCCGGCTATCCCTGTTACGCAAATTTCGTGCGCCTCTTCGCCGGCAAACCCCAAAGCGTTCCCGTTGATGTCGATTCGGGCTTTCAGCTGAACAGCACCTTGCTCGAGAAATATTGGTATCGTCAAACCGCGGGCGTGGTCTTGGCTTCGCCTTCGAATCCGACGGGCACGCTGATAAGCGAGGGCGCATTGAACGAAATGGTCGGGCGGGTCGAGCGGCACGGTGGCTTCTTGATTTCCGATGAAATTTATCATGGGCTCGAATACGGCGAACGCTCTCATTCGGCGCTGGAATTTTCCGACGATGTCTTCGTGATCAACAGCTTTTCCAAATATTTCGGCATGACCGGATGGCGCCTGGGCTGGCTCATCGCGCCGGAGAGTCATGTCGAAGCCTTGGAAAAGCTGGCGCAGAATATTTTTATTTCGGCCTCTTCGGCATCCCAAGCCGCGGCGCTTGCGGCCTTCGGCGAGGACAACTTGCAGGCGTTGGAGCGAAGACGCTTGGAGTTCCAGGCCCGGCGGGATTATCTCTGTACGGAACTGGACAAGCTCGGCTTCGACATACCGCTCAAACCGAAGGGCGCCTTTTATATCTACGCGGATTGCACCCGATTGAGTTCTGACAGTTTTGGTTTTGCCTGGCGATTGTTGGAAGAAGCTCATGTAGCGGTGACGCCCGGCAGGGACTTCGGTGAAAATCGTCCTGATGACTATCTGCGGTTTTCCTATACCACTTCGATGGAAAGGCTATCCCTCGGCGTGGAACGCATTGCGGGATTCATCGCCCGCTGATTTGCCCCGCAGGTGGTGGGCATCCCCGACAGGATGCGCTTTGTTCATCGGCGCATTTTGCGCGGGCAAAATTTCTTGAGAAATCGTGTCCGCTCCATTTCCGTAATCCCATTCCCCTCTGTCCGGCCTCCATTTCCGGGCCGATCCTCTGGTGCGAGAGGGGCAAACTCGCTACCATCCTGTGCATTCACCCCTTGTAAACAGCCGCTATCCGCAAGATGGTATTCCCGATCCGGCCCGCTGCTTCGGGAAAAACAAAGAAGTTGAGACGAAGCGTGAAGCGTATCATGTACATCAGCACGGCTACCCAGCGGTTGTCGGGCGCCGAGATCGACGAAATCGGCCGCATTTCCAGCCGGAACAATCTGAAGGTCGGTATCACGGGCATCCTGTTCTCCGCCCACGAGTTCTTTTTTCAGATTCTTGAAGGCGAAGAAAATGCGGTCGACCGGGTACTCTCTCGCATCCGTAGCGACCCGCGGCACCGGGATCTACTGATTCTGAAGGCCGAGCACGACATCGCCGAACGCCTGTTCGCTAAGTGGTCCATGAAGACGGTCCGTCTGAACAGCACCAACGATATCATTCTCCAGGCCATGCGCATCATGCTGGAGAATATCACCGAATCCCACCGCATTATCGAACGCTACACACAGCCTTCCGTTCTGAAGTTTCTCACGGAAGGCATCAATCCCCTGAGCGTGCCGGTCAAGAAGACCGAGCAGATCGTCCTGTTCGGCGACATTGTTGCCTTCTCCTACCTTTCCGAGAAATTCCCGGTCGAGGAAGTCGCCGATCTCGTCAGCCAATTTCTGGAAGTCTGTTCCCTCCGCGTCGTTGAAAACGGCGGCCAGGTTACCAAATACGTGGGAGATTGCGTGATGGCCCATTTTCCGCCTGATGAGGCCGATGGCGCAGTCGCCGCTTGTCTGAATACCCTGAAAGATCTTCAAGAACTGCGTTCCAATGCAGATAAATGCCGGCTAATGCGCTTCCTTTACTGCGGCTTCGGTTTGAGCAAGGGGCCAGTCATTGAGGGCAACATCGGGTCACGGATCAAGATGGACTACACCGTGCTCGGCGACATGGTCAACTTGGCTGCGCGTCTCGAAGGTTTGACCCGTAGTATCGGCAAGGCCATCGCCATGACTGAGTCGGTGCGGGACGCCTGCACCCAGCCGTGGAATTTCGCGGCGATGGGCGACTTCCAGCTCAAGGGGCAGAGCCGCCCCCTGCCCATCTACTCGCTCGACGACGCTGTCGTGGGCGAAATTCGGACACATGAGATGCTCGTGGACGAAATGCAATTGGCCCACAAGGTGTGAGCGCCGAGGCGGGTTAGCGAAGCGTAACCCGCCGTGCTGGGTTGGCGGAACGACAGGTCGGCCCTTGAGTTAACGGCATTGGACAGAGTCGGGGGATTTCAATTTGTTTGGTTAAACAAAGACGCCGCTATTCACGTAACAAAAAGAACAAAGCGTCAGCAGTTCGGGGGTTGCAGTGTTTCCCTATTCTGCAAATTAGTAGAAATGATGGCGGTTCCTCCATCAGCACCCGGTTTTCTCCAATAATGTTTGTACAGACTTCTCAGAACAACTGACACATTTACGATAGCCATCAGGGTTAGAAACAAGTTGAGGAAAGTCAAGTTCATTTTACCTGCTCACAAAAGTTTCACCGGTTTAGGAAACAGTACTCTTAGCGTTTCGGCAGTACGTAGGCATATTGCGCGCCAACTCGCAACATGTTGATATAGTTGACATATTGTATCGCTCTGCCCTTGATTCTCTATGGTAACTTGACAGATATGACAGGTCGGATCGCGTCAGTTGTCATTAAATAGCAAAATGGGCTTCATTCTTTAGCCGGCCCGGGCCAATAGTCCGCAGGGCGGATGCCCGAAGGGCGATCCGCCAAACAGCGGCGCCGAATCCAAATTCACGCGGGGTGGTGTATCCAACGACTGTCGTGCGAATCATCGAAAGCACACCTACGATTCCATCCGGCGGAACCCACCCCTGGTTCCGCCTTACGGGTTACGGGTTGCAACAGAGCCGCCATACACCTCAGCCGCGGCACAGGCCGGCCGGTGCCGCGCAGTGGCCCCTCGGCTGGATGGCCGACAGCTGTTTGAATTGGCCTTTGACGTTGAAAAACCATGTGTACGGCTCTTTCGCGACGGCCGCGGCTCGCGGCAGGCGCTCCGATCCAAGCCACTCGCCGAAGAACACCCGCACCGTCGTGCCCGGTTTGTCGGGCATCTCCATGATCTGCTCGTGCGAGAAGCAGAACCAGTGGAATATGATGTCACTTTTGATGTTACGTTTTTCGACGGGGGTGGCCGCACAGCAATGCTGTCCCTGCTGGAGGTTCGTAGCCATGTTCGCCTGTGCGCCAACTAGGTTCAGGTCATAGAACGCTCCCGGGCCATACAGCTCAGTGTGAGGGCGGGCTTTGCAGTTGTTGAACAACACAGGGATCGTCTCCTACTTCTGCGGCTTAACGTTGGAAGTAACCGGTGCCGGAGCGCAGCGGACGGAACCGAAAAGCATAGGTTTTTGACGTCCGGTTGGCTAACTTCGTTAGCGGCCATCAATGTGGGTAGATGAAGTGGTAAAGCGACTTCTCTTTGATCCATTTTTCCGCTGCGCCTCCGATTCTATCTACTTCGTCATACAGAGGTTGCAGGCTGAGCTCAAATTGGGACTTGTCTCGCTTCTCGGAGATAAAAATAAGCTCGCTTAGAATGAGGACCCTTTTTACCCGCTTTTCATTCACCCTTAGATATTCATACCCAGCCC
>DATIXD010000378.1:0-2896 GCA_035518875.1 Methylococcaceae bacterium | reverse complement strand
CGCCTGGTGTATCTATCGCTCTACAAAATGCACCAGTTCGCGCTGTTCGGTCCCTTCCGCGTGGGCTTGCTGATCATTGCCAATTTCTTCCGCAGCCGCCTGCAACCGAAGATCAAGCTGCATTAAATTTGGAGTGATGGGGGCGCTGAGACTAGTATTCGCCTGCGGCCCACACCATCACTCCGGCACTAACCACTCCAAACGAAACCCACCCGCTCCCTCGGGCGATAACACATTCCACAGCCAGGGTCCCAGCCGGGTTAGTTGTTCGTCGAACCGCCAAGGCGGATTGACCACGATCATCCCGCTGCCGTTGAGGCGCAGCGGGACGTCCTCGTCGAAAATCCGCAGTTCCGCCAGCAGCACCTTGCGGATGCCGCTGCGCTTGAGCTGGCGATGAAACCAGTCCACCGTCGCCCGATCGAGTATCGGATACCATACGGCGTAAACGCCCGTCGGCCAGCGCCGCCAGGCTGCAGTCAAGGCTTCCAGAAGTCGCGTGCGTTCATCCTTCAGTTCGAAGGCCGGATCGCAGAGCACCAGGCCTCGCCGCTCCGGGGGCGGCAGAAACGCCTTCAGCCCCTGGTAGCCGTCCAGATGGTGAACCCCGACCTGTCTGTCCTCCGAAAATTCGTGCCGGAGCAGTTCCACATCGGTGGTATGCAGATCGCAAAGGATCATACGATCGCCGGGGCGCAGGAAATGCCGGACGATGCGCGGCGAGCCGGGATAAAAACGCAGCGTCTGCGCCGCATTGAGGCTGCGTACGGTCGACAGATACGCGTTGACTTCCTCAGGCGCATCCCGGCAATCCCACAAACGCCCGATGCCACCCACGTATTCCCGGTTCTTCCGAGCCATCCCGGAGGCAAGATCGTAACGCCCCGCGCCCGCGTGGGTATCCAGATAACAAAACGGCTTTTCCTTGCGCAACGGCGCCTTGACCAGCAAGGTCAGGACCAGATGTTTGAAGACATCGGCGAAATTGCCGGCATGAAAGGCGTGGCGGTAACTGAGCATGGGCGAGGTTTTCGAAAAAGGGGGAAAAGCCGATATCCGTCTTACGATAACCGGGCGGCGGCTCCGTTGTCGTCGGGGTGCAAAGATCGAACTTACCGAAGATCGACAGTCAACTGGTGAAAATCCCTAGATTGATCGAGCAGTTCCCTGGCGATCCGCCGCAAATCGTCCACTTGCTTACGCGGTAGATGAAACGATGTCGCCATGCTTTGGAAATAACGGCGTTCGCTCTCGTCCTCGATCTGATCGAAGCCAACGTAAACGCGGTAAAGACCAAGCGGGGGGAGCGGCGGCACGGGCATCGTCTGCCCCGGGCATTTTTGATGCAGAATGGCCTCACAGCCAGCATAGTTCCGGCGAGCTTTATCCCATCCTTCAAATTCCTTGCGGAGCAGTTCCACCGTGTCGAAAGAGTAATTCTGCATGGGCACCGTCGCGACCGTTTCCAGCACGTCTTTCACGTCAGGCGGACTCGAAGACTTGTCGAATTTGAAGGGTGGCGAAGTCTTGGCATCCACGGTGATCACCACCAGCTTTTTGATCTCCCCGTTGCCGATCTTGTTCAACAGGCTCCACTGCGGATCGTTCGACCGAAGCGCCACCAACGGCCCGCGCAAGCCGATGTTGTCGGAGATCCCGCCATCCAGCAGATGAAGATAGGGACGCTCCTTGGCGTCTAGGTAGGAGCGGGCGATACGCGCGCGATTGTAGCGTTCGGGATTCGGTTGTGCATCCTTGATTCCCTTGCCGACCCACTCGGGCTCCTTGAAGTCACAGCTCCCGGCATGGTTGTTCAGGGTCAACGGCGTGAAAGCGACGGGAAAGTTCGAAGAGGCCGCCACGGCGCGGGCGACGTGGACGCCGCCGAGATCGGAACATAACGGATCGAATTGCGCCTGCTCGAAGGTGAATTGCGCGCCCATGGACATGTCCGTTGCGTTGAGCAAGACGAAGGGGCGGCCCTGACGGAGCAGGTCGGCGTAGGTCTTGCCGTCGAAGATTTCGCGGTCATACAACTCGGAGGCGAGATCGATGCGTCCGAAAGTGGGCGAGGCCAGTCGGAACCAATTGACCGGCGACCACAGCGAGCCAACCAGTTTGCCTTGGATATCCTTGTACAAAAAGGCCTGCTCGAACTTCTCGAACAGCCCCTCGCCGAAAAGGCCGTAATAGGCCGCCGTAAAACTGCCGCCGGAGACCGAGGAAATCACGTCGACCTCATCGAGCAGCCGCCGCTCCTCGCCTTCCCAGGTGATCTTGGTGCCGCGGAGCTTCTCCATGACCCCGTAGGACAAGGCGGCCGCCCGTGTCCCGCCGCCGGAAAAGCTCAAGATCACGAACAGGCTGTCCGAATTCTTGGGCGAGGACAGGTTGTTGAATCGATAACCGGCCCCGGGTTCGTATTTGGCCAGCTGTGGATTACGGGGATAGCTCGCGCAACCGACGAGTGCCGTGCAACCCCAAAATACCAAAACGACCTTGCACCACCGCTTCATGAAATTCCACCCTTGGGCGAAAACTCCAGGATCAAAGGGGTCAGTTCCGTGGTGCTTTCAACCGTGAGATCGTGTGAGTCGGGCGTATAATCGCCGGGTCGACCAAGATCGAAGCGGTGATGGCCCTTCTCGACCATCAGGATTCGGTTGGTCTTGCCGGCGGCTTGCCAGTCGATAAAAACATCCCGTTCTACCGGGTACCTCGCGATCACGTATTCCATGGTCCGCTCCTATTTCTTGATGTGCGCTATCGGATCCAAATGCTCTTCACGTTGACGAACTCGCGCATCCCGTGATACGAAAGCTCCCGGCCGTAGCCGGAGGCTTTGACGCCGCCGAAGGGCAGGCGGGGGTCGCTCTTCACCAGGCCGTTGACGAAG
>DATIXD010000377.1:0-10965 GCA_035518875.1 Methylococcaceae bacterium | reverse complement strand
CTCGTGGCAAACCCCAGACCCAGAACAGTAGTGGAAGATAGCCCCATGCCACCAAGCACTGGTAAAAGCGCGCCTTTGTCTCTCCATATGGAGGTTTCACCCAGTCCGTGGCGTCGCTAACTAACCGCATTTATCCGGATACCCCACTTGACTAATCAGTATGGGGTCGAGCTGAGCAAAAAAACCAGACCGATAGAAATATCTCAGCGAACCCGATGCCGCATGTGTTACGGTCGTAGGGAAAAAAGCCAACAAAAGTGCAGATTCGTCTTCAAAATCGGTTTCGAATTTTTCGAAATTGTAATTGAGTGAAATGGCAAATTGATCATCGATAGTCCAGTTCAAATAGGCCCGATAAATCTGTTCGCGCCAAGGCTCAAAGTTATCTTTTTCAAGGAATGGCACGCGCAGCTCTCTCAGTGAGGCTTCGACTCCGGAATAAAGCCGTTCGGAAAACTTGTGGTCTAGACCTATTCCGTAACGCCAAAAACGCGTTCCAGAAGGATCGGTGAAAACCTGATTAAAGCCGGCCACCTGAGTCGGCTCGATTGTCGGCATCTCGTTTCTTGCCCAGTTAAGGCCTCTGGTCATTCCAAGTCTAAACGTGGTTCCAGGTTGTATTTCCCATAACAGCCCTGCTTTAGGATTGAACTGTAACTGACTGGATACCTCTGGGTTTTCGAATGAATCGAAGCTTGTCCCAAGGGTCAAGGTAATGGCTTTCGGGAGATGCAGCAGAGAATAAAAATAGCCATTCGTCCTGCGAGTATCTTGAGCTCCATCGGCAACGAAGATGTTATCCTTGGCTTCGTAATGCCCTACCCCTAAATTGAAGTCAGCGTAAACGCTTTGGACTTGATGTTGCGCTTCGAAGTTATAATCCCGGGTACGCTTATTCAACGCGGTAAGCGTACCGAACTCGAAGGTTTCGTCCTGAAAAATCGCCGAGCCTAACAGCGTCGAATTTGCGGCAGGTTTGTATCGCATTCCTCCCCGATAGCGCTCGCCGCGCACCTCCCTTCGATAGAAAGGATCGTAGTTCTGGTCAAAGAACGGAAGCTTGAACATGTTGAGTCTCAGATCCCCTTGATGCAGCTCCTTGTGCCGGACGTCCGCCTGTACGCTTACATCGGGCGTGATGGCGGTCTGGAAAAACGCGTCGTAAATATCCTGCCGCAAATCGTTGTTGGGTCGAAAGCCGTCGGTTTCATAATGGAATTGACCGAGGCTATATGAAAGATTCTTGTGTAGGCCAGACTAGGTCACTTCATCCCCGAACGTATTGAAACTGCCAGCCACCCCGGAAGCTTGGAGGGCGAAGCGGTCGCGCTGGAACACCGGATTGAATTCGTTGAAAGAGGGCTGCGAAGGCCCGGAACCGCTGAGAATCAGCAGGTTCTGCTCGCCAAGGGAGGGCTGCACTGGCGTGATGTTCAGGGGTTGCAGGAGTTGTGATTGCAGGAGTTCGCTGGTCCGCGCCGCTTCGTGTCTGGGCAGGTTCTGGTAAGTGTCAGCGAGGAAGCGATGGGCGGAATAATCCCTCTGGTCGGCGTTGAGCGACTTCCAGCCCTCCACCAACGCCCGCTGGCCGAAGCCCAGGTCATTGTAGATTCGGCCCACTGCGGAACTGCGGGCGGCCAGGTCACTGTCGAGCGCCTGCTTTGAGCGGTAGACAGCGCGGTTGCCGTTCAGCTCGATCGCCTGCTGCATGTCTTCGAGCGCCTCGATCGCGCGGTTTTCCGTCTGTTTCTTGATGGCATCATAGAACCAGGGCGTCAGGTCGTTGGGATCGAACCGTTGGGCGAGATGGTATTCGGTCTCGGCCAGTTTGTTCCGTTTTTGCTCGTAGTACGCCTTGCCCAGATAGCTTCGCGTCAGCGAATCGTTGGGATCGAGGCTGGCGGCGATTTCGATCTCTTCGGTACCTTTCTCCAAATTCCCCTCGCGGATTTTCGCGAGGCCCAGGCCGAAGCGGGGCAACGGGTCGGAGGAGTCGATGCGGATGGCATTGCCGAAACTCTCCAAAGCTTGGTCGGTGTCCATTGCCGTGAGTTGGGTGAAGCCCAGCACCGCCCAGGGTCGGGCCAGGGCCGGATTGAGCTGAACGGCTTTCGCTGCAGCCTTGCGGGCATCGGACAGTCGTCCGAAGGAAGCCAGAAGTTCAGCCATGCGGGTTTGCGCCAGACCGTTATCGGGAGATAGTTCAGCGGCCTTGTTCGCACTGGTTAGTGCTGAATCCAAATCGAAATGCGCCTGCTGAACATAGGAAAGCGCCGTCCAGGCCGTGGGTGAGTTCGCTTGCGATACAGTAGCCTGTCGGGCCAACTCCATGGCCTTGGCCTTATCATTTTTGGTCAGGGCGATAATCGCTTGCAAGGCGAGCGCATCGGCGCGGTGTTCCTTGCCGATGTCAGCAAGCAGCTTCCCGGCTTCCTCTACCCTTCCTAGACTCAGCAGGAGCCCAGCCTTCAGGATCGGGACCGGCGTTGCGGCGGCGTCCAATGCCTCCAGTGCGCCCAGCGTGCCTCCCGCCAGATAGCGCATGGCCGCACGTCGAACCGCCGGGTCGGATGTGGATCGTCGCAGGCTCGCAATATCGATGACGGACGGATAATACAGCGCCCATTGCACGGCATCTTGCGGTTTCAGCAGGATTTTCCGCACTGGCGCCTGTCCGACTTTGGCTACCGCGGCTTGGCCATTGGTCAGTGTCACTTGCCCTTGGGCGTTGGATGTTTCGATCCGGCCTTCGAAGACGGTTACCTGGCTTTCCGCATCGTCGGTACCGACCATGAATTCGGTTCCCTTAATGGCCGCGTTCACGATCGGCGTTCGGATCTCCATTGAACTCGGTGTGCGGCTTCGCAAATAGATGATGCCTTTCAGCAGATCGAGCCAGCGGGGGGCTTGCGGTTTAAGCCCGGAGAATATAACGGTGGTCTTTTGATCGAGAGATAGGTAGGTTTTGTTATTCAGCTCGAGGGTCGCCCGGCTCCTTTCCCGGGTGCGGATTTTGTCGCCCGGACAGAACGTCTCTTCCGGCGACGCCGCACGCCATTCCTGTTGGCCCGGGCTCTGTCTTTCCAGGTTCCCCTGAAGCGAAACCAAGCGAGCGACAGCTTGTTCACAGCCGGCCAATCCGGGAATGGGCGCGAGCAGGGCCACTATCGTCCCGATGCAGAGTCCAAAGGAGGGTAAGCGGATTTTCATCCTGATCGCGATCACAATCCGTCGATTATTATTGGCCGGGGAATTGGATTCTAGGCCGTCTGCCGGCACCAAAACAAGCGGTTATTGGCATCGGGGGCGCCGAAGATAGTCCTGTCGGCCGAGATCGGAGCGAGCGGCAATGACCATCCCGAAAACGCGCGCCAGCCTGCCCGCGCCAGCGACGGCAAAACCCTACCAAGATGCAGGTAGTTTACGGTTGATGATCAGGGATTTGCCTTCGACCCTTAGATAGCCGCCATTCACCAAGTCTTTCATGATCCGGCTGACCATTTCCCTGGACGCTCCGATCCGGTTGGCCATCTCCTGGTGGCTCGGTCTTTCCAAAATCGTTGGCTTGCCTTCCACATCGACCGCGAGATCGGATAACAGCCTATTCAAGCGACCGTAAACGTCGAACAGCGCAAATCCTCTCACGCTCTCCGTCAACATCCGAATCCGCCGGGTCAATCCCTTGATGATGCCTAAGGCTGCATCGGGATGGTCTGCCAGCCACTTCCTGAATTCCGCCTTCGCAATGAGGCCGCACACGGTTTTTTCCAGGGTCATCACCGATGCGGAACGCGGCGTATCGTCCAGCAGGGAGAGCTCTCCGAAATAGGATCCGCTTTCCTGAATGGACAAGGTGATGACCTTGCCCGCGTCGTCGCCAAGGAAAACCCGCACTTTGCCGCTCAGAATGACATACAAAGGCCCCGCTTCGTCGCCTTCGTTGATGATGATCGCGTTCTTGGGAAACGTCTTGTGTGAAGCGTGGGACGCTAAAGCGTTCACGGATTCCCGGGAAATCTCGGAGAAATATGGGATACGCATCAACCCTTCGAGCAGATTATCCAAGCACGCCTCCTTTAGTACCATGCAGTTTGGCTTAGCCAAGATGAGAAAACGCTACCGCCACCTAAGCGCGTAGATTTTCAGGCACGCGGACGCATTATTTCAATTCCGTTTCAAAGGGTCCATGTCGGCGCGGATTTATCCGCCGCTGGACGAATGAATTCGCCCCTGCCCAGGCGTCGCATTGATTTGGAGATGGAATTACCCCGCACCGCTTAGACCTGCACGATGAGCATCGATGCAGCGGCCACACTCATACCCTGCGCGCGCCTTCGGGTTTGACGGTCTTGATTATACGATGATCCCCGGGCTCGCTCGGGCTCGACAGGAAATTGCGACAAAGTCTTACATAGAAGAGGCTCGGGCCATCATCCGGAAATGCTTCGAGCAGTCTGAGGAAGCCGGCCAATGCGGCTTGACAGCGGCCAGCGTCGAACAAATCAAGGGCATCGGCAAATCTTGCGGCGAGCAAACCGGCCCGCTGGGAATCCGCTTCGTTCAATTCGTAAACGGTCACCGGCTGGTTCTTGCCCGCCAGCTGAAAATTGCCGAGCCGCCGGGCCGAGAAGTTAGCCTCCAGCCCGTCGATGGCCGTTTCCGAAGCCAGCACCTGCGTTCCCAACAGCTTGTTCAAGGCTTCGATGCGCGCCGCGGTGTTGACCGTATCGCCGACCGCGCGATACTCGCCGTGTTCCGACGAGCCGACATAGCCGATCCGCATTTCGCCGCTATGCACCCCGATCCGGATCGGCAGCTTGATGCGGCGGGATTGCTCAAAACGGAGGGCGGCCGTTCGAATGTTCAAGGCCGAGGTCAGCGCCCTATGTCTCAATTCAAGGGAATCGGCGGGCGCAGTCCAGATCGCCAGCATGGCGTCGCCGATCACATCGGAAACCCATCCGCCCTGGTCGTGAATGGGGCGAAAAATAACGCCGTAGTACTCGTTCATCAGATCCCCCAGCGCCATGGGACCCATGGATTCCGCCAACTCCGTGTAACGACCGGCGTCACTGGCGAGACAAACGCCGAAACTCAGCCGACCATACCGCGCGATGTCGTCGCAGCTACGGCGCTCGGCCAGCTGGCTGACCACTTCGACCGGCACGAAGCGCTCGACGACTTCCTGCATCTTGCAGCGCTCTTGGTAATGTTCCCGGTAACGGCCGACCCATGCAGCCAATACCGCTGCGCCGCCTTGAAAAATCAAGGGCGTCAACCAAGGCAGCCACCAAGCGTAAAGCGTAAAAGCCCAGTAACAAAACAGAAGATAGACGGCCTGCAAGACGCCCACGGTCAAGGCCGCATGCCGCAGTGTTCCGATTTGCCCCACCGAGACGATCAAATAACCCCACAGGAACAACCCGACAAATTGTCCAAAAAGCGGTGCCGGTTGGAGCGTCCGGTTCTCGAGCAGATTGGCGAACGCGGTTGCCGCCAGTTCCACCGAACTGATGGCCGAGAATACCGAATAAAACGCCCCCTCGATGCTTTCGGGCTGCATATCTTCCGAAAACCCGATTAAGACCACTTTTCCCCTTAGCGATTCCCGGTATTTTTCAGGATGTTCGAGAATTTCATGGTAGGGAATGGTCACTACGGTTCCCGCAGGGCCGTAATGATTGAAATATTGGGGAGCGCGGTGCGCATATAGCTTCAACAGCGCCGCGATCAAGGCCAAGCGTTCCGGCGGCAAGCGAAGAGTCCGACCAGCGTCAAGGACCGACGAGACCGATTCGGCGTCCTGAAACTCTACGGCCAGTGCCATCTGCACTAGATCCAAATACTGTCGGTTCGCGGAATTCGCTCGATTTTCGGAGAGATAATCCGCTAAAGAGGGCTTCCACGACCTCATCAGCGCAAAGAATTCATCGGCCGCCTCTCTTAAAACAAAGAAGTGCAAGAGTACGGCCGGCATGGTCGCCGCATCACCGCTCGCACCATGGAAGGTCAAGAATTGACTGACCAGCTGCGATCGCTTTGGCAACAGGAAAGGAGCGGTCGTCAGGGCCGCGTCGGCTAACGGCGGGATGGGCTGAAGCAGCGATTCGGCGTAAATCAGCTCGTTCACGTCGCGGGGCTTGAGATAACTGGTCAGGATCACTTTGCCCGCCTGGCGGAGTGCCGCGGCCAGAGCCTCATCCTCCTCACCGTGAGCGGCGCCGAAAAATATATTGAAAGCGATCAACGCGGCACCCGCATCGTCAAGCTTTCGAACCAAATCCGCGTGAAGACGGCGCGGCCACAATTCCGGTTCATCCGGCATGCTTAGCGCCGCAACCGAACGACGGTCAATGCTGACCACAACCACTTCCGCAGGGGCCGCGCGTTTTCCCCGCACGTGAAAAAGCAGACTCAGAGCGAAATTCTCCTCCAGTTGAAGACCCCAGGGCGAGATCGTCAGAAGCGCACCAATCAAACCGATGCAAGCGGCAATCAAATGGCTGCGCATGGAATGCGCCCGATGCGCGAAATCGGCTGGATCACAGTTTAACGACCGAGAGGGCCTGCCCCGGTAGACGCCCACCGCCAGACTTTACTTGAATGGATGCACTAATCCGGCAATAACGATGGACAATTGAGTCAACAGCGAAGCCCGCCCAACCAGGGGCGGAGTGTGTTGCGCAGTTCAGAAGATTCATGACGAGGTTTGAAAACTAATGACGGGGTTCATTACACGGGCTCTATTCGGCATTGTGCCTGTCCAACCATTCGCTCGCCAGCATGTGTATCGATCGGGTAGCAGCCTGTCGGGCCTGACGCCACTTTAACAATTTAAGCGGCGGCGTTATAGTCGGGCACGACGCCATCGCTCATGCGCGGGACGTGACCCCCAGCATGACCGCTTCCGAAGTCCTTGGCAACGATACGGCGTACCATTTTACCAACGAGCAAGAAACGATGAGCGAGCATCTGACCCGAGAAACCATTCAGGACTACTACGGCAAAGTTCTGCAAACGAAGCATGATCTTAAAACCAGTGCCTGCTGCACGAGCGATGCGATGCCCGAGCATCTGAGACAGATCCTGTCGACTGTTCACCCGGAGGTGAAGGAAAAATTCTACGGTTGCGGGTCGCCCATTCCGCCCGCCCTGGAGGGAAAAACGGTGTTGGATCTCGGCTCCGGTTCCGGACGGGACTGCTTTATCCTGTCCAAACTGGTCGGACCCGAAGGGCGCGTGATCGGAGTGGACATGACGGAGGAGCAGCTTGCCGTAGCCAACCGCCATATTGAGTACCACACCGATCGATTCGGATACCGAGAACCCAATGTGCAATTTCTCGAGGGTTACATCGAGGATTTGGAAAGTCTAGGTGTCGCGAGCGAAACGATCGATGTGGTGGTATCCAACTGCGTGATCAACCTGTCGCCAGACAAGCGGCGCGTGTTCTCCGAAATATTGCGGGTGCTGAAACCTGGCGGAGAACTCTACGCTTGCGATGTGTTCGCGGATCGGCGGATTCCTCCCCGGCTGGCGCAAGATCCCGTGCTCCTGGGGGAATGCCTGGGCGGCGCCCTTTATATCGAGGATTTCCGGCGCCTCTTGATGCAACTCGGCTGCCCCGATTACCGCGTGGTTAATACGACACCAATTAGCCTGAACGACCCGGAAGTCGAACAAAAGGCCGGTATGATCGGTTTTTACTCGATGACGATTCGGGCGTTCAAGCTGGAACTGGAAGACCGCTGCGAAGACTACGGTCAGGCGGCCTGCTACCTGGGAACTTTGGCAGGGCAACCGCACGCCTTCGCCCTGGACAATCATCATCTGTTTAAGACCGGCAAACCGATGCTGGTCTGCAGTAATACGGCTGCGATGCTCACCCAGACGCGCTACGCCGATCACTTCAAGGTCCTCGGCGACCAGTCCACTCACTATGGCCTGTTCGATTGTGGGCCCAGAAGTCCGTTGCAGACGTCAACGCAGGTGGACAGTTCGGGTGCTTGCTGCTAGCGAGTCATCGTCGACGTGCCGGCAACTACAAGGCTCACCATAGCCGAAATTTTTGTGGCTTGTTTGGAACTAACCGCCACGGCATGGTGGAAACCTCTATAAGTAAAGTAGAGGCGGACATCTAAGGAAAGCGGGCACGCTCTGCATGACATAAATCTGTTCACAATCAATCAGCACCCCACAGGAGCAGGTGGATTCGTTGAAGTCGATCTGAGCCCTTTGTCTGAACGATTAAGGCAACACCCGCAAAGTCGCCTGTTTCTTCCCGGCCGCCGGCATACCCTTCTCCCAAATCGCCGATTGTCTTTGCCGGTTCTTCGGCTAAAGTTTAAGCATCCAGTGCAGTGCTTTCAGATTAGTCCGCTTCGGCCTCCAGCTCGACTCGCGGGTTTCAGGACAATCAGATCATGAATATCTCCAAAATCACCCATTTCCTCGTGCAACTCGTTTTTCTGCTGCTTGTTTTCGAAAGCACCGAGGCAGGTGTTTACAAGTGCACGGACGCCAACAGTCGAGTGTTTTATCAGGACAAAGCCTGCCAGGAACTGACCGCCGCTAAACTTTCGACCCAGTTGTCGCAATTGGGCGCAAAAGGCGACAACCACTATTTCCTGTGGAAAGCGACTGCAGGGAAAGGCGTCGTTTATTTGCTGGGTTCCCTGCATTTCGGTACCCAGGATATGTATCCTCTGCCTGAAGGAATCATGGATGCCTTCGCCTCGGCCAACGTGTTGGTCGTCGAGGCCAATATCCACAATCAGAAGAAGGCCGAGGCAGCCCAGAGGTTGGTCGCCAAAGGCGTTTATGCCGACGGTTCCGGTCTGGAAGATCACCTCAAACCGGCAACCTGGCGGAAGTTGTCCGGTATCGCCAAGAATCTGGGTGTCAGTGAGGAAACCTTGCGGCCGCAGAAACCCTGGCTGGCCGCACTTACCCTGACCGGCCAGGCCTTGAGCCAGGCCGGTTTCAGCGAAGACTTCGGCGTCGATCAGGCTTTCATCAAAGAAGCGGAAGGGAAAAAACCGGTTCTAGAGATGGAATCGGTGGACGAGCAGATCAAGCTCTTCGATGGGTTTTCGGCTCAGGAACAAGAACAAATGCTGTTGCAATCCCTGCAAGATTTCGCCAGGGGCCCTGAAATTTTCAAGAACATCGCGGACGCTTGGAAAAAAGGCGACGCCGACGCGATCGACCTGATCACCCGTCAAAGCTTCGAAGCCGGCCCCGTGGCAACCAAACTCTTTAAAACCCTGTTCACTGATCGTAATATCGCCATGGCGAATAAAATTGACGAACTGCTTGCGGACGGCAGAACTTATTTTGTCGTGGTCGGAGCGGCCCATCTAGCCGGCGAACAGGGCATCCTCAAACTGCTGGAAACGAAAAGCTACAAGATTTCGCAACCGTGAGCTCAAGCTTCTCGCATCCGTTTTAATTCGAGAGAGGACCGAACCATGAACGAAGACACTTTCAACATGGAAATCCGGAAATTCCTGAAAAAAGTCGGCGTGACTTCCCAACGGGAAATCGAACAGGCGGTGCATGACGCTCTTCAGAAGGGCCAGCTGTCCGGCAAGGAAAAATTCGCCGTCCGCATGACCTTGGAAATTCCGGGTCTTAACCTCAGCCACCGGATCGAAGGAGAGATTGACCTCGAGTGAGGTCCGCCCGCTCAGCCGCCGGTCACGCTCATGTGACGAAAGATGATCGGCTGGGTCTTGAGTTCGAAATAATGCCGTTCCGGCTTGATGGCCATTGCGTTCATTATGGCGCTCTTGAGCCTTCCCGTATCGCCTGGATGTGCCCGCACCACCCTTTTCAAATCCACCGAATGTTCGTTGCCCAAGCATAGCAACAAACGTCCCTCGGCAGTGAGCCGAACCCGGTTGCAGGATGCGCAGAAATTGTGACTGTGGGGAGAAATGAAGCCAACCCGTATGTCGGAACCGGCCAAGCGCCAATAACGCGAAGGCCCGCCGGTATTTTCCGGGGTCGGCAGCAGAGTGAATTGGCGCTCCAGATCGCGCTTGATCTCGTCGCTGGAATAATACGCTTCGGCGCGGTCATGGTCGTCGACCACACCCAAGGGCATTTCCTCTATGAAGCTGATGTCGATGCCCCTGTCCACGGCAAAAGCGACCAAATCGGCCACCTCGTCATGATTGCGGTTTTTCAGAACCACGGCATTGATTTTCAATCGCTCGAAACCGACATTAAGTGCCGCGTCGATCCCGCGCAAGACCCGCGACAAATCCCCTACCCGCGTCAACTGCCTGAATCGGTCTTCATCCAGCGTATCCAGACTGACATTGATGCGTTTGACGCCGGCGGCTTTGATTTCAGCCGCAGCTGTCTCTAGCTGCGAACCGTTGGTGGTCAGCACTAACTCGCGCAGTCCATCCAACTGGCCAAGCTGATGCAATAGGTCGAGTGCGCCCTTGCGCACCAGAGGTTCGCCGCCGGTGATTCTGATCTTGTCCACACCCAGTTCGACGAACGCCGCAGCCACCGCGTGGATCTCCTCCAGGGTCAGAATCTGCGCACGTGGCAGGAAAGTCATTTCCTCGCTCATGCAGTAAACACAGCGAAAGTCGCAGCGATCCGTGATGGAGATGCGCACATAGTTGACCCGCCGCCCGAATCGGTCGATGAGCTGGGTGGCAGGGGAATCCGGGGTTGTTGTCATGCCAGTGGCATAGCCGATGATTGAACCGGCTTCATTTTCCCACTTTTGTACACAACGGCAAAGTAAAACGATCGGGAATTAGGGCGACCCCCCAAGCTCGCGCCCCGCACACGAACAAGCTTTCATTCTACGGCGAGCCTTTCAGGCTGAGCCGCTGCGCCGGCTCGATGATCTCGCCCGCTATTTCCAGGTCTATTTTCATCCGCTTCGCCATGGCTTTGGTCGTTTTTGCGTTTTTGAAAGGACCGGCGAGTACCTGATAA
>DATIXD010000376.1:0-3220 GCA_035518875.1 Methylococcaceae bacterium | reverse complement strand
AATTCATCCCGGCTCATCTCGGCTTCCACCGTGCCATGGCCGTCGGCGCGCTCCAGCTCCACCCGCACCACCCCGCCGAAGCGGCGGATGTCGCGGATATGGGCGCTGATGCCTTTCACGCCCTCGCTCTTCTGGGCGATTTCGATTTCGTGGGGGCGCACATAGAAAATGGCCTGGCCGCTGTCTTCGCCCGCGTGCTCGGGCAGATGAATCTCGGCTTCGCCGATCCTGGCGTGACCTTCGTGAACACGGCCATGGAACAGGTTCACATCCCCCAGGAATTGGTAAACGAACGGCGTCGCGGGATGCTCGTAAACCTCGTCCGGCGTGCCGATCTGTTCCACCTGTCCTTCGTTCATGACGACGATGCGGTCGGCGACTTCCAGGGCTTCTTCCTGATCGTGGGTGACGAACACGCTGGTGACGTGCAATTCGTCGTGCAAGCGCCGCAGCCAGCGGCGCAGATCCTTGCGGACTCTGGCGTCGAGCGCGCCGAAGGGTTCATCGAGCAGCAGCACCTTGGGTTCGACCGCCAGGGCGCGGGCCAGCGCGATGCGCTGGCGTTGGCCGCCGGAGAGCTGAGGCGGGTAGCGGTCGGCCAGCCAGTCCAATTGCACGAGCTTGAGCAGGTTGTGCACCTTGGTTTGGATTTCGCTCTCGGAAGGACGTATGGATTTGGGGCGAACCCGCAGGCCGAACGCGATGTTCTCGAACACCGTCATGTGCCGGAACAGAGCATAGTGCTGGAAGACGAACCCGACCTCCCGCTCGCGCACATGGCGGCTAGTGGCGTCCTCGCCGGAGAAGAGGATTTGCCCGGAGTCGGGCACGTCCAGGCCGGCGATGATGCGCAGCAGGGAAGTCTTGCCGCAACCGGAAGGGCCCAGCAAAGCGACCAGTTCACCTGCGCCGATTTCGAAATCGATGCCCTTGAGAGCGCGGAAGTCGCCGAAGTTTTTGGCGATGTTGCGGATTTGGATGCTCATTGGGTGTCCCGTTTATTCTGAATTCGCATCTTCCCGGTGCAGCTCCCGCTTGAGATGCCATTCCAGGAGGCTCTTGAGCGCCAGCGTCACCAGCGCCAGGAGCGCGAGCAGGGAGGCCACCGCGAACGCGGCGGCACTGTTGTATTCGTTGTAAAGAATTTCCACATGCAAGGGGATGGTGTTGGTCAATCCGCGAATATGGCCGGACACCACCGACACCGCCCCGAACTCGCCCATGGCTCGGGCGTTGCAAAGGATCACGCCGTACAAAAGCCCCCACTTGACGTTCGGCAGGGTCACGCGCCAGAAGGTTTGCCAGCCGGATGCGCCGAGCACGATCGCGGCTTCCTCCTCCTCACTGCCCTGGGCCTGCATCAGCGGAATCAACTCGCGGGCAACGAAGGGAAAAGTCACGAAAATGGTCGCCAGAACGATGCCGGGAACGGCGAAGATCAGTTTGATGTCATGCTCGTGAAGCCACGGCCCGAACCAGCCTTGCAGGCCGAACATCAGCACGTAGATGAGACCCGAGACCACCGGCGACACCGAGAACGGCAGATCGATCAAGGTGATAAGCAGGCTCTTGCCCGGAAAATCGAATTTGGCGATGGCCCAGGCTGCCGAAAGGCCGAATACCATATTCAAAGGAACCGAAATCGCGGCGACCACCAGAGTGAGCCTGATGGCCGCCAGAGCGTTCGGTTCGCTGAGCGCGCTCCAGTAGGCCATCCAGCCTTTGCTGAAAGCCTGGGAAAACACCACGGCCAGAGGCAGGAATAAAAATCCCGCAAGAAAGGCCAGGGCCACACCGATCAACAGCCAGCGCACCAGCGCCGGCTCGTGGGCGACCCGGCTGTGTGCCGGAGCCCTAGGGGAAAGCGTTAAGACAGCCGCTTGGGTAGACATCGATTTCTCTCGGGTTAGCGCTTGGCGTGGCGGCGCTGCCCCCACCATTGCAGGAAATTGATGGCGAGTAGCAATAAAAAGGAGACCACCAGCATGGAGACAGCCAGGGCTGTTGCACCCGCATAGTCGTATTGCTCCAGCTTGGTGATGATGAGCAGCGGCGTGATCTCGGAGACCATCGGGATGTTGCCGGCAATGAAAATGACCGAGCCGTATTCGCCGACCGCACGCGCGAACGCCAGGGCGAAACCGGTCAGGAGCGCCGGCCAGACGGTCGGGAAGATCACTCTTTGAAAGGTTTGCCAGCGCGTCGCGCCCAGGCTGGCCGCGGCTTCTTCCAGTTCGGTCTCGAAGTCTTCGAGGATCGGCTGTACGGTGCGCACAACGAAGGGCAGGCCGATGAAGGTCAGCGCCACGATGACGCCGAGGGGGGTATAGGCGATCTTGATCCCCAGCGGCGCAAACAACTGGCCGACCCAGCCCTTAGTGGAATAGATCGTCGCCAGGGCGATGCCGGCCACCGCCGTCGGCAGGGCGAAGGGCAAATCCACCAGCGCGTCGACGATCTTCTTGCCGAAGAACTCGTAGCGTACCAGCACCCAAGCGACCAGCAGGCCGAACACCGTGTTGATAAAAGCGCCGATCAGCGAAGCGGAAAAGGTCAACCGATAGGATGCCAGCACGCGAGGTGCGGTGATGGTTTGCCAGAAAGCTTCCCAGCCGAGGGTTGCGGTCTTCAAGAACGTCGCCGACAAGGGAATCAGTACGATCAGGCTCAAGTACAGCAAGGTAAAGCCCATCGCCAGGGAGAATCCGGGCAGGACGCTGTGTCTTCTCAACGGGGTCATGGGTAGGCGGTCTGCATTCGAAAATTATGCAATCGATCCGGCGAGTGATGCGGATTCGATTGATGAATTGCTTGGTTCATTGAGACCTAATATCTTACTTCCAGAATTTTATTCCAAAAAAGAATAAATAATTCTATTGATATGCCTGCGCAATGTAATTCCCGACCCGACCCGACCCGACCCGACCCAGCAAGCAGCTGCCGTAGCGCGGGGAACGAACCTGGCCAAATACTGTCGCAAGTGCAAGGGTTTGTTTCCGCCTCCTGAACCGGGGACGAGACGGCGCGATCCGGGCCGTATCAGCTGGATCGCGTGCCGTCCGTACCGTCCTGTTCCCCCTGACCGAGAGGACTGTCCATGGCGATCGAACTCAACCACACCATCGTGCCGGCGAGTGACAAGATCGTTTCGGCAAAGTTTTTCGCGAGGATTTTCGGACTTTCGTTCGAGGAAAGCGCGGTGAGTCACTTCGCGCCCGTG
>DATIXD010000375.1:0-10135 GCA_035518875.1 Methylococcaceae bacterium | reverse complement strand
CCCAGTGCGATGACGGTCTTTCCGCTCTGTGGCGCCGCGCTGGTGATATAAATGCCTTTTGTCATGGCGTTCGCCCCTGCATGCTCATTGCTTCGGCCATTTGCCAAGAACGCTATGGGCCGGCCGGCCTCGAATTTCGGGAGAGCCGGCAAGGAATCTGAGGTTTCGACGGTCAGGCTGACCGAATAATTCCTTGCCGGATGATCTGGACCGCCTCTTGGGGGCTAAAGGCGGGTCGTATGAAGGTTGTTTCATCTTGATCAACGGTACCCTCGGCAACTAGGGTATTGCGCGCAAAGTCGCCCAGGTGTTCCCAGAACTCTTTGCCCATGAAGACAACCGGGAAAGCATCCAGCTTTCCGGTCTGTATCAGCGTGATCACCTCGAAAGCCTCGTCCAGCGTACCGAATCCGCCCGGCATGATGATGAAGGCCGTGGAATATTTGACCAGCATGACCTTGCGGATGAAAAAGTGCTCGAATTCGATGAACTTATCGAGATAGGGATTGGGTTTCTGCTCAAAAGGGAGCTCAATATTACAGCCGAGACTCAAGCCGCCGGCTTCCTTGGCGCCACGGTTCGCCGCCTCCATGATTCCGGGGCCTCCGCCCGTCATCACCGCGTATCCTGCCTTAGCCAATGCGTTCCCAGTAGCCCTGGCCAACTCGTAATGGGGATGCCCCTCCTTGAAACGAGCAGAACCAAATACCGTCACGCAAGGCGCTTCGAAGTCAAAGCTTTCAAAGCCGCGGAGGAATTCCAGGAAAAAGGTAACGGCGCTCTCGAGATCCGCTTCTCGATTGCGGCGACCAGACAGAAAAAGCTTTTCGGCGCCCTTTACCTTGCCGAGCAGGGAATAGTCACCTTTGACGGGAACTTCGGAAGCCATGTTCGTTTCTCCGTTGCCAGTTTGGGTTGAAGCGCTGAGACACTACTCAATCATCCATCGCCAGAACTTGCGCAACATGCCTCGCAATCATGCGCTCCTCATTGGTGGGGATGACCAGCACCTGCACGGCACTGTCGACGCTGTGAAGCACGGTGCGATTCTCGGCATTGGCAGCCGTATCAATGGCGATGCCGAGCCAGCGCGATAACGAGCAGATACGCGCGCGGACCGGCGCAGCGTGCTCGCCGATCCCGCCGGTGAACACCAGGCCATCGAGCCCGCCAAGCGCCGCCGCCAGGGAGCCCAGTTCGCGAGCGATCCGGTAGCAGAAGTATTCTACCGCCTCTGCGGCCTCGGCGCAGGGGCTGGCCAGTAAATCGCGCATGTCCGAGCTGATCCCGGAAATGCCCAACAGGCCCGAGTGTTCGTAAAGCAAGTCCGTCAACGCCTGAACCGACAATTTTTCCTGCTCCAGCAGGAGGGGGAGTACGCCGGGATCGATGGCACCGCAACGGGTGCCCATGGGCAGCCCTTCCAAGGCCGTAAACGCCATGGTGGTCGCCACGCTGCGACCGGCCTGGATGGCACCGTTCGATCAGCGCGCGTAAAACGTTCTCACCGCCCTCGAGCAAGGAGAATTCCAAGGTGGCGGAGCCGGCATTGACCACGGCGATCAGTTCGGGCTCCGCAGGCACGACTCAACCGACTTTAATGCGGTGGGACGATTTCAACCGCTCGAGGCGAATGAATTCGACTCAGTAAGGCCAGCGCCAGTTGACGATCTCCGGCATGTCGATGCCGTGCTCGTAGGCATAGCGACGGCAGGCGAGTTGCTGATTGCGGAATTTCTCCTTGGCATGGGCGCCGGCCACGCTGATCCGCGGCACCCGGTCGATGACGTCGATCGCCAGGCTGAAACGGTCGATCTGGTTGTTGATGGCCAACTCCAGCGGTGTGTTGATATTGCCCTTTTCCTTGTAGCCGCGCACATGCAGGTTCTTGTGGTTGTTGCGGCGGTAGGCCATGCGGTGGATCAGCCAGGGATAACCGTGGAAGTTGAAGATGATGGGTTTGTCCACGGTGAACAGGCTGTCGAAATCGCGCCAGCCCAGGCCATGGGGATGCTCGTTGTCCGGTGACAGCTTGAACAGGTCGACCACGTTGATGAAGCGGATCTTCAGGTCGGGAAATTCCGCCCGCAGCATCGCTGTCGCCGCCAGTGCTTCCTGGGTGGGGATGTCGCCAGCGGAAGCCATCACCACATCGGGCTCTGATCCCTGGTCATTGCTGGCCCAGTCCCAGATGCCGATCCCCTTGGAGCAGTGGGTCACGGCCGCGTCCATGTCCATGTACTGTAGGTGAAGCTGCTTGTCGGAGACGATCACGTTGACGTAGTTCTCGCTGCGCAGGCAGTGATCCGCCACCGAGAGCAGGCTGTTGACGTCCGGCGGGAGGTAAATGCGCGTGACCGCCGGGCTCTTGTTCAACACGACGTCGAGAAAGCCCGGATCCTGATGGGTGAAGCCGTTGTGATCCTGGCGCCAGACGGTAGAGGTGATCAGCAGGTTCAGGGAGGCGATCTCCTCCCGCCAGGAGAGTTGATTGCAGATGGACAACCATTTGGCGTGCTGGTTGAACATGGAGTCGATCACATGGACAAAGGCTTCGTAGGTCGAAAAGAAGCCATGCCGGCCGGTGAGGAGATAGCCCTCCAGCATGCCCTCCATGGTGTGCTCGCTCAGCATCTCCATCACCCGCCCGTCCGTTGCCAGTTCGCTGCCGTCGGAATCTTCGGGAAAGTACTCGGCAATCCAGAACTTCTTGCTGACCTCATAGACCGCGCCAAGCTTGTTGGAGGTGTTTTCGTCGGGTCCGAATACCCGGAAGTTGCCCATGTTGGCCTTCATGATGTCCCGCAGCAGGCGGCCCAAGGGCGGGGTATTCTCCGCCTCAATCTGGGCCGGCTTGTCGACCTTGATGCCATACTCGCGGAAATCGGGCATGCGCAGCGCCTTCTTCAGGATGCCGCCGTTGGCATGGGGGTTAGCGCCCATGCGGCGGTTGCCGGTCGGGGCAAGCTCCCTGATCTCGGCCACCGGAGCACCGTTGGCATCAAACAGCTCTTCCGGCTTGTAGCCGCGCATCCAGTCTTCGAGCTGCTGGAGATGGGTCAGATTCTTTTGGACGTCCGCGATCGGCACCTGATGTGCCCGCCAGAAGCCCTCGACCTTGTGCCCGTCGAGTTCGCCGGGCCCCGTCCAGCCCTTCGGGCTGCGCAGGACGATCATGGGCCAGCGCGGACGTTTCGCAACGCCGGTACTGCGCGCCTCGCGCTGGGCCGTTCTGATTTCCTCGATGCAGCGATCCAGTGTGGCCGCCATCGCCTGATGCATGGTCTCGGGGTCGGAGCCTTCGACGAAATAGGGCGTCCAGCCGTAGCCCTTGAACAGATCTTCCAGTTCCTGGTGGCTAATTCGCGCTAGCAGGGTCGGATTGTTGATCTTGTAGCCGTTGAGGTTCAGGATCGGCAGCACGGCGCCATCGCGGGTCGGGTTGAGGAATTTGCTGATGTGCCAGGAGGTGGACAAAGGCCCCGTCTCGGCCTCGCCGTCGCCGACCACCGCGGCCACGATCAGCTCCGGGTTGTCGAAGGCCGCGCCGCAGGCGTGGGACAGCACGTAGCCGAGTTCGCCGCCCTCATGGATGGAACCCGGCGTTTCCGGGGTGCAATGGCTGCCGATGCCGCCGGGGAAGGAAAACTGCTTGAAGAAGGCTTTCAGCCCTTCCTCATCCAGGCTCTTTTCCGGATAGATCTCAGAGTAGGCGCCTTCCAGGTAAACCGGCGCCAGCACGCCCGGTGCGCCGTGGCCCGGCCCCGCCATGAAGATCGCTTCTACATCGTATTTTTTGATCACCCGGTTCATGTGGGTGTAGACAAAGGAGAGTCCCGGGCTGGAACCCCAGTGTCCGAGCAGGCGATTCTTGATGTGCTCGGGTTTGAGCGTCTCTTTCAGCAGCGGATTGTCCCGCAGGTAGATCATACCGACGGCCAGGTAGTTGCAGGCGCGCCAGAAGGTATTGATCTTGCGCAGCTCTTCCGCAGTGAGGGGCGCTTCTTCCACCGTGGATCGCGCCGTGCCAAATGCCATGAGGTCGCCGCTCATTGTCATGGTTTCTGCATAAGTTGCCATCAAACTCTCCTTATTGCTTAAAAACTGGTGTTGTCACTATCGCAATATCTGACTCAACTGCCGCGGTCAGACGGCTCCAGACGCCAGATGCGCTCGGCGTACTCCCGAATCGCTCGGTCGGACGAAAATTTGCCCATGCGTGCGACATTCAGGATCGACATCCGATTCCAGCGTGCAGTGTCGCGATAGGCGTGGTCGACCGCTTGCTGGCAGTCCACGTAAGCCCGGTAATCGGCCATCAGCAGGTATTCGTCGTGATGCAAGAGGTGTTCGGTGAGCGGTCTAAACAGTTCCGTCTCTCCGCGGGAAAATAACCCGCTGTTGATGAGATCGATGGTTGCCTTGAGCTCCAGGTCGCCGTGGTAATAGTCTGAGGGGTGGTAACCTTCCGCTTTCAGTTTCGCGACCTGGTCAGCCGTCAGGCCGAACAGGAAAAAATTCTCTGCGCCCACTTCCTCGCGAATCTCGATGTTGGCCCCGTCTAAGGTGCCAATGGTCAATGCGCCATTCATGGAAAACTTCATGTTTCCGGTCCCCGAGGCTTCCTTGCCGGCGGTTGATATCTGCTCGGACAGGTCGGCGGCGGGATAAATGTTCTGGGCGTGTTTCACGTTGAAGTCGTGTAGGAAGACCACTTTGACCAGATCCCGTACTTCCGGATCACGATTGATGACCTCTCCCACCGAGTTGATCAGCTTGATGATCAGCTTGGCCATGAAGTAGCCGGGTGCCGCCTTCCCGCCGAAAATGAACGTCCGCGGGGCGATGACAAGTTTGGGATCGGCCTTGAGGCGCTGATACAGGGTGATGATGTTGAGTACGTTCAGGTGCTGACGTTTGTACTCGTGAATGCGTTTGACTTGGATATCGAACATCGATTCCGGGTCGACGACGACCCCGGCCCTGTCCCGAATGATCTTCGCCAAACGTGTCTTGTTGTCCCGTTTCACATCCGCCCATGCTTTCTGCAAGGCCGCATCGTCCGCGTGAGTTTCGAGCGCCTTGAGGCGATCGAGATCGGACAACCAGCCCTCGCCAATCTGCTCATCGATCAGCCGGGTCAGTCCCGGATTGCTCAAAGCGACGAAGCGCCGCGGTGTCACGCCATTGGTCACGTTATGAAAGCTGTCCGGCGCCATGGCGTGGAAGTCCGAAAACAGTTGGCTCTTCACCAGCTCGGAATGGAGCTCCGCAACGCCATTGACCGCGTGGCTTCCGATCACCGCCAGGTTGGCCATGCGCACGAACTTTTCGCCGTCCTCCTCGATGATCGACATGCGCGCGACTTTTCCCTCATCACCCGGGAACCTGACGCGGACCTCGTCGAGAAAGCGGCGATTCATCTCGTAGATGATCTCGAGGTGCCGCGGGAGGACGGAGGCGAACAAGGGCAGAGACCACTTTTCCAGGGCCTCCGGCAGCAAGGTATGATTGGTATAGGAGAAAGACTTTTTCGTGATGTCCCACGCTTGCTCCCAAGGCATGGCATGCTTGTCAATCAGCTGCCGCATCAATTCCGCGATGCCGATGGCGGGGTGAGTGTCGTTGAGCTGGATGCAAAACATCTCGTGGAAACGGTCGAGCGGCAATCCCCGACGCAGGCAAAGGCGAATCATGTCCTTGATGGAACAGGCCACGAAGAAATATTGCTGCTCGAGGCGTAACCGTTTGCCCTGCATCTGCTCGTCATTGGGGTACAAGATCTTGGAAATGTTTTCCGAGCTAACTTTTTCCTCCACCGCTCCGTAATAATCGCCACGGTTGAAATCGGCAAAATCGAAGGACTGGGCCGCCTCGGCACTCCACAGACGCAGCAGGGCGCAGGAATTGACGCGGTGCCCGAGAATCGGAGTGTCATAGGGAATCCCGACCACAACCCGGCCCGGCACCCAGCGTACGCGATATTCTCCCTTGTCGTCGGGATAAGGTTCGGTATGTCCCCCAAGTTTCACCACCTGAGCGAAGTGCGGACGAGCGACTTCCCACACATTCCCATAGCGCAGCCACTTGTCCGTCACTTCCACCTGCCAGCCATCCTTGATGATCTGGTCGAAAATCCCGAACTCGTAGCGAATACCGTAACCGATCGCCGGATATCCCAGGGTCGCCAGCGAGTCGAGATAGCAGGCAGCCAGTCTCCCCAGCCCGCCATTTCCGAGCCCCGGCTCCTCCTCCAGCCCAACGAATTGTTCCAGATCCATGCCCAATTCGGCCATCGCTTGGCGTGCATTTTCGGTGAGCCCCAGATTGAGCAGATCCTTGCCGAGGTGAGGCCCCACCAGAAATTCGGCCGACAGGTACGAAACCTGCCGGACGTCCGGGTTATTCCAACGTTCGACCTGTTTGACCCACCGCTGCATGATACGGTCACGCACCGAGAGCGCGATGGCCTGATAGCGATCCTCGGCCGTAGAGATTTCCAGCGGACGGCCCACGGCATAATTGAGGTTGTCCCGAAAGGCGGCCTTCAGTGCGCCGGGGCTGGTCCCGGTTCGCACATGTTCATGTTCGGTAACGGGCGATGGGGATGCTTGGGGTATTTTCGCGGCCATGGACGTCTCCTCGGATTTCGTTTGCTCGCCAACAAGACCTAACCGCCCGAGCGTCGGGGGTGAAGGGGTGGTGATAAGACTGAGAGGCCCCTGTCATGAGTAAGGCCGCTTTGGGTTCCGCTACGGTTGCGCCGTCCCAGCAGCGCGACCAGGCAAAACCTGATCGCTGAGCCCGACACCGGGTCCTGGCGGAGGAGGGTTCACCTCACGCAGGTGTTGCACCACGATGTTATGGTCAGGATCGTAACAAGGCAATGTTGCAGAAATATTTCAAAGACCAGACGTTGGGATATCTTTCAAGGTCATCCGGACCTTTCACGTCCAACCTCGGCGCCTGAACCAGACCAGCATGCCACAGGCGCTTGCAATACAGACTGCCCAGAAGACCGGGTAACTCCAACTCCAATGATTCTCGGGAATCGGCATGTTCATCCCGTACACGCCGGCGAGGAAAGTTAGTGGGATGAAGATGGTGCCTATGACGGTGAGAACCTTCATGATTTCGTTCATGCGATTCGACACCGCGGCCATGTAGGTCTCCGTCAGGGCGGCTGCAATTTCGCGATAAGTCTCCAACAAATCGATGATCTGCACACAATGGTCGTAGACATCCCGGAAGTAAGTTAGCGCGGTCTCGGACAGGCACTCATGCTTGTCGCGCTGCAACTGGACAACCAGTTCCCGCATGGGCCAGATCGCCCGGCGCAACAGCACCAGATTACGCTTAATCACATGGATTTTTTGCAGTATTGTTTGGTCGAGACTGACGCGCAAGTCATCGTCAAACTCTTCCAGGCATTCCGCATGGTGCTCAAGAACCGGGAAGTAACTGTCGACGATCGCATCCACTAAGGCGTATAAGAGAAAACCGACGTCGTGCGTCCGAAGCCGCGATCCCAGCACTTCGATGCGATGGTAGATCGACTCGAACACCGGGCTCGGGGCCTCCTGGAAGCTGAGCAGCGTCGTTCGTCCGAGAAAAACGCTGACCTGCTCGCTGCGCAGCGCATCGCCATCAATCCGCACGATTCGGGCGACGATGAACAGTCGGCCGGGCAGTTCCTCGGAACCCGGATAATCTTCCAGCTTCGGCCGCTGCGTCGCGATGAGCATGTCTTCGATCGCCAGCGGGTGAAGCTGGTATTTCTCGGCGAAGGCGCGGATCGCCTCCATCTGGCTTAGCCCTACCACATGGATCCAGCGAACCTTGGACCAGGTGGGGCGATGGCGCGCCAGAAAATCTCCCAGGTCGGCGACTCGCTCAAGCTGCATCTGGTCCGGGCAGTAATCGACGCACGTCACCTGGATTGGCGCCTCGGTGCTGGGTCGGGCCGAGAGTTCCTGGGTTTCGATGCCGGGGCTGGTGCCAGGTGGGGGCATGTTCAACCTGGGGATGTGTCGGACAGGCTGGGTTGTCTCCGCCGACGGGCGTTGCTGCGCAGCTTCTTCGCTTTTCAAAAGCTGCCTTGCTTTCTGGGTACGCGCATGTTTGTTTTTGCGATGACTCATGGCATTTTTCCGGATTGAAGCGTGGTCGACATGATGCCGGGGTCTACAGGGTTGGCGCAAATTTCGGCAGATTCGGGGGCTTAGGCCGATTGGCCCAATCCTTTTAACGACTGCTGATGACAACTCCGTGACAACAGCCTTATTCCTCTTCCAATGAAGTCCGTTTTGTCATCGTTCTGTAATCTTTCTGTCACATAGCCGGCCTAGCATGCTCGCCTGAGTTTCCATTTCTTCGTAAGCGAGGGCCTTTCAGTGAACAAATTTCGTTTTCTGGCGTGCATGCTTGGGATTGTCGTCAATCTGGTCTGCCTCAGCCCCGCATCCGCGGAGGAAAAATTGAGGCTGACAGGTTCCGGAGCCAGTTTCCCGTTCCCGCTGTACTCCGCATGGTTCAAGGACTTCAGCCGAACGCACAAGAACGCCAACATCGATTATCAGGCGAAGGGCAGCGGCGCCGGCGTCCTGGACTTCATCAACCACACGGTTGATTTTGCGGCCAGCGACGCGGCGATGAAACCGGAGGAAATCGCCAAAGTGCAGGGCGGCGCCGTACTGTTGCCGATGACGGCCGGTGAAATCGTGATCGCTTACAACCTTCCCGGAAATCTGAAGAACCTGAAGCTGCCGCGGGACGTCTATCCGGATATTTTCCTCGGCAAAACCACCAAGTGGAATGATGCTCGAATTCAGAGTGCGAATCCCGGTCTGAAGTTGCCGGACCTGCCGATTACCGTGGTGCGGCGCGCCGATAGCAGCGGTACGACCTTCGTGTTCACCAGTCACCTCAGCGCGATTAGCCCGGCCTGGAAGAGTGGCCCCGGGGCAGGCACGACCGTGAACTGGCCGAGCAGCGACAAGATCGTCGCGGCGCCGAAAAACGACGGCGTCACCGCCACGATCAAGCAAACCCCCGGCGCCATCGGCTACATCGAATACGCCTACGCCATGGGCGCGAGGGTAACAATGGCCGATCTGCAAAACAAGGCCGGGACGTTCGTGCCGCCGGGTGGGGCGGGCGGTGAGGCGACGCTGGCCAGCGCGCAGCTTCCGGAAAACCTCATCGCCTGGGTGCTCGACCCCGAGGGTGAAAAATCCTATCCGATTGCGACCTTCACCTGGATGCTGTTCTACCAGCAGAATCCTGATCCCAAGAAGGCCGCGATCCTGCGTGAAGTGGTCGAGTATGGGCTGACCGAGGGACAGAAACTGAGCTCCAAAATGGGTTATATCCCGCTCCCGGAAAACGTCGTTTCGGCAGTCCGCGCCGCGGTCAAGAAAATTCAATAGCAGCGGTTAGCGAGGGCGGGTACACTCGAGGCGACTTTCATGCGCGATTTGTTCTTGCCCCTTCTCTTTGATCAATCAACCACAGCGATGGCACCATGAACGCATTTGAAGAGGTTGCTGCCGGCGAACAGATTTCGGGTCCCCCTTCGCAGGCTGATTACTTGCTTGACCGCTCGTTCCGGGGCTTAGCGACGGTTTGCGCTTGGCTTATTCTCGTCGTGGTCGGGCTTCTCCTGTGGAAAATCGGCGCCAAGGCGGTGCCAGCCATCAGTGAGTATCACCTTGGTTTTCTGACGAGCACGAAGTGGGACGTCAATCAGCGGGCGTTCGGGATTCTGCCGGAAATCTGGGGCACTCTTTACAGTTCGATTCTGGCCCTGTTCATCGGTGGCTTTTTCGGCGTCACCATGGCGATTTTTCTCACCCAGGATTTTCTTCCGGCCCGGCTCGCTCTCGTTTTCCGGACCATCGTCGAACTTTTGGCCGCGATTCCTAGTGTTGTCTACGGCTTTTGGGGCATTTTTGTCGTGGTGCCCTTCGTCCGTCCGATCGCTGACTGGCTGAATGCCGAATTCGGCTGGATTCCGTTTTTCGGCACAACCCTGAGCGGGCCCGGAATGCTGCCGGCGGCTCTAGTGTTGGCAATCATGATCCTGCCGACAATCGCCGCCGTGTCTCAGGATGCCCTGAGACTGGTCCCCTATCGC
>DATIXD010000374.1:0-5359 GCA_035518875.1 Methylococcaceae bacterium | reverse complement strand
TTACCGCTGAATCGCCTCAAGATCGACCAGGCATTCATCCACAACATCGCCGACGATCCGGATGACGCGGCTATCGTCGCCACTATCCTGGCCATGGGGCGGCAACTCAAACTCGAGGTGACGGCGGAGGGCGTTGAAACCCGCACTCAGGCGGAGTTCCTCCGCACCCACGGCTGTGTGGAAGCGCAGGGCTATCTATTCGGCCCGCCGGCGCCACCCGCAACCATCGCCGAGTCGCTGAAGCGCGGACCTTTCGAGGTGTGAATGGGCGTGTCGTTCGCCAAAAGGGAAACCAATCGTCCGTTGACTTCCGGGACGGCAAACCCACCAAGCGTCGAATCGCGAGTGCAGCGGCGTCTCGGCACCGCGCTGATCCTGCTGGGCGGCGCAGGCATTATGGGCTGGACCTTTAAGCTGCCTGCGCTGGTGCAAATCGTGCCGGGATACGCGACGATGGTCTTCAACACCGCGCTGTGCTTTCTGCTCGCTGGGCTGGCCTGGCTTTCGCCGAGCCTTTATCCGCCTCGGGGCAAAAGCCTGCAGACGGCGCTGGGTGCGGCGGTCTGCCTGCCGCCCGTACTGAGCCTGCTCGAATACTATTTTCGGGTAAGCTTGGGCATCGACTGGCCGGATTTGCATCGCTGGCTGGACCAAGCCAACCCCAACCCGGGGCGCATTTCGCCGAGCACCAGCATCGCTCTGCTGTTCAGCGGGCTGGCCCTGGCTCTGAGCCCTCATCAATACGGGCGGCGAATCGCCTACCTGGGATTTGGGCTTGCTGTCACGGTGCTGATCATCGGTATCCTCGGCGCGTTCGGCTACCTGCTGCGGCTCGATCCGCTGTTCCTCTGGTATCCCTTCCGTGGCATGTCGCTCCCCACCTTGGGCGGACTGATCCTGCTGGGAGCCGGTTTGACGCGGCTCGCCCTTAAATCCGCGTGGATTGGAGAACTCACTGAGGATCAGAAAATCACCGGCCAAGGCACGCTGGTGCTGATTGCCGTGACGCTGACTTCCGGGCTGGCGGGGTTCGGCGTCCTGGAGCGGCGGGTGGAAGCGATACTGTTAGATGGCTTGCGCTGGGGATTAGACGCGCGCATCAGCCAATTGGAAGGCACCATCGATCACCGAACCACGCGCGCCGCCATCATCGCCAACCGCCCCAACCTGCTGAAGCATCTGCGCCTGCTTAACGCCCGCCCCGACAATCCGGAAAGCCTGACTGTGGTGAAAGGGGTGCTCGAAAGTTTCACCCCCTTCGGTTTCTCCGCCATCGCAGTGCTTCTGCCCGACGGCCGATTGGCGGGACAGGTTGGCGAGTTTGTCGCCGATCCCGAACTCTCCGTATCCTTGCCGGTGGCACCGGGCACGCATCTGTTTTGGCGCGATGGATTTCACCTGCGAATTCGCCAGGAGGCCCGTGACGCTGGCGGTCGCATCGGCTGGATCGAATCGGAACAAGCCCTGCCGCATATCACCGAGACCCTGATGAGTGGCAAATGGATGGGCCGCAGCGGCGAAATGGAGCTATGCCAGCTCATGACCGACGCTCTCCGATGTTTTCCAACCCGGTTATCGGCCGAACCGTATACCCTGACGGGATCGGCCGAGCGAAAACCGTTGCTCCAACCGGTGCTGAGTGAGCAATCGCAAGTCATTGCCACCCGCGATTATCGACATCATCTTGTCATCGAAGCTTCTCGGCCATTGCCTTCACTCGGTCTGGTGGCGGCGCTGAAGATAGACACCGCGGAGCTCTATCAGCCGATTCGCCGCCAATTGCCGTTGGTCTTGCTGATCCTGGCCGGCGTGATCGCAGGCGGCAGTTACATCTTTCGCGCCCTGGTCAACCCGCTGACGCTAACACTTGTGCGTGCCGAGCAGCACAAAAGCCTGGCGTTGAAACACAAAGAAGAGCTGCTGCGCGGCATGTTCGAAGCTATCCCAGCCGCGATCCTGGTGGTCGACCGGCAGGGCCGCATCCACAGCGCCAACGCCATGGCGGAAACCCTGTTCGGCTATCCCCTGGAAACCTTCGCCCATTTGACGGTAGAGTCCTTGCTGCCGGAACGTTTTGCCGCAGCCCATGCCCACCATCGCCAAGACTACTTCCGCGACCCGCACCGCCGCGGCATGGGTTCCGGTCTTGAGCTCGCCGGCCGCCGTCGGGACGGCAGTGAATTTCCAGTGGACGTGGTCTTGAACAATTTTCTTACCGCAGAGGGCGAAATGGCCATCGCCATCATCACCGACGTAACCGCCCGCAAACACGAGGAGGAACTGAGCGTCGCGGCCCTGCGGGAAAAGGAAATACTCCTTGCCGAAATTCATCATCGGGTGAAGAACAACCTTCAGATCATCCATAGCCTGCTCGACCTTCAGGCGATGCAAGTCGAAGACCCGAAAGCCCTGGAGATGCTGCAGGACAGCCAGGGGCGCATTCAGTCCATGGCGCTCATCCACCAAACCTTGTACCAATCGAAGGATTTCGCCCAGGTGGATTTCGCACTATTTCTTGAGACTCTAACGGGCCAGCTTCACGGCTCGCTCGGAAGCGATCGGGTCGCCTTCGAACTGGACCTGGAGCGGGTGATGCTGCCGATCCAGAAGGCCATTCCCTGCGGACTCATCGTCAATGAACTGGTGTCGAACGCCCTCAAGCATGGATTCCCGGACGGCGCGAAAGGCGTGATAAAGATCGAGCTGAGACGCGCGGACGGCGGCTGGGTGAATTTCTCCGTGAGCGACAACGGCTCAGGTCTTGCCGAAACGTTGGATTTGGCCAACACGCCCACGCTCGGCCTGCACCTAGTGCGCCTCTTGTCCGAGCAGATCGGCGCATCCTTGACCGTGCGACGCCGAAATCCGACCCGCTTCGCCGTCGGTTTTCCTGAAGACAAAAGGCCCAAACACACCGGGGCCTGACAGGCGCACCGCAGCGCTGTCGATGCTTACCGGCGCTGCAGGCGCAAGGAATTGAGAACGACCGAGACGGAACTCAAGGCCATGGCCCCCGAGGCGATCATGGGATTTAGCTTTCCGACCGCGGCGACGGGAATGGCGACCGTATTGTAACCAAACGCCCAAAACAGGTTTTGTTTGATGATCCGCAAGGTGCTCGCGCTCAGCTCCATCGCTTCGGCGACCTTGATGATGTCACCTCGAACCAGGGTCATGTCGGCCGTTTCAATCGCCACATCGGTGCCCGTACCGATGGCGAAACTGACATCCGCGGCGGCCAGCGCCGGCGCATCGTTGATGCCGTCGCCGATCATGCCGACTTTGTCGCCTTGAACCTTCAGCTCATGGATGATTTCAAGTTTTCGCTCCGGCCTCGCATGGGCAATGACTTCATCAATGCCAACTTGCCGTGCGATGTAATTTGCCGTGGCCGCCGTGTCACCGGTCACCATCAGGGTCTTGACGCCGAGCCGGTGCAAACGTTCGATCGCCTTCCGCGCGTTCGGCCGGGGTCGATCGGCGATCCCGAATACCGCGGCGGCCGTGCCATCCAATGCCAGAAACACCGGCGTCTTTCCCTCGGCGGCCAGCCCGGCGGCGTGTTCCAGTAAGGGTTCGAGCTGGATGCCTTGCTCATTCAGCCAACCCTGATTGCCCACTAACACTTCATGCCTTGCCACTCGTGCGTGAATGCCTCGCCCCGCCATGCTGGTAAATGCCTTGGACGCTCTGATCGGTGCACCCTCCTCGCGTGCCTTGGCGACGATCGCCTTGCCGAGGAAATGCTCTGAGTTGACTTCCGCGGAAGCAGCCAAGGAAAGGAGTCGCGCGTCCTTGTGCTTGGAAAGATTGATCAGGTCGGTGACCCAGGGCTTGCCCTCGGTGATGGTGCCGGTTTTGTCGAAGACGATGACGCTCAGCTTGGAGGCCATTTCCAGGCTTTCGCCGTTACGGATGAAGATGCCGCGGCGAGCCGACTGCCCGGTACCGACCATGATCGCCGCCGGGGTTGCCAGCCCCAGTGCGCAAGGACAGGCAATCAACAGAACGGTGATGGCGTTGGCGAAAGCGCCGGTGGCGCGCGCGCCCGCTGCCAACCAACCGGCCAGGGTCAGTCCGGAGATCGCCATGACCGAGGGCACGAACACGGCAGAGACTCGATCCACCATCTTCTGGATCGGCAACTTGCTGGCCTGGGCTCGATCCACCATGTGGATGATGCCGGCAAGAACGGTATCGGCGCCGACTGCGGTGACGCGCATCCGAAGGGCACCGGAGCCGTTGACGCAACCGCCGATCAGCTTATGGCCGACTTCCTTGACGACGGGGAGGCTTTCGCCGGTAACCAGCGATTCGTCGACCGTGGACAGCCCGTCGATGACTTCGCCGTCGGTCGGCACCTTTTCGCCCGGCCGAACCAGCAGCGTATCGCCGACCACGACATCGTCGATATTCACCGTGATCTCCTCTCCATCCCGCAATAAGGTGGCGGTTTGCGGTTGCAGGTCGATCAGCCGGCGGATGGCTTCGTGGGCCTTGCCGCGGGCTCTTTCCTCCAGATAGCGCCCGAGCAGAACGAAAGCGATGATGCCCGCCGCCGCCTCGAAATAAAGCTCGCGTTTACGCAATAGCAGCGCACCGACGCTGTACGTGTAGGCCGCGCCGACACCCAGGGCCACCAGCGTATCCATGTTTGCCGCGCGGTATTTCGCAAGCGCCCAAGCCTTCTCGAAAATGGGTCTGCCGGCCCAGAACACGACAGGCAGGGTCAGAGCGAACTGCAGCCAGTGCAGCCAGCGGGAAGGCCGCATGGCCATGGCGATCACCACGGCAGGAAGACTGAGCAGGTTCGCCCAGAACGCCCGCCGCCGCGCCATGGCGAGCCTCTGCCGCTCCTTGGCAATCAACAGCTTGCGCTGGGTCAGCGTATCCAGGGCCTGCGCCCGGTAGCCCATGCTGCCAATGGCGGAAAATAACTGATCCTTGGCGATTTTGCCGCGGACCGAAGCGGTTTCGGTGGCATAATTGACGCTGGCCGAATGAACGCGCGGATCGCGCGTCAACAGCATTTCGATCAACAGCGCACAGGATGCGCAGGTCATGCCTTCAATGGCCAGATTGATTTCCTGCTCGGGCAGGCTGGGATCGATCTCAGCGGACGCGTCTACCGTACAGAGCGGGGAAACGCCAGACTTTTTCCGGCCGAGATTGCCGAGAATAGTATCTACAAAAGTCAGCAGGTTCGCTTCCGGCAGTTTGTGTGGATCGAAGTAGACGACCACCGAGGCGATATCCGGAACCGCCCGAACCCGTTTGATCCCCTGGTGCTTTTGCAGCAGAATTTCCAGAATGTAAGCCCGTTCGCTGTCCTTGTGCAGGGCGGGTGCAATCACGCGAA
>DATIXD010000373.1:0-9628 GCA_035518875.1 Methylococcaceae bacterium | reverse complement strand
AACGATCGGGGCGTTTCTTGGCTCAGATTGATGAAAAGGTCCCGGATGTCGTCCGGTGGCGCCGTGTGCCCAATCACCACGGCGACATCCTGGCGCTGCGCTTCGGGCACCGTTTCCCGTTCGTGGGGAACGAAGCTTCCTTGGCGAAAGGTCCACAGCAGATCGTCCATGATCCGGTCTTCCTCCTCCGAGGCGGTGTGAAGGTAGGTCTTCATGCCCTGCCGGTAGGCCTTTTCGGCCAACCGGCAGGCCAGCAACCGCCGGTTCTGGGCATCCGAGGTGGGCAGTACGTAAAAATCGATGCGGGTCATTGCGCCTGGTCGATGAGGTACTGGGACAGCAGCGGTACCGGACGCCCCGTCGCGCCTTTTTCTGTTCCGGTCTTCCAGGCGGTGCCGGCGATGTCGACATGCGCCCACTTGAAGTCCTTGGCGAAGCGGGAAAGGAAGCACCCGGCCGTGATCGTGCCGCCGTCCGGTCCGCCGATGTTGGCGATATCGGCGAAGTTCGATTTCAGCTGCTCCTGGTATTCGTCCCACAGCGGCAGACGCCAGAGGCGGTCGCAGGATTTTTCGCCGGCCCCGATCAGCGCCTGACAAAGCTCTTCGTCGTTGCTCATGAGACCGCTCGGATGCCGGCCCAGCGCCACGATGCAGGCGCCGGTGAGCGTCGCCACGTCGATCACGGCGGCGGGCTCGTAGCGTTTGGCGTAGGTCAGCGCGTCGCAAAGCAAAAGACGTCCCTCGGCGTCGGTGTTGAGTATCTCGATCGTCATGCCCGACATGCTGGTGACGATGTCTCCCGGCTTGTTGGCGTTGCCGTCAGGCAAATTCTCAGACGCCGGCACCAGACCCACCACATTGACCGGCAGGGCCAGTTCCGCCGCCACCTGGAGGGCGCCGATCACGCTGGCGCCGCCGCACATGTCGTACTTCATCTCGTCCATGTTGGCCGCGGGCTTGAGCGAAATGCCGCCAGCATCGAAGGTCAATCCCTTGCCGATCAGGACGATAGGCTTGGTCTTGGCGGATGCGCCTTGATATTCCATGACGATCAGCTTGGCGGGCTGGCGACTGCCCTTCGAGACGGACAGGAACGAACCCATGCCGAGCTCTTCCAGGTCGGCTTCATCGAGTATCTTGACCTTGACCCTCTTGTGGGCCTTGCCCAGTTTTTCCGCCTGTTCCGCCAGATAGGACGGGGTGCAGATGTTGCCCGGCAGATTGGCCATGTCCCGACTCAGCCGCATGCCACCGGCGATCGCCTGGCCCTGTTTGAGGCCGGTTTCGGCAGCCGCGCTGTCGTCCTCGTGTTCGAGCAAGAAGTGTAACTTGGCGAGCCGCGGCGGCTTGTTGTTGTCGCCTTCCTTTTTCATCTGGGTGAACTTGTACAGGCCATTTTCGAAGACTTCGATCGTCTGGCGAACTTTCCAGGTCAGGTCCTGGTCCTTGACGTCGGCTTCATGGAGCGAGCTGACCGCGGTTTTCGCGCCCGTATCCTTCAAGGTCTTGACCGCAACGCCTAGCGCCTTGCGGTAAGCAGCACTATTGAGTTCTTCCTTTTTGCCGAGGCCCAGAAGGAGCAGGCGCTCGATCTTGCCTTGCGGCACATTGTTGATCAGCAGCGCGTCGCCGGCCTTGCCTTCGATATCGTCGCGCTTGAGCAGACGGGTGATCAGGCCGCCCAGCATTTCATCCACGGCGGCTGCAGTCGCGCTCAATTTACGCTTTTGGTAGAAGCCGAGAATCAGGCAGTCGCTGGCGAGCTTTTCCGGGGAGTCGCATTTTATGGAGTAGTCCATGCTATTATCCGTCAGTTTTTTCAGTGATTCGGGCGGGTCATTAGAACCGCAAAGCTTATTATGAATTCCCTTGCATTTAAACCGTCCTCTTCTTCGCGCTGGTCACTGTTGCCGGTTCTCGACCGCATGGTAACGCTAGAACTCGTCAAGACGGTCACTTCAGTGTTGGCGGTTCTGGTGACGATCATCGTTAGCCGCAAATTCCTGAGCATCCTAACCAAGGCCATCGAAGGCGAGGTAGCGGGCGATACCTTATTCGTGCTGCTCGGCCTGAAGACCCTGTCGGCCCTCATAATCCTGCTGCCCGCCGCCTTGTTTCTAGGCATCCTGATGGTATTCGGCCGGATGTACCGAGACCAGGAAATGTCGGTCCTGGCTTCCAGCGGCGTTGGCCTCAGCCGGCTTTATCGCGCTATTTCCTATACGGTGGTCCCGCTTAGCCTGCTCGCGGCTTATCTGGCCTTGCAGGTGATGCCCTGGTCGGAGCAGCAGGTGCAGGAACTCATGAGAAAGGACGAAAAGACCGCCGACCTTCGCGGCATCAAGCCGGGCCGTTTCAACGAATTCAGTCGGGGCGATGTGGTGCTCTACACTGAGGCGATGTCAGAGACGGACGGCACCATGACCAACATTTTCGTGCAGAGCCGCCAGGGCGAACAATCCGGTGTGATCATCGCCAAGAGCGGTCATCTCAAGGAAACCAAGACCGGCGAGCATTTTGTCGTGTTGGATTTCGGTCAGCGTTACCAGGGTACGCCGGGTCAGGCCAATTTCATTATCAGCGAGTTTGAGGATTATGCGGTCAAAATCGACGAGGACGACAGCGAAGAGGCCGCGCTCAAGCGCGAGGCGGAGCCCAGCATGGTCTTATGGCAATCGAAGACGCCCCGCGAGTTGGCTGAGTTGCAGCGACGCTTGGCCATCCCTTTGGGCGCGCTGGTTCTGAGCTTATTGGCGATCCCGCTTTCCCGCGTGGCACCGCGCGGTGGCGTGTTTGGCAACGTGCTGACCGCTTTCTTGATTTATCTGACCTACGAGAATCTACAGCGCATTTCACAAGGCCTGCTCATGACCCAGCGGATTCCGCTCTGGCTCAGCTATTCGGGGGTTTACTGCGTCATGTTGGCCGTGACCCTGTTCTTCTTGTTGAGAGCCACCGGCCCCATATGGATTTGGCAGGTGCTTAGGACCAAGGTGCGGCCTTGAGAGTGCTCAACGCCTACATTGCCCGTGAAGTGTTGAAGGGCTCGCTGCTCGCGGCATTGGTGCTACTGGCCCTGCTGGACTTCTTCACTTTCACCGATGAAATGCGGGATATGGAGGGCGATTACGGCCTAGCGAAAATCTTCGAGTATCTGGCGCTTGGCTCGCCGCGCGATTTTTATGAACTGATGCCTTCGGCCGCGCTGCTGGGTAGCCTCGTCACGCTGGGCACCTTAGGAAACAATCGGGAACTGGTCGCCATGCAGGCCGCCGGTGCGTCCAAGTTCCGGATCATCTGGGGGGTGCTACGGGCGGGCCTGATCCTGGTTCTGATTTCCAGCGTAATCGGTGAATATGTCGCTCCCGCCTCGGAACGTGCTGCCCAAATGCTGAAGGCCACCGCGTTGAAACAACAGATCGCCTCGAGCACGAAGTACGGGTTCTGGGTGCGGGACGGCAATATCTACATCAACATACGCCAGATTCAAGAGCGGGGTGTATTGGGCGATATCAGCATTTTCGAGCTGGACGAAAATCGGCGTCTTAAGCTCGTCACCCATGCGGAAAAGGCGGTTTACGATGGCGAGCGTTGGGATCTGGACAATCTCAAGCTTAGCCATGTCGATAATGACAGAGTCGTGGCCGAAGCGAAGGCCAAAGCGGATTGGTCATCCATCCTAGCGCCGGATCTGCTGAATGTCTTTGTGGTCAAGCCAGAAAATCTGTCAGCGTATGAATTGGCGAAATACATGACCTATTTGCGGGACAATGCCCAGAAATCGCTTCCCGTGGAACTGGCATTCTGGCGTCGGATCGTCAATCCCTTCCTTACCCTGGTCATGTTACTGGTGGCGACACCCTTCGTGCTGACTTTGCGCCGCGAGACCAGCCTGGGGCAGCGCATCATCGTGGGCGTCACCTTTGGTCTGGGCTTTTATGTATTTGACCAGATATTTGGACACTTCGGGCTCGTTTACGAGATGAATCCTATCCTGGCCGCCGCCCTTCCCACTCTCTTGGTATTTCTTGCCGCATCAACCGTTATCGCCAGACTGCGTTGAGGGAATGCGTTTATTCTGCCAAACCAGACGAGTGCCGGAAATCACATCGTGCCAGCAGCGCTTTTGGGAATCCCACAACGCCCACCAATAGCCCAGCCCGAACAGACTTAGGGAGAGTAGCGCCGCCAGGAAGCGAACCGCCGCCTGTGTCCAGCTGACCGTTTCGCCGCCGGCGGCACGTAGTCGGATCTTCCAAGCGCGCATCCCCAGGGTTTGTCCGCCGTGCGTCCAGAACCAGCCGTAAAATACGAATCCCACACCCAACAGATAGGCGCTGTAAGCCGGCTGGTTAGGCCTGAAAGCCTCGCCGCCGCGCAGCGGCAACAGCAGCGCGGTGGCGACGAACCATATCCCTGCCAGCAACAAGGCGTCGTAAATCAGCGCCCCCAAACGACGCAAGAGGCCCGGCGGTGGTAAGGGCGGTGCGGGCATAGTGGACGGTTCTGCGGTTGCGGCTTCGCCCAACCCACGCTGCCTACTAGTCGGTGTGCTCAGAAACCGCGAATTTGGCGCCGAAAAACATCGAGAGATACACCAAAATGCTTAGCAAGATTATGGCCAGCACCACGGGAGGACGAACCATGGGCAGGAAAACCAGGACTGCGAAATCGATTACAAAAGCGCTGGTGTGGACGGGATGAGCGATGAAAGTGTCGGTTCTTATTTTGAACATCGGTCTGTCCTCCTAAATTATGGGGAATGACAACCGCAATTTTCGGCGGAAAGGCAGGTTGTCGGGCCCGCTGTTTTTCTTCTGTGAGATTGCCGTTCGATGCGGATGGTAACATATCCGCCGGCTCGGACTACATGTCCGTACCGGACGGGAATACCCTGGTCGAGATTGGCGCGATTTTCCGCTGTGTTCCCGCCGAGCGAATCCCGCGCTACCGCCGCTGTGTTATGCTAAGCACCCTGATGTCAACTATCCCTCGATGCTGCTTCCCGATTTCAATTCCGCCCATGTACTGGTCGCCGGCGATTTGATGCTGGATCGTTATTGGCATGGAGGCGCTACACGCATCTCCCCGGAAGCGCCGGTTCCGGTCGTTCTGGTGCAGGGGGGCGAGGAACGGGCAGGCGGGGCCGGCAACGTGGCGCTGAACATCGCCGCTTTAGGCGCCCGAGTCAGTGTTATGGGCTACTGTGGCCGGGATGAGGCGGCGGATTCCCTGATCGGTCTCCTGGAGGGGGCGGGCATCCATTGCGAGATCAAGCGCATAGACCGGTTGCCGACGATCACCAAGCTGCGGGTCATCAGCCGGCATCAGCAATTGATCCGGCTGGATTTCGAGGAAGGGTTCCATGCGGTCGACCCGGCGCCGCTGTTGGAAGCCTTCAAGCGACGCCTGACCGACGCCGATGTGGTCGTACTGTCCGATTATGGCAAGGGCACCCTGAGCCCGGTGAGCGAGATGATCGCCCTCGGTCGGGCTGCCGGCAAACTCGTGCTGGTGGATCCCAAGGGAGCCGATTTCGGCAAATATCGCCATGCCGACCTGATCACCCCCAACCTGGGCGAGTTCGAATCCGTCGCCGGCGCCTCGCCGGGCGAGGCGGAGCTGGAGGCCAATGGCCGCAAGCTCCTGGAGAGCCTGGATCTGGCGGCCCTGCTCGTCACCCGCGGCGAGCACGGCATGAGCCTGTTGCGCCGGGACGAAGCTGCCTTGCATATGCCTGCCCGCGCCAAGGAAGTGTTCGATGTTACCGGCGCCGGCGACACGGTGATTTCGGTGCTGGCGGCCAGCTTGGCGGCGGGCAAGCCGGTTCACGAGGCCACCGCGCTCGCCAACCTGGCTGCGGGCATCGTGGTGGGTAAGCTGGGTACGGCCAGCGTCAGCGTCGAGGAATTGGATGACGCCTTACACGGCCAGCGTGCCCATCGTCGGGGCGTGATCGGCCTCGACGATCTCCTGGCGGAGCTCGCGTCCGTGCGCCGGGTCGGGGAGAAAATCGTCCTGACCAACGGCTGCTTCGACATCCTCCATCCCGGCCATATCCATTACCTCCAGCAGGCGAAAACCTTGGGCGACCGCCTGATCGTACTGGTCAACAGCGACGCGTCGGTGAGGCGGCTGAAAGGATCGGGCCGGCCGATTAACGCCCTGGATCATCGCCTGGCCATGCTGGCGGCGTTGGAATGCGTCGACTGGGTGCTCGCTTTCGAGGAAGACACGCCCAGGGAAATGATCTGCCGAATCCTGCCGGATGTCCTGGTCAAGGGCGGCGACTACCGCAGCGTCGCCGAGATCGCCGGCCACGACTGCGTGCTGGCCAACGGCGGGGAAGTGAAGCTGCTCGGTTACGTCGACGGCTACTCGACTACTGATATCATCCAAACCATACGCAATGTGTAGGCACCGGTTTCATGTCTGAATTAGCCCGTTTCGCGGACAACAAGGTCGAGGCACTGAAGATCCCGCCCTATTCGGTGCAAGCCGAGCAGTCGGTATTAGGCGGTCTGATGCTGGACAACCAGACTTGGGATGTGGTGGCCGATCGCATCGGCGAAGAGGATTTTTACCGCCGCGATCACCAACTGATTTTTCGCGCCATCCGGGCGCTGGCGGAAAAGCAGTCGCCGTTCGACGTAATCACGCTGTCCGAGGTACTGGAAAAATTCGGCTGGCTGGAAGACGCCGGCGGCCTGGCCTATCTCGGTTCGATGGCCAAGGAGACGCCCAGCGCGGCGAATATCGCCGCTTATGCCGACATTGTGCGCGAACGCTCGGTGCTACGGCAGCTCATCCATGTGGGCGGGGAAATCGCCGACTCCGCCTATCGTCCAGAAGGACGCGAGCTGGCCCATCTGGTGGAGGCGGCCGAACAGAAAGTCTTCCAGATCGCCGACCAACGCCGGAAGAGCGGCAGCGGCTTCCAACCGATCAAGATGCTGCTGGCCGCTGCCGTCGACCGCATCGAGACCCTGTTCCACAAAGAAGGCCACATCACCGGCGCAAGCACCGGTTTCACCGATTTTGACGACATGACCTCAGGCCTGCAGGCGTCGGATCTCATCATCGTTGCCGGCCGGCCTTCGATGGGCAAAACCACCTTCGCGATGAACATCGCCGAACATGTGGCGATCAAGGAACAGCTGCCGGTGGCGGTGTTCAGCATGGAGATGCCGGGCGAGCAGCTTGCCATGCGCATGATGTCCTCCCTGGGCCGCATCGATCAGCATCGGGTCCGCACCGGCAAGCTGGAGGACGATGAATGGCCGCGTATGACTTCGGCGATCAACATCCTGGCGGAGACTCAGCTGTTCATCGACGACACGGCGGCGCTTTCGCCAACCGAGGTGCGGGCTCGTTGTCGGCGTCTGACCCGAGAGCACGGACAGTTGGGCCTGGTGGTGTTGGACTATCTTCAGCTCATGCAGACCGCAGGCGGAGGCGAGAACCGCGTCGCCGAGATTTCCGAAATCTCGCGCTCCCTAAAGGCCCTGGCCAAGGAGTTGAACGTGCCGGTCATCGCTCTATCCCAGCTCAACCGCAACCTGGAGCAGCGGCCCAACAAGCGCCCGGTGCCTTCGGATCTGCGCGAATCGGGCTCAATCGAGCAGGACGCCGATTTGATCGTGTTCATCTACCGCGATGAGGTCTATCACCCCGACAGCGCCGACAAGGGCACGGCGGAAATCATCATCGCCAAGCAGCGCAACGGCCCCATCGGCACCTGCCGCCTCACCTTCCTGGGCCAGTACACGCGGTTTGAGAATTTCATTTCCGATCCTTATTCCGACGAGGGCTATTGAGCATGATGCCGGCTGCTCACGCCATGCTCGACATGGCGGCCATCTCGCACAATTTTGCCCGAGTGCGCGCCCGCGCCCCGCGCTCCAAGATCATGGCGGTCATCAAGGCCAATGCCTATGGTCACGGCCTGATCCGTTACGCCCGCGCGCTGGCGGATGCGGATGCCTTCGCCGTCGCCCGGGTCGACGAGGGCATGGTGTTGCGGGAGGCGGGTGTCCGGCAGCGCATCGCCGTCCTGCAGGGCTTCATCCGCCGCGAGGAACTGGAGCTGCACGCCCGCTACGAGCTGGAACCGGTGATTCATTCGGTGTTGCAGGTCGAACTGTTGGAATCGACCGCTTTGGAAAAGCCGGTCTCGGTGTGGCTGAAACTCGACACCGGCATGCATCGCCTGGGCCTGAGCGAGGAAGAATTCGAGCCTTGTTACCGGCGCCTGAGCCGGTGCCGCCAAGTCAAGGAGCCCATTGCCCTGATGACTCATTTGGCCAATGCCGATGTGCTGAGCGATCCGGTGACTGGGCGCCAGCTGGAGCTGTTTCAATCCAGGGTCGAGTCACTGCCGGGCGAGCGTAGCATCGCCAATTCGGCGGGATTGCTGGCCTGGGAGAATGCTCAGGCCGAATGGGTCCGTCCCGGCATCGCCCTTTACGGGGTCTCGCCGTTCCCCCACCGGACGGCGTGGGAAGACGGCCTCAAACCGGTGATGACCCTGCGCACCCGGCTGATCGCCATCAAACATTTGAAAGTCGGCGACGCCATCGGTTACGGCGGTGACTGGATTTGCCCCCATCCCACCCGCCTCGGCATCGCCGCCATCGGCTACGGCGACGGCTATCCCCGCCACGCCCGTTCCGGTACCCCGGTGCTAGTGCGGGAGCGCCGCGTACCGCTGATCGGCCGGGTATCCATGGACATGATCACGCTGGATTTGACCGACTGTCCGGAGGCTGAAGTCGGCGATTCGGTGACTTTGTGGGGGGAGGGTTTGCCGGTGGAGGAGATTGCGAGGCATGCGTCGACTATTCCTTATGTGTTGCTTTGTAGTGTCACGCCGCGGGTGAAGATTATTGAGAATTAAGCGATTCTAGCTGCGCTCACCCTATGAATTCGATAGACAGCTTCGAGTCAGAGCTTCTTGGTCTCATTGGTAGGCCAACCGATTTGCGTCCGTTCGTTTGCGAGGGTTCCCCCCTTCGTTGCGACGCTTTCATTGTCGGCTTCAATCCAGCCACAACGCTCACTGCCGACTTTTGGCAGTTTTGGCGTCCCGGCTATGGGTTTCTCAAGTCGAAGTGGCTCGACGCATATCGTGAGGAGCGACGCCTGCGACCGCTCAGGCCAGACCAGAAGCGTCGGAACGCGCTCAGTAATACTCGGAGAGTCCTTGAACGCATCGTTGCAGCAGCCGATCCCATCCAGTGCTTGGAAACCAATTTGTATGCCGCACCGTCGGAACAGGCCGCGGACCTTGCCTGCAGGCAGCGGCTGACGGCTCCCTTTGACTTCCTTCTTGCCACTATCCGGCCGAAAGTCATCATCACGCACGGGAATGATGCTGAGGATCATATTCACGGAAAGCAAACCGATGCTCAAGTCATCTCTGTGTTTCACCTGTCTCGCGGTTGGTCGAACGATGCGGCAGACGCGCTCGGCCGATGGGTTAAGAAGGCGGTTGAGTCGCACGTTAACGCTGTAATCAAACAATGAATCGCTTCGCGAAGGCTTATTGGAATGTGGGTTGCCGCACCCACGGGCGGGTTCCTTTTCTTTGCTTGTCCAAAGAAAAGGAACCAAAAGAAAGGACACCC
>DATIXD010000372.1:0-17296 GCA_035518875.1 Methylococcaceae bacterium | reverse complement strand
TCCCGTGGCTTGGGGGAGGCCCCTGCAACTATGGAAGATATCATGGACGTCTGGTCACAATCATATGATTCGAGCACGGGCGTAACCGATCTTTACGGAGACCTGGCGACAGGTAAAGGACTGGTCTACCGCAGGGGTCTGGACCCGTGGCCCATTGAAGCGGAAACTCTGGCACCCGCTGCCGGGCAGATCATCGTCGGCGGGTTAGACGAACAGCTGGAACCGCGCGGGCGGGTCACCCGTCTCGGCAGGCCTGCCACTGAATACCACGGATTCCTGGAAGAGGAGTTACAGGGGGGCCTCTGCAGGAACGAAGTCACGCAGGTGGTTTCGCCTCCTTATCTTCTATTCAGCCATGTCCATGATGCAAGAAATGCTGCCCACTACTACATCCGCGAGATCGTCTCTCTCGACGAGGGCATTGTTGCCGACTCCGATCTCTCGCCACCCTGAGACAGGCGGGAGCAGCGCCTGCGGCGGAAGATGAACGAATAAAGGATCTAAACGAGCCATGACCACATTCCCGGGTTCACCTAAACTTCTCAAAGGCGGCATAGTGCTGATCGATCCACAGACTGCGGCGGTCAAACGCATTATCGCGCTGCAATACAACCCCGACACCCTCAACCGCACCTTTCAGATCAAGGGGGTCGGCGGCGAGACGGGTGACAGGTCTGAAGCGCTGCGCCTGAAAGGCCCGCCCGTCGAAACGCTCAAGGTCGATGCCGAGATCGACGCGACAGACCAGCTGGAACTGGCCGACGGACAGGCGACCCAGGTCGGCCTGCATCCGCAGTTGGCTGCCCTCGAATTGATCGTCTATCCGACCAGCGATCAACTGTCGTCAAATAATCTGCTGGCCCAGGCCGGCACGCTGGAGATCGTAGCGATGGAAGCGCCGCTCTCCCTGTTCATCTGGAGCAGGAACCGGATCTTGCCGGTGCGACTGACAGAATTCAGCATCACCGAGGAGGCCTTCGACGTGAATCTGAATCCGATCCGCGCCAAGGTGAGCCTGGGGATGCGGGTGCTGAGCGTGGACGATCTGACTTTCGATCACAAAGGGGGCAACCTGTTCATGACCTATCTGCGCGGCAAGGAACAGCTGGCCACGCAAAGCCCGAACTCCGTGTTCGGTACGCTGGGCATTGGAGGCATTCCATGATCGATCCCAATCAGGCCCTGCAGGCCCTTTTGCAGCGCGACGGGCTGAAGGTCAATCACTTTCCGCCGACCAGCCGCTATTACGGCCTGGATACAGCAACGCTGGAAACGCCCGACGGCGCGAGCATCATCTACGTTCGACGGCGATTTCTGCCCCAGCCGGATCGCTTCGCGTTGCTGCAGGAGCATGTCGTCGCCCAAGGAGATCGTCTGGACAACATCACGGCAAGGTATCTGGGAGACCCGGAGCAGTTCTGGCGCATCTGCGACGCGAACGCCGCGATGCGGCCCGATGAATTGACCGAGACGATCGGCCGCCGTTTGAGGATCACCTTGCCGGAAGGGATACCGGGGACGCCGAATGCTTAAAGGAATCCATCTCACGCTGCTGATAGGCCCGGCGGTGCCGGTTCCCGCGCCACAATTCGTCGTGGACGCGCTTGACAGCGTGCAGGTAAATCACGACAAAGAGCGCAGCGGCTTTCAGCTGACCTTTGCCGCCGGCAAAAACTCGCCGCTGCTGACGACGATGCTGCCGGTCGGATATCTCGATCCGATCGTCACGCGCGTGATCATCATCGTCACGTTGAACGGCTTTCCCAACGTGCTCATGGACGGCATCGTCACACGGCAGGAGGTCGCACCCAGCAGCGAACCGGGTCAATCGAAGATCACCGTCACGGGGGAGGACCTCAGCGTGCTGATGGACGTGATCCAGATCGTGCGGCCCTATCCGGCCATCCCCGATGTCGGCAAAGTCATGCTGGCGCTTGCGCCGTATGCGGCCTTCGGCGTTATCCCTCTGGTCATCCCGCCGATCCTGACCGTCGTCGACATCCCGACGGAGCGCATCGAGTCGCAAACGATGTCTACCGATCGCGAATACATTCGGGGCCTGGCGCAGCGCTGTGGCTATATCTTTGTCGTCGATCCGGGCCCCGCGCCCGGCACGAGCATCGCCTACTTCGGGCCCGACGTGAGTCTGCCGATTCCTCAGGCCGCGCTGTCTATCAACATGGACGCGAACAGCAACGTTGAATCGATGAGCTTTTCGCTCGACGGCCTGGCGAAGAAGGTACGCATCTATATCGTGCTCGATCCGTTCACGAAGAAGATCCCGATCCCGATTCCTCTCCCCAATATCAATGCCTTCAAGCCCCCCTTGGGCGCTCGGCCGACTCCGCCCGCCAAGGTGGAATTCGCCAGTGACGTGGCCCAGCAACGGCCCGACGAAGCGGCGCGCGGCATATTGGGCTTTTTGATGAACAATGCGGAGGCGATAAGCGCCAACGGTTCGCTCGATGTGCTGCGCTACGGACAGATCTTGCGGGCGAGGATGCTCGTCGGTGTGAGGGGCGCGGGTCTTGCCTACGATGGGATGTACTATGTTAACAGCGTTACGCACAGCATCAAACGGGGCGAATACAAGCAGAACTTTACGCTCTCGCGCGACGGACTGATCTCATTGACCCCGAGGGTTGTCCCATGACCGAATCGAACAGCAGTCCAAAATTTTACGGCAAATATAGAGGCACGGTCATTAACAACCTCGACCCGATGCAGCAAGGGCGGATAATGGCGGAAGTGCCGGATGTACTGAGCCTGCTGCCCAGCACCTGGGCCTTGCCGTGCGTGCCCGTAACGGGACAGCAGTCAGGCTTCTTCGTGGTGCCCCAGATCGGCGCCAGCGTATGGATCGAATTCGAGCACGGCGATCCCAACTACCCGATCTGGGTGGGCGGATTCTGGGGGAATGCCACCGAAGTGCCCGCCTTGGCTCTCGCGCCGCCGCCGATCCCGCCGGGCAACAGCATCGTGATCGAATCGACGCTGCAAAACATGGTGATGATCAGTGACTCCGCGCCTACGCCGATAACGGGCGGCATCGTCCTGAAGAGCACTACCGGCGCGATGATCGTGGTGAACGACAGCGGCATATACATTTCCAACGGTAAAGGGGCGATGATCACGATGATAGGTCCGACGGTCACTATCAACAACGGCGCCCTGGTGGTGGTGTAGCATGCCCGGTTTTTTACTGCACGTCGGCGCAACGGTCTTGTGCTCACATGCAGGCCAGGCGCAGCCGACCGTTCCCAATCCGCGCGTGATGGTGAACGGCATGCCGACGGTCACACTCTCTGCGCCGTATCTGGTTGCGGGGTGCGCGTTGCCTCCGCCGCCTGCGGCCAATGGCCCGTGTGTGACAGCACAGTGGATCGTCGGCACGACGCGCGTGCTTTCCAATGGACAGCCGCTGCTGGTGCAGAGCAGCCAGGCCGTCTGCGCGCCGAGCGGCACGCCGCTTATGATAGTGATGACCCAGGTGCGGGTGTCGGCAATGTAGAACAAGTGTCCTAACGGAAACTCTGTGGGGCTTGGGGCTTTGTCGGAGCAGAAAGTCCGGCTTTCGTGCAGGATGGAACTTCATGGGTAATCTATTGAATTCACCGCAATCCTGGATGAAACGTAAGAAGGCGGCAGATGACTGTTTGCTCAGGAAAAGTTCCAAGCCCCTCAAAACCTATGTCACCGAATTGAATAGAATCTATCGGGGTGATCCATGAACATCGACTTTCCTTTAGACTTTGACGGACGCGGCCGCACCGCGCTTACCGACGACGACGATCACGTTCGCGACATGCTCGAACAGCTGATCTTCACCAGTCCGGGCGAGCGCGTCAATCGGCCCGACTTTGGCAGCGGCATCATGCAGCTTATATTTGCACCGAACAGCCCGGAACTGGCCGCGACGCTGCAATTCACGATGCAGGCCGCGATTCAGCGCTGGCTCGGCGACGTGCTCGACTTGAAGAATCTCGACGTGCAGAGCGTCGATTCCACATTGACCATCGACATCCAATACGTGGTGCGCCGCACCAATCAAACGGAGACGGCGCACTTCACGCGGACGGTATGAGCCTATGGAACCTGCAACCCTATGCAACGACGACGCCCGCCGCGAAGCGGTGCGCGCAAGGCCTGAACTGAACGGCCTGGACTACGTAGAAGTCGACGACGATCAGGTGACGCTGACCGTCTTCTTTCTGGGAAAGGCGCCTCAGCCGCTCAGGAAAGGCGCGACGCAGTACGTGCGTGTCGAAGGAGGGAGGCGTATCAGAGACGTCAAGGTGGTCGATCTTGACGTAATGCGTGACCCCGATCCCGAGCTCGACGATTACGCGACCGTGCGTGTGAACAAGGCCGGCGACTTTTCCACCTATACCTTGCGCCTGGTTGGCCTCGAAAATATCGACCCGTTCTACGATCACGCTGAATTCTCATTCAAGGTCAACTGCCCCGGCGATCTTGACTGCGCACCCGCCGACACCTGCCCGCCGCCGGAATGGGTCGAGCCCGATATCAACTATCTCGCCAAGGACTACGCCAGTTTCCGACAGTTGATCCTCGACAGGCTCGCCCTGATCATGCCCGACTGGCAGGAGCGTCACGTGCCCGATCTCGGCATCACCTTGGTCGAGCTGCTGGCTTACGTGGGGGACTATCTCAGCTACTACCAGGATGCCGTGTCGACGGAAGCGTATCTTGACACCGCACGCCGGCGCATCTCCGTGCGCCGCCACGCCCGGCTCGTGGATTACGTGCTGCACGAAGGCTGCAATTCCCGCGCCTGGGTATGCATTGCTACAGATACCGATTGGACCGGCGAACACGCCCTGGATCCAGCCGAGGTGTATTTCATCACCAGCCTCCGGGACATGGTCATGATTGACAGCACGATTCTGTCGATCAACGATTTGAGAAATGTCCCTCCCGGCGCTTATGAACCATTCGAGGCCATGACGGATCAACCGATCGAACTGTACGCCTTTCAGAGTGAAATCAAATTTTATGCATGGGGTGAACGGGAATGCTGTCTTCCCCGCGGCGCCACGTCGGCCACCCTTATCGATGCCTGGGACATACCATCAACAGTGCAAGCGGCGTCGGCTGAAACGCCGTCGCGCAAACTGCATCTCAAAGCGGGCGATGTCCTTATATTCAAAGAAATGCTCGGCCCCAGGTCCGGCCAGGACGCCGATGCCGATCCCGCCCATCGCCACGTCGTGCGGCTGACCAGGGTCACGGCCGGCATCGATTCGTTGAACGGGCAACCCATCGTCGAGATCGAGTGGTCATCCGAAGATGCATTACCCTTCCCTCTCTGCCTGTCGGCCATGACCGACGCCGGGCACGGCTGTGAGTATCACGAGAATATCAGCGTGGCGTGCGGAAACGTGATCCTGGTCGATCACGGTTTCACGATCGAGCCGTACGAGGAGCTCGGCATTGTGCCGACGGCCACCACCGAGGCTGATTGCGACTGTGAAGGACATCCATCGGATGTACGCTTTGTGGCGGGAAAGTTCAGGCCGCGTCTCGCCAACCTACCGCTTACCTACCGGCAGGCTTTGCCCACCGATGCCGATCACATCGCTTCGGCGGCGAGCCGGCTCGTTCAGGATGTGCGCCAGGCCTTACCGCAAGCGTATCTCTCCAGCATCCTGGCGCTGCGTAGCGGAGGCTCTTGTCTGTTCGAGTGGGCTGCTCTCACCGATCGATCCGATTTGATCGATGCCCTGTCCGCGGCAGGTTTCAATCCCGATCGATACCCGCGGGGGGTGCCACTTTCTCCGGCATTGTTCGCCGACTATGTGGAAGCGGCATCGGCAAAGGCCGAACTGGCTAAAGCGCTGCAGCAGGATCCCAACAATCAGAAGCTCAAAGACGACTACGCCAATGCAGCGGCAACCGACGCAGGGTTGTTGCAGGCCCTCATCAGCGACCTGACCAGGCGCCACTTCAGCTGGGTTCCGCAGATCGATCTGCTCGGAAGCGGGCCCGACGATCGGCACTTCGTCGCCGAGATCGACAACGATGGGGTAGCGTGGCTCCGTTTCGGCGACGACGAATGCGGCCAGCAGCCCGAAGCAGCTTCGGCTTTCCATGCTTCGTATCGGGTGGGCAACGGCGTGATCGGCAACGTGGGCGCGGAGTCGATCACCCATCTGGTATTCCGCCACAAAATGATTACGGGCGGCGGCCTGACGGTGAGCAATCCACTCCCCGCGCGCGGCGGCGCGGATCCTGAACCGATGGCCGAAGCCAAGCTGTTTGCGCCGTCGGCGTTCCGCGACGTTCTCATGCGCGCCGTCACTACCGGCGATTATGCCGCGCTCACACAGCGCGAATTCAAGTCCGGGGTACAGCGTGCGGCTGCCGTACTGGCGTGGACGGGGAGCTGGTATGAGGCCAATGTGGCGATCGATCCGTTCGGGAGCGAGAATGCGGCGGCGGAGCTTCTTGAGCGTATCGAGCGCACCCTGCAGCACTATCGCCGCATGGGGCACGATCTGGAAGTCGAACCGGCCCGATATGTGCCCATCGATCTTGAGCTGACCGTGTGCGTGCTGCCCCACTTCCTGCGCGGCCACGTAAGAGCAGCTCTGACGGATCTGTTCGGCAATCGCGTGCTGCCCGACGGTCGGCGCGGCTTCTTTCACCCCGACAATCTCACCTTCGGCGAGGGATTGTATCTGAGCCGCATCGTTGCCGCGGCCCAGGCCGTGCCCGGGGTAAAGAGCGTGCGTGTGACGAAGCTCAACAGACTGTTCGAGCCGCCCAATCGTGAGCTGGAGAACGGCGTGCTACCGCTCGGCCCCCTCGAAGTGGCGCAGCTCGACAACGACCCGAGTTTCCCCGAGCGGGGAATATTGAAGCTGGTGATGATGGGTGGACGATGACGCGGGAACCGGAGCAGGCGTCCTTCAACCGCGTCATACTCGCCCGGAATGCCTTTGCGCTTTTGAAATACGAGGTTCAAGATGAAAAAAGAAACCTGCGGCTGCTGTGAAGGTCTGACGAACATTACACCGCTGAAGACGGCCAATCGGCCCGGATTGAATGCGCTGGCCTATCGGGTCGGCACGCACGCGACATTCCTCGAAACGATGAAAGCACGCCTGTCCAGCCTGTATCTCGATATCCCGCGCGACGGGTTGGACGCGAATGGAAGGCCGCTGACGGATCGCATCTATCCGCTGCGCCGCTTGACGACCAGGGCCGGCGACGACCCGTCTATCGCCCTGCTCGACAGTTGGGCCATACTCGGCGCGGTGCTGACGTTCTATCAGGAGCGGATTGCCAACGAAGGTTACCTGAACACCGCGACCGAACGCCGCTCGATCCTCGAACTGGCAAACCTGATCGGCTATGAGCTGCGGCCCGGAGTATCGGCCAGCGTGTTCCTCGCGTACACCATCGACAGCAACAGCAAGGAGCCGGTCGTCATTCCTGCGGGGGCAAAGTCGCAGAGCGTGCCCGATCCCGGTGAAGACCCCCAGACTTTCGAGACGAGCGATCCCCTGGAGGCGCGTGCAGCGTGGAACAACCTCAAGCCGCGCCAGACCCGCCCCCAGATCAAAAAGACAATCCTCTCCGGGACAGGTAACCGCGTCTACCTGAAAGGGACCGGTACGAACCTGAACGAGAACGATCCGCTCTTGATCGATTTCGGCGACGGAAATAAACCACAGCTCTTCCGAGTGGTTGAAGTCAAACCCGATACGGCGCTCGATCGGACTCTGGTCACACTGACCGATTGGCGGAGCGCGGCAAAGTTGAACGACGGCAAATTCAAGGAGGGAATGCTGGGCCTGGCGCAGCGGTTGCAGGACACGTCCGGTCTCCAGCGCTCCACAGCCAAATCCGAGATGGTCGGTCGGGTGGTGGCATATCTGAAGTCCCTGGAGATTCATGCGACATCAGCGGCCACTGACGCCGATGTCGCCTACTTCATCAACAGTGAAACATTGCCGCGCCTGAAGGAAGAACTGGCAGTGGCCGAATCGGACGTGAAGTATGCGCGGGTCAGGAACTGGCTTGAACCCCTGGTCAGGGAATTGGACGCTGCTTTCGGCGAGGGGACAACGTTGAGTCATCCGCCGGCCGGATCAAGCGCCGGGGCAATCTCAATCAGTGGCAAAGAAGTCGATCCGGTGGTGGGCGTTTTAGGCAAACTGACACTTCCCGCGTCCGTGCCGCCGCGCAACACGCTCTATCTTCCGCGCGACCTGAATACCGCTTTCGCGGCCAAGGCGGACATCGGCTCACAGCTCGTCACGACCTTTCAACCGTCTCTGAGCAAGACCCTGGCGACTGCCCTGTCGCGGGGCAAGATTACGCCCGACAACAGGGTCCGCGTGTATGCGCTGCGAACCAAAGCCGCGCCCTTCGGGCAGACCGCGCCGAAAAAGATCCTGGAATTGGAGAGAACTACCGGCGTTATAAAGAAGGTTGGCGAATGGCCCATCGTCGAGAGCGAAACTGTCGGTCACGAATCAGCCGGTGCCCTGTTCCTCGACGGCAGCTACGACAAGATAGTCGCCGACAGCTGGATAGTGGTCGATATGGATGCAGTTCCCGACCTGTCGCCGCCTACGGTCCAGGTTGAACCGGCCAGTCGCCCTTGCGTCATCACTCGGGCAATCACCGTGCAGTCCGATCTCGCCCGCGCCGAGTACGGCATTTCCGGCAAAACCACGCGCCTGGGCCTGGCTGACCCGTGGCTTAAGATCACCCCGATCAAGGAAGAACCACCGGTATTTAATGTTGAAGCTGCTGTGATTTCCACCAAGCAAGACGTCTATGATCGGGACTTCCAGGTATTACGCGACACGACAGTTTATGCGCAGAGCGAGGAACTGGCGCTGGCCGGGGAACCTATCGAAGAGGACATCTGCCACGGCGCGGACAACTGGATTGAGCTCGACGGGTGGTATACCGATCTAAAGTCGGGCCGATCGTTGATCGTCTCCGGCGAGCGCACCGACATTACCGTGCCCGATCCGGATCATCCCGGCAGCACCGTCCCCGTGACCGGCGTGGCGGCCAGCGAGCTGGTGATGCTGGCGGAAGTCGTCCAGGACATATCGACCGAAGACGGTATGCCGGCCGGCCAACAGAACGATCCCGACATACTCCCCGAGGAAAATATGCACACCTTCCTCAAGTTCGCAAAGAATCTCCAGTACTGTTACAAACGCGACTCCGTGGCGATTTACGGCAACGTCGTCAAGGCCACTCATGGTGAAACGCGTAGGGAAGTGCTGGGGAGCGGCGATGGCGCTCAGAAGCTACAGTCCTTCACGTTGCGCCAGCCGCCGCTGACCTATATGGCCGCGCCGACCCCCAACGGCGTGGGAAGTACGCTCAATGTGTACGTCAACGATGTGCAGTGGCATGAAGTTGATTCCCTCGCGAGGCTGGAACCGACCGATCGCGAATACATCACACGCACGGACGACGACGCCAAGACAACGGTGATATTCGGCAACGGCGAACACGGCGCACGTCTGCCCACCGGCCTGGAAAACGTGCGCGCCGCATATCGCAGCGGCATCGGCAAAGGCGGCAACGTCAACGCCGAGCAGATCAGCCTGTTGATGACCCGGCCGCTCGGCGTGAAGGGCGTGATAAATCCGCTGCGCGCCTCAGGCGGGGCCGACAGGGAAAGCCGCGACCAGGCCCGCAAGAATGCGCCGCTGGCCGTGATGGCGCTTGACCGATTGGTGTCGGTTCAGGATTACGCCGATTTCACCCGCACCTTCGCCGGTATCGGCAAGGCGGCCGCAACGAGCCTGGCTGTGCAGTACCGCGAACTGGTCCACGTGACTATCGCCGGCGCCGACGACATCCCGATAGATACAGCTTCAGATCTGTACCGCAACCTGCTGCTTGCGATCCGCGGGAACGGCGATCCCTATCAACCGTTCCAGGTCGATCTGCGCGAGCTGCTGCTGCTCGTCGTCAGCGCCAACATCCGCCTCATGCCCGATTACACCTGGGACAACGTCGTGACTCAGTTGCGCGCCACTTTACTGGACACCTTCAGTTTCGAACGGCGCGATCTGGGCCAGGATCTGTTCCTCAGCGAAGTGGTCGGCGCGATGCAGGCGGTGCCAGGCGTCGCGTACGTCGATTGCGATCTGTTGGCGACGATTCCGGAAAAAAAGGCCGATGGCGAGTCACGCCGCCTGTTGACCCCGGACGAGATAACGGCGTTGATCAGTGATCTATTACAGAAGCGCAAGAACGAACAGGGCCTGCCGGACGCGAAAAAGAGCCAGCCGCCAACCCGAATTCCGGTCGGTCCGGCAGGAGTGGACGACGGCACGGTACAACCGGCCCGGCTGGCGATCCTGTCGCCAAACGTGCCGGATACGCTGATATTGAATCAAATATAGTTTAGGCCTCCAACCGCATAAGGACCGGATCATGAACACGAATCCCGATAGATTATATGACCTACTCCCCGTCATCCATCGAATGCGAGATGCCGAGCAGGGTTATCCGTTGCGGGCGCTTTTGCGTGTGATCACCGAACAGGTGGACGTCGTCGAAGGCGATATCGAAGAGCTCTATGACAACTGGTTCATCGAAACCGCGCAGGATTGGGTAGTGCCTTACATCGGCGATCTGATCGGATATAGCCCCGTGCATGAGGCGGGCGAGCCTGGCGATCCCAACTCGCCCCAGGGCGACGCGCGCAACAGGATCCTGATCCCGCGCCGCGAAGTCGCAAATACCCTGCACAATAGACGCCGCAAGGGCGCGCTCGCACTGCTGGAAACCCTTGCCGACGACGTAGCCGGCTGGCCCGCCCGCGCCGTCGAATTCTTCAAGCTGCTCGGCTGGACCCAGAACATGAATCATCGGCATCTAAAGCGCGGACGCACCGCCGATCTGAGCGACAGCGACGCGCTCGATCTGATCAACGGGCCGTTCGACCGGATCGCGCACACCGTCGACGTGCGCCGAATCGATTCAACTCTTTCGCTCGGCCGCTACAATATCCCCAGCGTCGGTGTATTCGTATGGCGCCTGAAGCCTTACTCCGTCACCGGCACACCGGCCTATTGCGTAGAAGAGGTCGGTCCGCACTGCTATACCTTCAGTGTACTCGGCAACGATTCTCAGCTCTTCATCCGAGCCGAACGCGAAACCGACCCGACCCACATTGCCGATGAACTGAATCTGCCCGCACCCATCCGCCGCCGACCCTTTGAAAAATCTCCGGCCGCATTCTACGGCAGTGACAAGAGCTTGGCGATCTGGATGGCGGACAAAGTTGTTCCGATAAACTCGATCATTATCGCCGATCTGTCGGAGTGGAAATACTATCCGCCGCGCGATCACTTGGCCGTAGATCCCGTGCTGGGACGCATGACCTTCCCCCCCGGACAACTGCCCAAGAAGAGTGTGCACGTTTACTATAACCATGCATTCAGCGCCGACATCGGCGGCGGTGAATACGACCGGCCCATTATCCAGCCGCAAACCTTTAAGCTCTATCGCGTTGGCGAGAACGAGCGATTCAGGCACATAGGCGATGCACTGCGTCAATGGCAGACCGATAAAGCGCAGGATGCGGTGATCGAATTAACCGACAGCGGTGTGTACGTAGAGCCGATAAACATCACGCTGGATCAAGGACAAAGCCTGCAACTGCGCGCGGCGAACCACACCCGCCCGGTCATTCGCCTGCTCGACTGGCAAACCGATATGCCCGACGCGCTGAGCGCGGATGTCGCGCCCGGCAGCCGCTTCACTCTTGACGGACTCCTCATCACCGGCCGCTCCGTGCAGATCAGAGCTTCCAGCGCGGAGCAGACTGAAGGCGAATTTTGCCCGGCGGAAGTGAATGTCCGCCATTGCACGTTGGTGCCCGGATGGGGGCTGAACAACGATTGCGAGCCTCACCGGCCAGCAGAACCGAGTCTGGAACTCTTCAACGTCCGCGCGAAGGCAAGAATCGAGCACAGCATCATGGGATCGATTCAGGTGAACGAGGATCAGGTCCATTCCGAACCGATTCCGATCTGCATCAGCGACAGCCTGCTCGACTCAACGGGCAGCGAACGGGAGGCGATAGGCGCGCCGGGACGACCGGTGGCCCACGCCGTGCTTACCATTCAGCGATGCACGGTGTTCGGCATCGTGCAGGTCCACGCCATCAGGCTGGCAGAAAACTGCATTTTCACCAATTGCCTGAATGTCGCGAGACGCCAACTCGGTTGCATGCGCTTCTGTTACGTTCCGAAAGGGTGCCGTACCCCGAGGCGCTACCACTGCCAGCCCGATCTGGCTGAACAGGCGATAACGGAAAGGCTGCGAATGGAGAACCCGAACGTTACGCAGGCCGAGATCGATGCCGCGCGAGCGCTGGAGCGTTTTCGCATACGCCCTCTCTTCAACAGCGTGCGTTACGGCAACCCGGACTATGGGCAACTTGCGGACTCCTGCGTCGATGAAATAAAGCGCGGAGCCGACGATGAGAGTGAAATGGGCGCGTTCCACGATCTTTACAATCCACAGCGCGAGGCCAACCTGCGCGCCCGGCTCGACGAATACACACCGGCTGGCATGGGGGCCGGCATCATTTTTGAGACATAACAGACGGAGGGAATAAGTATGAAAGGCGACTTCACGAGAAACACCTTCGATCGATCCAGGCATTTCAGCCGCGTGCTCATGCAACAGGGCCGGGTGCAGCTCGATGCCGACTGGAACGAACAGGCGGCTATCCTGCTTCATTACCTTCGGGCACTGGCTGCCGATCTGATCGGACCGTTCGGCGGCCCCGATCCCGGCTGCGGCTTCACACTGGCCGCCAAGGCGGCCGATTTCACGGTCGGCGGAGGGCACTATTACGTTGACGGCCTTCTGTGCGAGAACGACCGTACTGACGTCACCTTCTTCAACCAGGAGGACTACCCCTCACCGGACAACCTGCTGCCGGCAAAGACTTATCTGACTTACCTGGATGTATGGGAGCGGCACATCACGGCGCTGGAAGAGAGCGCCATCCGTGAAGTCGCACTCGGCGGTCCGGATACGGCCACCCGCACAAAGGTCGTCTGGCAGGTCAGGGTCATCGGCAAGCTGCCAAACGGCAATGACATCCCCGCCGGTATCCTGCCCGACGACGCCAATAAGCAGTGGCCGAAGTGGGTGCAGGCCTGGAACGACCAGGCCGCCTGTCAATTGAAAGTGCGGCTTAACCCAGGACAGGCCTACACCGATCCGTGCACAATCCCGCCCGACTCCATGTATCGCGGTCAGGAGAATCAGCTCTATCGGGTGGAGATTCACGGGGGCGGCACGCTCAAAGACGGCCATCCCAGCTTTAAGTGGTCACGCGACAACGGTTCTATCGCTGCCGAGTGGTTGGGCAACTCCGAAGATGGCGGCCTGATCGTCAGTTGTGCGCGTGGCTTCGCCGCAGGCCAGTGGGTCGAGATCACGAGCGATGCAGACGATCTGCTTGCCAGACCCGGCAAATTCAATCAGATCGTCAAGGTTGAAGGAGATCTGCTTTATCTAGCCATGAACGAGGCGTTCGACGAAAAGGTAGCTAAGAAGGTTCGACGCTGGGATCAGCGGGAGACGGAGGGTATTCACCTGACCGACGGCGCAGTACCTGTTACAGAAGGAACCACCGACGCCGACTGGATCGATCTGGAGAACGGCGTACAGGTCCAATTCCAACCTAAAGGGTCGTATCGGACCGGGGATTACTGGCTGATCCCGGCCCGCACGGTCGGCACGATCGAATGGCCCGGCACTCCGAAGAACCCCGATGCTGCCGCGCCCCACGGCATCCGCCATCACTACGCGCCGCTCTGGATCATCTCCACCGCGACCGACGGCAAGGTCACGGTAGACCCGAAGAACGATCTGCGCCGCAAGTTTGCGGCAATGGCCAAGTGACCGCTACGATTACGGAGGTTTCCCATGTTCGGTTCCGCGGTTCTCGATGCCGTTGTCGGGTTGGTATTCGTCTATCTCCTGCTGAGTATCATCTGCACCGCCGCCAATGAAACGATAGCATCCATGTTCTCGCTGAGGGGGCGGACCCTTTTCAGGGGAGTCACGAACCTGCTGGCGGATAAACAGATAGGCGGTCTGGAGAAGCTCCTTTATGATCATCCCCTGGTCCAGAGCCTCTACCGGGGGGAGAGGAAGCCTTCCTTCATCCCTGCCAGTATCTTCGCCCATGCATTTCTCGACGGTATCGCGCCCGGCAGGGAGGATGGTGCGGCAGCCATGACTGAGATAAGGAAGGCTGTGATCGGCCTCCCCGACGACTCGGAACTGAAGCGGATTCTCCTCGTTTTCCTGCGGCTATCTGGGGACGACTTTTCAAAATTCCAGGAGAGCATTGAGAAATGGTTCGATGACGCCATGGCAAGGGTCTCAGGTTGGTACAAGAGGCAATCGCAGGCGATCGTTCTCATCCTGGCGTTTCTGATCACAGGCGTTACCAATGCGGATACCTTCCAGATCCTGGCGGATCTCTCCAGCAATCCGGCGCTCCGGAACGCGGTTGCCACCCAGGCGAAGGAGTACGCTGGGAAGGAGTGGAATAGCGCGACTCAACCCCCGCAGACATTCGGGCAGAACTCGTCATCCTCCGTTGGCGGGGGGGGCGGACCATCGAACAATCAGCCGCAGGCCACGGCAGCCTTAAAAGGAGAGGAGACCCTGAGGAAAACCCTTGCGAGCCTTCAGCAGACCGGCATCCGCTTCGGATGGGAAACAATGCCCGAAAGCTGGGATTGGTTAAACAAAGCCGTCGGTTTACTGTTGACTACCTTGGCGATTTCCCTGGGAGCGCCGTTCTGGTTCGACATGCTGGACAGGGTCATCAAAATCCGCTCGACCGGGGCGGTCCCAGAGACCAAGACGAAATGAAAATCATGGATCATCGTTTGATTGATGGAGTTGGAAGGATTGTTCAACAATCGTAAACTCAGCCCGTCGGGTTGAGTATAATTAAGGTTGCACTTGCGTTATAAAAGCCATCGATAGGATTAATAGAGAAAAATCAAAATCGATCAAATCCCTCCATTTCCAGCCATGGGGAGTTAGAAAATCATCTCCCACGCGCATGCCAAAAGCCGTCGGATAGTGAGTCTGCTTCTGTCGGCAGCCATCCTGAAGCCGGCGATCGCTTCCCGTGATCTGCGGTAAAACCTTACGAAAGCCTTAATAAGAAGGAATTGAAGATAATAACGGTTGATGCGGGGATGGCGGAACACCACGTGCAGAGCATCGTAGAACTTCCAGCGCCGGCAGAAGATGCGCTCCCTGACCTGCTCATAGAGCCTGGTGCCGGGGAAGGGGGTCAGTATGGTGAACTGGGCAATGTTCGTGTTCAGCCGTATGGCCAGATCAATGGTATTCTCCACGTCGGCAGCACTCTCATTCAGGTTGCCGATGATATAGCTGCCGTAGGATTCTATGCCATGGCGCCGAAGTATCTCCAAGGCCTGAAACGCTTCCGACGCGTGCGTCTCCTTGCCGAGGGAGTTCAAGGTGTCGTCGCTGCCGCTCTCGATCCCCAGGTAGACCATATTGGCGCCGGCGGCAGCCATCCTGGAAACCATGGATGGGTTGCGCACGATCGTGTCGACCCTTGAGAATGTCCACCAGCAGAGATCATATCCGCGCCCGATGATCCCCTCTGCGATCCGCTCCACCCTCTCCGGTGCAAGGGTGAAGTTGTCGTCAATGAACGCCACCGCCCGGAAACCGTATCGGTTATAGACCTCATCCAGTTCGGTCAGCACCGCTTCGGCGCTGCGATAGCGCCATCCCCTGCCGAAAAAGCTGGAAGAGGAGCAGAAGTGGCAGGCACCGGGACAGCCACGGCTGGTTACTACCGGGGTTACCGGACGACCCGCGGTGCTGGCGCGGTAGCGATACAGATCGATCAGGTGCCGGGCCGGCAGGGGAAGGCTCTCCACATCCACCGGGGCGGCATCGGGGGTGTTGACTATCCGTCTGCCTTCCCTGCATATGACACCCCTGACCCGGTTAATCTCGCTCCTGGATTCAAGAGCGTCGAGAAGATCGGGAAAGACGACCTCCCCCTCACCCCGCACGATCGCCGTTACCCAACCGCCGGCAAATATCTCCTCCGGCATGAACTGGGGATGGGGCCCTCCCAGAATCACGGGACGATCAAACCCGGCGGCCCGCCTGGCAAGGCGCATGGCCCGCTCGATGCGCGTCGTGTCGCTGGAGATCCCGACCACATCGGCGTTTTTGAAATCCAAATCGGTAACCTCAACACCTTCTGCAGCCAGGTCGCGGACCACGACCCGGTGCCCGGCCTGCTCGAGGCTCGCGGCCACATAGAGAAGCCCCATGGGAGGGAGGCTGAAGCCGAAGGTGTAGTAGACACTTATGGAGGGGGGATTGATCAGGAGAACGTTCATCGCTTTACAGTCTCCTTCAGTTTGGGACGGTAATCCCGGTTTTCACCTTTAGCAAAGTCAAGGCCTAGGCAAAGATACCCTTTTCCGTAAAACCTGGGGGCCTCCATGAAGCCTCCTTTTCGTTTTCCTAGAGCGCTTCACTTCAAGGGAGGTTTCTCGATTATCCCGGATATTTCAAGCCCTACAGGCCCACCGGCTGGGCCCGGGATTCGCGAATTGAATATTCTCTAGCCTACCAGGTAATATGCTACGGGTCCAGCGACTTTTTTTAATGAACGACCTTCCTCATACATCGCTGTGGCTGGGAGGAGAGCAAAGCCGGTTGACAGCGGAGGATGTATCATGTAATAAGAGAATCCGGTTTAGAGGTGATCATGAACAGCTCTTTAGACAACTCTTCCCACCGGTCGGTGCTTTCAGTCAAAGGCCTGCGCAAGGTGTTCGGAGAGATGGTCGCCGTGGACGGCGTTTCCTTCCAGGTGGGCCGCGGGGAGATCGTCGGGCTCCTTGGTCCGAACGGCGCCGGCAAGACGACCATTATCAACATGGTCCTCGGCGTTCTCGAGCCAACCGTGGGAACAATAAACATCGAGGGGGAGGATATTGCCAGTCGCCGTGTCCAGGCTCTGGAGAAAACCAACTTTGCCGCCCACTACGCCCCTCTCCCAGGCAATCTCACGGTCCGGCAGAACCTTAAGGTATTCGGCCTTCTCTACCATGTCGGCGACCTCACGTTGAAGATCGAGCAACTCCTGGAACGGTTTGACCTGGTCAGATACCGTGACATGAAGTGCGGACTCCTCTCCTCCGGGGAGCAGGCCCGGGTTTCGCTGGCCAAGGCGATGCTG
>DATIXD010000371.1:0-3043 GCA_035518875.1 Methylococcaceae bacterium | reverse complement strand
CAATACAACTTCAGGGTTTCAATGTCCCGTAACGAACGAATCATGAATCCCTGCAGCGGAAAGGGGGTTTCCAGCCAGGATCGATCCAGGGCGGAGACAAACATGCCGATTTTCAGACTTCCCACCGGAATCCATAGGTCGCGCTCTGCATATCGGCCGCCCTTTGAGAAGATGCTCATAGTGGGCGATCCTTAACCGAGGGTATGAATAGAGCGGGCACAACAAAGACAATGATTGGGAAGCATGGCGTTGGCGCTTGTCATTCGGAATTAACAGAACAAAGCGTGGCATGCCCGGCTTCGTTGTCAAGCCGGCTTGGGTGAGCGGGATGCCTTAGAAAGCGCCGAACCGGCGTCTAAACTGCGCTCGGCGCCAGTTTCCGCAGATGGTAGGATACGACTGCCAAGGCGCCGACGATGCCCAGGATCGAGGATAACGCGATTAGGAAACCGCTGTCGGAGGCGCCAAGGAATGCCAGCTCGTAACGGCCGCCGTAAAGCTCGGCCAGCTGCCGCACCGGCCCGCGCAGCAACAACAGCAGGAAACTGACTATCAGCCAAGCGACCAGGCCGCCCAGGCAGCCGTACCAGAAGCCGGCGTAGAGGAACGGCCGGCGGATGAAACCGTCGGTGGCTCCCATCAGCTTGGTGACGGCGATTTCCTCCTGCCGGTTTTGCAGCTCAAGACGGATGGTGTTGCCGACGATGAACAGCACCGCCAGGCTGAGGAGCACGCCCAATACGCCGATGCTCCGCTGAGCGATGGCGAGCATGGCGTGAAGCTTGTGCATCCATTGCGTATCCAGCTGGACGAAATCGACCTCGGCAATGCCCTTGAGCTCCCCCAGCAGCTTCTCTACATCTTCCGGACGCTCCAGTGAATCCTTCGGCATGATGCTGATGACCGCCGGCAGGGGATTAAAATCCAGCGCTTCCAGCGCCTCGCCGAAGCCGCTGTAATTTCGGAAGTCCTTCAAACCGGCTTCTTTCGTGATCAGGCTCGCCTCCGCGATCTGCGCGTGTTTCCCCAGCTTTTCCGCGATTTTGCGTCCCACCTCGTTGGCCAGTTCCGGCTTGAGGAAGACCGAGATCTGATTGGTCGCCTCCAGGCTGCCGCTCGCCTGTCGGGCGTTACTCACCAGGACATGAAAGCTGGCCGGCAACGCCAGGGCGATCGCAATGACCAGTATCGTCATGCCGGTGGCGAATGGCGTGCGATACATCCGGCCGAGACTGGCCACCAGGGTGTGTGCATGCAGGAACAAATAGCTCTGCATCCGCTCGAGCCACGGAGCCTTGGCGACAATCTCGGCCCTGGGCCGTGACTCCCGGCCCCATTGGCTGGCATGGTGGCGCCCTCTCATTCTTCGCCACCTTCGATCAGCTTGCCCTGATGCAGGCGCAACAACCGGCCGCCCATGCGGGAAACCAGGGCCAGATCGTGGCTCGCGATCAGCAGGGTGACACCGACCTGATTGAACTCGCTAAACAGCGCCATGATTTCTGCCGACAGTTCCGGATCGAGATTGCCCGTGGGTTCGTCGGCCAGGATGATGGGCGGCTTGTGGACGATGGCCCGGGCGATGCCGACCCGCTGCTGCTCGCCGCCCGACAGCCCGATGGGATAGCGCTTCTCCTTGTTCAACAGCCTCACCTTATCCAGGGCCGCCCGCACCCGGCGTCCGATCTCGGCCTGACCGAAGCCGGCTATGATCAGGGGCAGCGCCACGTTGTCGAACACCGTCCGGTCGTGCAGCAGGCGGAAGTCTTGGAAAATCAGGCCGAGCTTGCGGCGGACGTAGGGAATATCGCGGTCGGGCAACCGGCTCAGGTTCTGTCCGTCGAGCATGATATGCCCGCGGGTCGGGCGCTCGATGATGGGGATCAGTTTCAACAGCGTGCTCTTGCCGGCCCCGGAATGCCCGGTGAGAAAAGCCATTTCGCCGCGCTCGAGTCGGAAGTTGACGCCGACCAAGGCTTCTCCACCTTGGGGATAGCGCTTAAAGACGTGGGTGAATTGCAGCACGGGCTAGCGTCTGACAGGGATTAGACAGTGGCCGGGGGCAGATCCGCCCCTATTCGGTAAAGATAGCATCGATGAACTTCCGCGCGTCGAAATCCTGCAGGTCGTCGATGCCCTCGCCGACGCCGATATAGCGGATAGGGATGCCGAACTGTTTGGCCAGTGCGAAAATGACGCCGCCCTTGGCAGTGCCGTCCAGCTTGGTCAGGGCGAGGCCGGTCAAGCCCACGGCCTCGTTGAACTGCTTGGCCTGGGAGATGGCATTCTGCCCCGTGCCTGCGTCCAGCACCAGCAGTACCTCATGAGGCGCGGTTTCATCGAGTTTGCCAATGATACGCTTGATCTTGCGCAACTCTTCCATCAGATTGGATTTGGTATGCAGGCGGCCGGCGGTGTCCGCGATCAACACATCCACGCCGCGGGACTGCGCGGCCTGCACGGCGTCGAAGATGACCGAGGCCGAATCCGCGCCGGAATGCTGGGCGATGACCGGAATCCGGTTGCGGTCGCCCCAGGTCTGAAGCTGTTCGACGGCGGCGGCGCGGAAAGTGTCGCCGGCGGCGAGCATCACGCTGTGGCCTTGATTCTGAAGACGCCTGGCCAGCTTGCCGATGGTCGTGGTCTTGCCCACGCCGTTGACGCCGACCACCAGAATCACGAAGGGCCGGGTTTCGCGCGGGATCTGCAGCGGCTGGCTGCACGGCTCGATCAATTCATACAAATGTTCCCGCAGGCGACCGGTGAGCACGCCTACATCGTTAAGCTGGCTCCGTTCGAGACCGTCGGTCAGATCGGCGATGATTTCGCCGGTCGCGGCGACGCCGATGTCGGCCATCAGAAGCTGCGCCTCGATGTCTTCCAGCAAGGCCTTGTCGATGGCCTTCCGGCCCAGCGCCAGTTGGCTCAGGAATCCGGTAAGTCCCGTGCGCGTTTTGCCGAGTCCGCTCCTGAGGCGACTGAATAGCCGTTCAGGCGTCGGCACGGTCGGGATTTCGATTACCGGCGGGACCGCGGGCGCGGC